>JAMONO010000129.1 GCA_027065715.1 Flavobacteriales bacterium
GGAATTGTTTCTGCCGAATACAGCCGTCAAAAAGACAAAAAAGTCCATCACAACACCCAAGTTTGTCCGCACTGCCACGCTTCCGGTCACTTAGACGATGCGCAATTTTGTTATGAATGTGGCAAGCCTTTAAACGAATAAAAAATTAGTCTTTTATAAAACTTTACAATATCCAAACATAAATCGACCGACAACAAAAAATTGACGTTTTACCCGACTTTTTAACCAACAAACAAGAGAATCCGGCTTATACCAAATCGATTTATAAAATAGTCCAAAATATTTTGTATGTCGTTTTAGTATAAACGCCAATGCTTTAATTATAATCTCATTTTTCTCTTAAACAGGCTTTAAAAAAATGTACAACAACGTATAGCTGTATATTATTAATTGTTATATTGGCATAGCAATGGTTAAACCTAACCGGCAATCAACTTTCAAAATTTATACAATATCAAATTGCGGGCACTGTCATAAACCAACAAATATTTACCGTCTTTACCCGACTTAAAATCCAATATTTGATGCCCGATTATGGGAAATTTATCCAATAATTTGCCATGCTGATCAAAGGCATAAATCTTGTTATTGTCTTCATCAGCCACAAACACGTACTTGTTTTTTCGGGTTTTATAAATTTGCGGACGCGTGTATGAACCCAAATCAAGACTATTTAACTGCTTATTTATCAATATCTTATTGCCGGAAACAGCAGCCAAAACACCATATTTGATTTGCGAACGTATTTCGGTGCCCAAATCCATGGATGCTTGTTTAACTTTGCCCGAAAGAGCAATAGCGGTCAAATTGTCATCATCGTCAATATTAACAAACTTTTGGTTATAAACACCCCACGTATTGCGAGTGGTTTTAAAACTTCGGTTAACTTTGACCCGAACAGCGCCCCTGCGGTTGAGTAAGTATAATTTACCCTCACTGTCTTGCATAACAATAAAATCCTTGCTTCCGATACGAAAATGTTTCGGTTCGCAAGTTATATCAGCTTTGGTTTTAACCTTAAAACCTTTGACTTTTTTGCCCTTATTGTCAAACAAACGAAATTTTTTGCCTTGTGTGATTCCAAATCGATATTTGCGATTGTGTTCATAATCAAATACACTAAGCCCTTGTGTTATTTTTTGCATAAAATGTTGCGGAAATCCCTCTACATGACGTCCCAAACGGTCTATTACATACCAGTGATGCGGGGTTACAAAGGTATATTGCAATTTGCGATTACGCAATAAATCGACTTGTTTTATTTTACCGATTATCCGGTCTTTTAAGGGTGTTTTCCACAAAATATTTCCTTTCAAATCGAGCAAAACCAACTTGTTTTCTTCATCTTGATAAATAATATTGTAGGTTTTGGTTTTATGATTATATACCAATTGCGGGTCGGTATGCGGCACTTCTTTTAATGAATAAGACATTACTTGCGTTATCAAAACATCGTGTTGCGAACGATTGTAAGGGGTTAAAACCATATTGGTAAATACTTCGTCATCAACCAAGTAAGTCTGTGCTTTCATATACGCATTGCCTCCAGTTTTTAGACGGTTACGAAATAGCATCAAATGATAGTTACCCGGAATCTCGGAACGCAATTTGGCATAAGTAGGACTGTCAAAAAGCGTTGCATGGTTTTGAATGTCATTGAGTATTTTTTCCAAATAGGTTTTGGTTTGTGTCAGTATCACATAATTGCCGTTCATACTGAAAAAATTCAAATCGGGCACCGGCAATAAAGTCGAAAAATATTGCGGTAACAATTCGGGTTGGCTTTCGCTATAAATATCAAAATTGTTAAATTCGTCTATTTTTTCAACTTCATCATCTATAAAATCATCGGGATTTTGCAAATACAATATCACCGATTTGTTGTTGTTTTCGACAAAATAACAAATTCCTTGCAAACTGTTTAATCGAGGCATATTGGTTTGATTGCTTACCGGTGCAAATTTACCGGTTTGATGCAGTCCGTTTAAAAAAACGGCAAAATCGTCAAAACTCAGGGCAAGGCTTTGCGTTGCCGCAAAAGGCACATATTTGTCAAACGAAGATGCTACGGGTTTGCTATCACCAAAAACGGTTTTTAAAATATTTAGACTGTCGGTTGCCAAATTAAGACCGGAAACAACAGGTTTTTCGACCGAAACCCAGTCCAAAAATTGCCAAACACCCGTATCCTCCGGTTGTATTTTTAAAGCCGTTCCGGTAAAAACATCGGGTTTTAATTCGGACAAATGTATCAAAATATTGCTGTCGGCTCTATTATCCAAACTTCGAATTCCTTTGTTAAACAGCTGATTTTGAGCTGTATTTTTCCACTCATTGCGAGTTCGTATGGCATTTTCGAGCAATAATTTTCGATTTGAAACCAAATATACGTCATCTATTTGAACGGCAAAGTAAGATTTTTTGTTATAAACACCTTGTTTAATGTCCATTTGTTCATAATTTGAAACTTGTCCGTTAAATAAGGTGTCTGTTTCGGGAAGTTTTCCTACGGCAATAAAACCCTTTAGTTTTGAATTGTTTTGAAAAATATTAATCCCGAACGGATAGGTAAAAGGCAACCGGTTCAAATACGCTTTATCGGTATCGGACAAATAATAATCGACCACCACAGGCATCTGATGTCGCAATACATCCGGTTTGTTTATCTTGACAAAATAAGAAGATTTGGGTGCTACATAATCAAATATCGCAATTTTTTGTATGGCTTTTTTTTGACTGCAATGGGACAATCCCAACCACAAAAACAGGATAACAAACCGATTAAAATAGCGCATAATATCTTTGTTTTGATTTAAGGCAAAGATAAAACAAAAGAGCATAAGTGCCTCTATGGACAAGGTTCAAATTTGCACCAATCCGTGCTTTATGGCATAAATAACCATACCAACCCGTGTTTTAACACCCATTTTTTGAAAGATCGCTTGTCGATATCCATCAATGGTTTTGGGGCTGAGATTCATTTCTTCTGCTATTTCGGTATAGGTTCGTTCGCTGCATGCCAGCTCAATTAACCGCAATTCGTTGTCTTTAAAGTCCACTTCCGATTGTTTTTTATCGCCGTTAATGGTTCGCATCAAAGTTTCGGTTACCATATCGGTGTAATAGTAACCTTGCTCGTCTATTAAATCGAGGGCTTTTTTGAGCGTTTTGGGGTCGATATCTTTGAGTAAATATCCTCCGGCTCCGTATTTTATCATTTGGATTATGGTCAGTTCGTTATCTTCCATTGAAAGGGTTAATACCTTTAAGTCGGGTTTGTTTTGGTGCAACCACCTCATAGTGGCAATTCCGTCCATTACAGGCATCTTGACGTCGAGCAAAATGATGTCGGGTTCTTTTTCACCTTGTTGCAAGGCTTCGACCAGTTCGGCACCGTTCGAAAATATTCGATCGCAATTGTATTCGGGAAACGAATTGACCAAATTGGACAGTGCATTGGCAAACAACACGTGGTCATCAACAATATATATGTTTTTTTGCTTCATAATTTTTGTGGTTTTTTAGCGTTTTGGCAGACGAAAAGAATGGTTTAAATACGTGATTTTCTGATAGGATAGTCAATTGTTACTATCGTACCTTCCAAACCCGATTGAATATTTAAACGCGTATGTATCATTTCGGCTCGACCCGACATATTGAGCATACCCGAACCTTGTTTTACCCTATCCTTGTCAAAACCTACTCCGTCGTCTTGTAAACTTATTATTAAATGATTGTTATCGTATTGTAAAGTTACATTCAAATTTTTGGCTTTGGAATGTTTTATCGTATTTGAAAAAAATTCTTGCACAATACGAAACAAAATGATTTCATCGCGACTGTCAATATCAACCGGCGTGCCTTTTACTTTGAGACTCGCATTGAGAAACTGCAGCCGATTGAGTCTGTCCACTTCTATTTGAATGGCTTGTTTGATACCTATTGAGTTAATAACATCTTGGTTCAAAATACGCGAAAACATCCGTATTTCTTGCAAAGTTTTACCGACCAATTGGGCAACATTTTGAATTTTTTCGGGTGTAATTTGGTTTTGCATGCTCAAAATATTAAGTTCCATTTTTGCCAATGACAAAAGTTGTCCGATGTTGTCATGCAACTCCCAAGCGATACTTTTTAGGGTATTTTCTTTGATTTCCATCTGCGAACGCACCAATATTTCCGAAAATTTTTGTTCTTGTTCGCGTTGTTTTAACAAATAATCGGTTTTTTTTCTTTGAAAAACATACAAAAAAAACAGAATCATACCAAAAACGGTAAAAAACAAAATAGCCGTAACCAGTATTACAATTTGTATCTCCTTTTGCTCCATATAAAACCGAAAATTAAACTAAAATACATTAATAAATTGGCAACAAACTGAATATGAGCCGAAAGTTTTGCCATGTATTCGGAACCGTATTTGTAAAATGAATATAACCAAAAAGAAACCGGAAAAGGAATAACCCAATACAACAAAAAAGCCAAGGTAACCCAAAAAACCGTATAATGATGTATGTATAAAAAATCATCGGATTGTAACATTTCCAATAAAAAAAGTAACAAAACCACTATTTGTAAAAAGGTTCCTGCAAAAAAAGAAAATTCCTGATAAATATTCCAATTGCCGAAATAAATCAACCTGCCTACAAATAACAATTGAAAAAAAACCGCCGACAACAGACTGATAATCTTATATTTACGAGTTCTAAACAGAAAGTAATACAAGCCGAAAACATATAGCAACTGAAAATCGACCAAAAGATTAATAAGCCATACGTTATATTTTTTAAATAAAATAACCAACATCAAACTGGCAACATCTACCAACCAAATAACCGACAAAGAATACGGCAAAGTTTGTAAAGCGGAGCCCTTTAACTTGTCTTTATAAACAAAAGACAAGATAATTGTCACCAAAAAAACAAATAAATATATATAATGGTATAAACGCATTATTCGGGATCACAAATCGGGGGACATAAATCGAACCTGTTCATCAGGTCGGCTTCTACCTTTTCATTGTCAAAAGCAGCTTGCAAAACCAATGTCATTTGAGCTTTTTCATTGTCTTGAGATACCATATAGAACTTGATGCCTTTAACAACCGTTTCATTCGATTGCGCTTGCTTTTCGACACGTTCTATATAAGCCTTCAAATCGGATATGTCTATATAAACAAATTCGGTATAAGCAGCGCCGAGTTGAGGCTTTATTTGCTTGTCGTAAACGCTTTTCATTGCGTTAAATTCTTCTTGGGTAATGATTTTTTTGTCAATGCTCATTTCTTCTATTTTTTATATTTCCGTTCAAATATACTTAAAAAGTCCGAAAAATAAACTGAACTTTTTTGTTTTATAAAAATATAAAAAATCATAAACACAACTATATCAATATATTATGACGATTTTAACCATAAAAAACAGGAAATTGCCCCATCAAAAAACAGGAAAATACCTAAGGGCAATTTATAAAATCAGTAAAAAATAAAAGTATTTTTTATATCTTTAACAACTCAAAACTTTCCGCTTTTGAACCATGAACTTAAAATCATAGAATGTCCGCGTGATGCCATGCAAGGTATCAAAACCTTTATACCCACTACAGCCAAGGTGCGATATATTCAAAGTTTGTTGGAGGTAGGTTTTGACACTATTGATTTCGGGAGTTTTGTATCGCCCAAAGCCATACCGCAGATGCGAGATACCGCCGAGGTGGTTGAAGCACTTGATTTGTCTCAAACCCAAACCCAATTGCTTGCCATAGTAGCCAATATGAGAGGTGTAAACGATGCGGTGCAATTTGAACAAATTGCTTATTTAGGCTATCCTTTTTCGTTGTCCGAAATATTTCAGATGCGAAATACATCCAAAACCATTGAACAATCGTGTGATTTGCTTAAACAAATTATGGATACAGCCGAAAAACACAACAAAAAAGTAAATGTTTATTTTTCTATGGGTTTCGGCAATCCGTATGGTGATCCTTGGAATGAAGAAATCGTAGAATATTGGGTGGAACAAGTGCAACAAATCGGTGTAAAATTGATTTCGCTTTCCGATACGGTCGGAACCGCTGATCCGCAAAGCATACAACAAATATTTTCTTATTTAATACCCAAATACCCCGAAATAGAGTTTGGTGCACACCTGCATACCCACCCCAAAACTTGGTTTGACAAAGTCGATGCCGCTTACAAATCGGGGTGTCGCCGTTTTGACAGTGCCATTAAAGGTTTTGGAGGTTGTCCTATGGCAAAAGATGAACTGGTGGGCAACTTGCCTACCGAAAAACTTTTGACTTACTTTAACCAAAACCAAATAGAAACCGGTATCAATACCACTGCCTTTGAAAACGCTTATAACGAAGCACAACGAATATTTTTGGGAAATAATTTATAATTTTGGTGCTATCAATTACTGTTGATTAATAGTGCTAATCTGTTACTTTGCAACGATTTTTTGAGGCGAACTTGTTCCGAACTCGCTTCGGGATTAATTTACACCATCAATTGAAATTGGATAAAAGAGAATTTCGTTGCTGTAAAGATAAAGATTTCTCACTGCGTTCGAAATGACATGCTTTGTTATCTAATGTGCTGATTAACAACTTATTGTCATTGCGAGGTGCGAGAAACGAGCACCGTGGCAATCTTTGGTTTTGGGTCGGTTTATTGAATTAGATTCTTCACTTCGCTTCGCTCCGTTCAGAATGATACGACACCGCTGTTAGCTCATTCTGTCAATTTAGGCTATTTTTCTATTTTGTAAATATAGTATGACAGGTGTCAGATGACGGATGTCGGATGTTGGAGGCTGAGGAATCTTTTCCCGAATAGAAAAGGATTTCTCTCTGCGTTC
>JAMONO010000130.1 GCA_027065715.1 Flavobacteriales bacterium
TGTTGTGCGTTTTTCCCGACGATTCAGGCAAAATTTTGGTGTGGTCCCCCGAACATGAAAAAAGATAAAAACTTGATATGGCAATGAAAATGTATTTTTTCATAAAAAATTTAGTTTGATAAATTTATTTAAACGGATTTTATAAGTTTTAATACAAAAATTGTTCCTAAATATTAAGATTTATATATTTTTAAGGTCATACCGGGTTTTATTTTTTGGTTTTTTTGCAATTTGTTCCATTTCATTATTTCCGACAAACTGACATTGTATTTGCGAGAAATATTCCACAAGGTGTCGCCCGGTTTTACTTTGTAAGTTACATATTTGCCTTTGGATTTATTTTTTTTATTGGCAGAAGGTTTAGGGTTATTTACCCTGCTCGAAACAGCCACGGCATACCGCGAATATATTTTGAGTTTTTGCCCTATGCGAAGGCGGTTTGTTCGCAATCGGTTCCAACGTTTGATTTGTCGAACCGTTGTATGATATTTTCGAGCAATACGCCCCAAATAGTCCCCTTGCCGGACGCGATAAACTATATAGTTGTTTATTTTATAAAATTTAGGTAAAGGTTTTTCTTTGCGGTTAAATTCTTTTTGTACCAACTCTTGTATCAAGGCTTCATTGGCAACATATACTCCCACCAATTCCAAAGGAAGTTTTAGGGCGTATTTTTGATCTTCGACATAAGGAATAATATTGAGTTTGTATTGCGGATTGAGAAATTCCAATTCGTCTATACTGATTTTTAACAAACGCGAAATTTGGTCAAAAGTAATATTGTGTTTTACGACAATGGTATCGGTAGCGATATAATGAAAATCGGGTTTGGTAGTTTTAATGCCGTAATCGGCGGCATATTCACCCAAAAACAAGGTAGCTTGAAACAGAGGCACATAACCGGCGGTTTCGCGGGGTAAATAAGGTCGTATGTTCCAATAATTGGTATAACCTCCCGAGCGTCTTATGGCTTTGGTAACATTGCCAGCGCCCGAATTGTAAGCCGCCAATACCAAATTCCAGTCCTTAAAAATTCGATACAAATCTTGCATGTGTTTACATGCGGCTTCGGTTTCTTGCATGGGGTCAAAGCGTTCATCGACATAATTATTGATTTCCAAACCGTAAACTTTTCCGGTCGAATACATAAATTGCCACAAGCCTCCGGCACCTGCCCGCGATAGTGCTCTCGGATTGAGTGCCGATTCTACTATTGCCAAATATTTCATTTCCAAAGGAATATCATATTTTGCCAATTTTTCTTCAAAAATCGGAAAATAATATTCAGCCATACCGAACAATCTTCCCAAGCTTTTTTTACGATTTTTTAAAAAAGCTTTGACGGTGCGTTCCAAAGCCGGGTGATAAACAATATCGAGTTGGGTTTTTTGGTTAAGTAAACGTAATTTTTTTCTAAAATCGGCCGAGTCCAAAGTAAGATTTACGGCTATTTTATCAATACTGTCTTTTAAAGTTTGAATACTGTCATACAGCACAGGTTGATAGAGTTCTTTAAACCAAAGACTATCCATACGTTTTGCACCGGGTAAGTCTTTTAAGACTACATTATCAATGGTTAGTCCCGTAGTATCAATTTGTGTTTGCAAACTCGTGTTGGTTTTGGTATTTGATTGGGTCGATAAACTTTTTTGTTCAATCACTCTGATACCTGTTTGTTTAAGTTGTGACAAATTAATCGTATCACCTACTTTGTTTGGTGCGGTCAAGGTATCTTGTTGGGCAAACAAATTACCGGTTATAAAAAAAATGGTATATATAAAATATTTTATGTTTGACATATTTAATTGCATTGTTCGGTTATTATTCATTCAAAGCGGCTATACCGGGCAAGGTTTTTCCTTCGAGCATTTCGAGCAGTGCGCCGCCACCGGTCGATATATAGCTGATTTTTTCGGTCAATCCCAATTTTTTTACGGCAGCTACCGAATCGCCTCCTCCAACTAACGAATAAGCGCCTTTTTCGGAAGCTTTGCCTATGGACAAACCTATGCTTTCGGTTCCTTTGGCAAACGGATCAAATTCAAAAACTCCGGCTGGTCCGTTCCAAATAATGGTTTTGGAATTTTGAATAATTTTATCGAGCATTTTTCGAGTTTCGGGACCTATATCCAAGCCTTGCCATGTTTCGGGTATATCACTTACCGAAACAATTTTGGTTTGTGCATCGGGACTAAAAGCATCGGCAACAACCACATCAACGGGCAAAATAATATTTACGCCATTTTCATTGGCTTGTTTCAAAATACGCTCGGCTAAGTCGATTTTGTCATCTTCAACGATAGAATTGCCTATTTTATTGCCCAAAGCTTTTAAGAAAGTATATGCCATACCTCCGACTATTATCAGATTATCGACTTTGTTGAGCAAATTTTCAATTACACCTATTTTGCTCGAAACCTTGGCACCGCCAATAATAGCGGTAACGGGTTTTTCGCCTTTATCCAAAGCTTTTTGAATGGCGTTTACTTCTTTTTCCAAAAGTTTACCGGCTGCTTTGTGTTCTTTATCAAAAAATCGGGCAATAACAGCCGTTGATGCATGTGCCCTGTGTGCCGTTCCAAAAGCGTCATTGATATAATAATCTGCTCCCAAATCGGCTAATTGTCGCGCAAATTCGATATCGCCTTTTTTTTCTTCGGGATAAAAACGCAAATTTTCCAATAATAAAATTTCGCCGGATTTGAGTTGTGCTACTGCTTTTTTTACATCTTCACCAATACAATCGGGGATAAATTTGATTTTTCGTCCCAATACTTTTTCAACTTCATTTACAATATGTTTTAAAGAAAATTTTTCATCTTTTCCTTTGGGACGACCCAAATGAGACATCAACACGGCACTGCCGCCATCATGCAATATCTTATCAATGGTAGGTTTTGCTGCCTCTATGCGAGTATTGTCGGTAACTTGAAATTGTTCGTTTAAAGGTACATTAAAATCAACCCGTATCAAGGCTTTTTGATTGTGAAAGTTTATATGGTCAATGGTTTTCATGAAATTTGCTTTTATTAACAGTGAAATTATTTATACAAAGATACGTCAATTTGATAAAAAGCCGTGTAATTTTTGTTTAATACCTATCAAATCATACCAAACTTGGTTTATTGGTATATGGTAATAGTTGAAGCCGCCAAAGATGATACGGCAATTTTACCCCGATTTTACCCTTTGTATGGTGGTTTGAGAGATTTTTTTAAGGGTTTGGCACAAGTGTCGATTATTTCGCCCGCCCAATGTGAAGCATAAAGTTCTTGCAAAAGTTTTTTTTTGCTAAAAGGCAAAATCTCGTAACTATCTGGTATTAAGCTTAATGTGTATCATTAAATTCTCGAATTATTAACCGAACACTATTGTAAACCTCTTGGTAATCGGGTAGTTCACTGCCTGTAAAAATCCACATCATAATGATTTTTTCATCTATTAATAAATCGTGTTGTTGCAAACGAAAGGCTTCTCTCATCAGTCGTTTGATTCGATTGCGATCAACCGCACGTTTAAATTTTTTTTTTGAAACGGAAAAAGCTACCAAAAATTTTTCTTCATGCGAAAAATTTACAGGTAAATATACCAATCGCAAAGGATATTTTTTTAATGATTTACCTTGTTTGAACAGCTGTTCTATCAATATTTTGCTCTTTAAACTTTTGCTACGCGGCAAATGATATTTCAGCTCGTTTTTCATCTTGTTATCATTCAAACTTATTTGTTTGTTTTTTTGTCCATTACTTTGTAATTATCTTCAATATTGATGTCCGCCATTAATCCCAAAGGATCAATTACCACGGCTTTTATATCCGACAAAGTTTTGTCAATAATAAAATCATATCGGGGCATACTCCATTGCCATTGGGGCAAAACCGTATATGGAATATTGGGAAAAGGGTTAGGCTTATGTCCCCGCATAATATCCAAAGGTATATTAAAACCCTCTTTACGTCCGTCGTTGTAAACTATCAAAATATCGATAGGCATAGGCATCTCTCCTGTTCTTTTCAAAATAATTTGAGTTTTATTACCCAAACTCTTTAAGGTATCTAATCGGTAGTCAATATGGTGTGTCGTATTTATCCACTCATTTTGAAACCATTTCAAATCCATACCCGAAGTTTTTTCGGCAATACTAAAAAAATCATCGGGTTGCGGATGTTTCATCGACCAATTTTTGTAATAATTTTTTAGTATGTTATTCAAATTTTCAAACCCTACAATGTAACTCAGTTGAGATAACACCAATTTACCTTTGTCATAAGCATTGATCCAATAAGCAATATTGGTTAAATATCTGTCGCTGTGGGTTGCCAACGGTTCTTCCTTTTGTTCATTAACCAAATTCAAATAGCTATTATAGGAGGTTTCAAAGGGATTTGATTTTTGTTCGCCGTTTACCGCTAAATTTGCCATATCTTGTATAAAAGAGGTAAAGCCTTCGTCCATCCAAGGAAATTCCGTTTCATTGGTTGCCAAAGCAAATTGGAACCAAGCATGTCCCATTTCGTGTTGCACCGTTCCTCGAAGGCTGTTAAAGGGCTTATTTCCATTAACAAAAGTTAGCTGAGCATATTCCATTCCACCGTCGCCTGCTTGAACAATACTATATTGTTTATAAGGATATTTGCCTATAAATTTGCTGTAAAACTGCATGGTTCTGGCTGCTACGGGTTGAAGTTTTTTCCAATTTTCTGTTATATTCTTGTCATTTTGATAGAAGAAGTGCAAGGTCAATTCATCATTAACTTTTAAAATATCATGCACATAATCGGGGTCTGCCGCCCATGAAAAATCATGCACATTGCGGGCTTTAAAGTGCCAAGTTAGTTTTTGGGTTTTGGGTAATTTTTTGGGTGTTGCGGTTGAATATCCTTTGTCGTCCGGTATGTTTTCGGGATTTTGCAACACGCCTGTGGCAGCTATCGTATATTTTTGGTCAATGTGAATGCTTACGTCAAAATCGCCCCATACACCATAAAATTCGCGTCCTAAATATGGATCGGCATGCCAACCTCTACGGTCATATTCTGCCAATTTCGGATACCATTGTGCCATTGAATAATCAATTCCTTCTGAATTGTTTCTTCCGGCACGGCGTATCATTTTGGGTATTTGTGCTTTGTAGTTCATATCAAAAACCGTTGATTGTCCGGGCAAAACAGGTTTGTTTAAATTTACTTCCAAAATTGTTCCAACCACCTTAAAATCAACCTTTTGACCGTCTTGTGTCAAAGAATTCACTTTGATATATCCTATTTCGTCGGGTTGTAAAGACCGTATGGTTTTGTCCATATTGCGATCGGGATCGGGGAGGCTTCTTGCCCGCCAATCCATGGCGCTACCGGGTTGAAAAGCATTCCAAAACAAATGATAAAACACTTTATACAAAGTGTCCGGCGAATTGTTTTGATATAATAAATGTTGTTTTCCCGTATATTGATGATGCTTCGTGTCCATATCAATATCCATGGTGTAGTGCACATATTGTTGCCAATAGGCTTGTTTTTGCGGTTCGGTCAAAGCTCGTGTTGTCGAAGTTTTGGACTGTGAAATTACTGTTTGCGGGGCACCGCAAGCGAAAAAAATCAATATAAATATTGAAGTTAATAAAATATGTTTCATATTACATTATTTTTATAAACAATTTATTATCAACCTAATAAAACAGACAATTGGACAGATGACCATCTGTTGTTTTGTGCAAGCAAGATACAATAATCTTTTGTTAAGACAGTCTTTATTAAGAAATAGCTAACATAAATTTAACAAAAAAAAACGAATGGTGTTGGAATTTAATCTTCTGTTTTAATATCGATTCCCAATTTGGTTAATATATCTTTGAAAGTATCAAAATCTATTTGATACGAAATACCTATTCCTTGTGTATAACCTTCTTGTTGTCCGATATATTCCAGTTCGGTTTGTTTATTAAAAACTCTAAATACCAAATTGCCTTTTTCGTCCATATATACTTCGAGTTCAACGTCTCCCACAATAGAAGATTTGGTGTATCGTCCTACGGGCACAGCTACTTTACCGTTTATATATACTCGTTTATTGATTTTGGTAACCAAACTTAAACCTACTTGCGGGTCGGTAATTACATTTCGGTTCACATCGTTTTCGCCTCCCGAATAGTTTAAATTGACTTGAAATTTATCGTCTTGACCGATTAAGGCATTCAAGATGTTCAAACCGCGTTCCGAAATGGTTTTTACGGCGCCTTCGGCAGCTTGCACGCCCAAATTGTAATCATTTTCGTTGATAAAATTGCCAAACGACAGCAACGACAATACCTGTAAAGTTTTTTTGTCGGGGTCACTCAGGGCATAATCAACTTGGGAACGCAGTATGGCATTGGCTTTGGGCAATTCCAAATCGAAAGAAATTGTAGGGTGTAACAGTTTGTCTTTGAGATAAATTATAACTTTAACCGGCATTTTTTGAGCGGTAATTCCCTGGTCAGCCAATAAAATTGACGGGTCGGCAAATGTTTCATATAGTGCTTTTATGTCCAAATTGGCATTATAAGGATCGCCTTCCCAACTGATATAACTACCGGGTTCCACTTTAAATTTTTTATCGATAATACCACCGTATTTAAAATTGTAGATACCGTCGAGCACGGTAAAATCTCCCCAAATATTGAAACGTCCGTTGGTATTGACTTCCATATACATGGCACCGCTGCCTTTGGCTACCAAGGTACTGCCAAACTCTTGATCGAGCAATATTTCGACTTCGGCATCGGGAGTAATATCCAAGTCAAAATTCATTTCGAGCCCTTCGTATATTTTATGTCGTTTTTTGTGGTTTGTTTTTTCTTTTTTGTAATCATTTTTTGAA
>JAMONO010000131.1 GCA_027065715.1 Flavobacteriales bacterium
TAAACACTTGAATTACGAATTACGAATTACAAATTACAAATGAAAAATTTAAAACTACGAACTAAGCACTACGAACTAAGCACTACGAACTAAGCACTACGAACTAAGCACTACGAACTACAAACTAAACACTTGAATTACGAATTACGAATTACAAATTACAAATGAAAAATTTAAAACTACGAACTAAGCACTACGAACTAAGCACTACGAACTAAGCACTACGAACTACAAACTCCAAACAACAAAAATCTATTTATTTAAAATAACTCAAATACAAACTTTGCATCTTACAAGCCAAGCAATAATCAAAAAACAAATCCAAACTTATGGCACCTGCAAACAACCAAGTAAAAATCTGTGCAAATAAGTGCCAACCGGACAAGTGCGATATACATATAATTATACAAAAAAACAACCCCACCTGAGCGGCTATTTTTTTTGTGGCTGCATTAACCAATAAAGGTTTTAAAGGAGTTATTTTCATCAAACCCGTCAAAATATTACACAACGGACTGTATTTAATACCCGCAAAAACTCGTATCAAAAAATCAACCGTAATCAAATACATACCCGTGTGATTACCCGTAATCAAAGTAATCAATAAAACCGACAATACAATAGAACTGTATGCCTTTATCAAATGTTTATCAACTCTCTGATACGAAACGGGACACGCTTTAGTCGAATGTCCCGAAGTCATATTTTTAAAATCCAATTTGGGTTTCATAAGCCTTCCGTTTTGAATTATATCATAAAAAATATTAGAACTTATTCTAATACAATGTAATTTTTGTTACAAAAGTAAACAATTTTTCCATTGGCACAAATAAATCTTTATCTTTGCACATAATTTTTTTCATGCAAGAAGAACACGTCATATTGGTAAATAAACAAGACGAACCTATTGGTTTATGTCCTAAAATGGAAGCACATCAAAAAGCTTTGTTGCACAGAGCCTTTTCGGTTTTTGTCTTTAATGACGAAGGCAAATTGCTTATGCAACAACGTGCTGCTCACAAATACCACTCTCCAAAACTTTGGACCAATACGGTTTGCAGTCATCAACGTCAAGGTGAAAGTAATGTTGAAGCAGGCAAACGTCGATTGCAAGAAGAAATGGGTATGCAAACCGAATTAAAAGAAATATTTCATTTTATATACAAAGCCCGTTTCGATAACGGATTAACCGAACACGAACTCGACCATGTATTGATAGGTTTCAGCAATAATCAACCCGTTATCAATACCGACGAAGTTATGAATTTTCGCTGGGAAAGACTCGAAAATATTCAAAAAGATATTCAAAACAATCCAAAAAAATATACCGAATGGTTTAAAATTATTTTTCAAAACTCTTTGCAAAATTTACAAAAAGAATTAGACAAGTATTTTTTGACCAAACCCCTTTTGTTTGAGCCTATTTTTAAAGAAAAACCATGGGGCGGTAAAAAATTAAAAACCATATTAAACAAAAATATACCTTCGGAACATACCGGCGAAAGTTGGGAAATATCTACCGTCAAAAACAATATTTCTACTGTCTTGACCGGTTATTTTGCCGGTAAAAATCTACAAGAATTAATTGACCAATATCCGAAAGAAATATTGGGTTCTAAAATTTATAAAAAATTTCAAACGGATTTTCCTTTACTCGTTAAATACATTGACGCTGCCAACGACTTGTCCATACAAGTACACCCCAATGACCAAATGGCACAATCGGAACATCGGGCTTTTGGCAAAAACGAACTGTGGTATATCGTTCAAGCCGATGACAAAGCCGTATTGTATATCGGTTTTAAAAACAACACCACACAACTTGATTATCTGCAACACTTACAAAACGGCACATTGGAAAATATATTGAACAAAATACCCGTGCAAACCGGTGATATTTATTATATCCCTGCCGGAACAGTGCACGCCATAGGCAAAGGTATTTTACTTGCCGAAGTGCAACAAACATCGGACATTACTTATCGTATATACGATTGGAACCGTCAGGGATTAGACGGCAAGCCGCGACAACTACATACCGACTTAGCCCTAAAAGCCATAGATTTTTCTGCCAAACCCGACTTTAAACAATCAAACCCGATAAAAACACCTTATTTTACAGTCAATAAATTGAATATCGAAAAAACATTGCAAAAAGACATTGACCAACTCGACAGTTTTGTTATATTGATGAATACTCAAGGCAAATACCGGATAAACGGGCAATACCTTAATGCGGGAGAAACTTTGTTGTTGCCGGCTGTCGTTACACAAATGAATATCGAAACCGTACAAAAAGGCGTATTGCTTATGATATATTTAGACATTTAAAAAAAAAGAAAAAAATGAAGAAAGCAAAAGTAGTTGTCGGCTTATCGGGCGGTGTAGATTCAAGTGTTGCCGCCAAATTGTTATTAGAACAAGGCTATGAAGTCATTGGAGCTTTTATGCTCAACTGGGACGATACCCGCTACACCATAACCGATGAAATGCAGTGGATTAAAGACAGCGACGACGCCCGCAAGGTAGCCGAAAATCTGAATATACCGTTTTATATTTTTGATTTCAAAAAAAAATACTTTAAACGTGTGGTCGATTATATGTTTCGCGAATATGAACGCGGACGAACACCCAATCCCGACATTTTGTGCAACCGCGAAATCAAATTTGACTTATTTTGGGAAGAAGCACAAAAATACGGCGCCGATTTTGTTGCCACAGGTCATTATGCCCGCAAAGGACAAATTGAAAAAAACGGAAAAACTTATTATCGACTGCTGGCAGGTATAGACCCCAAAAAAGATCAAAGTTATTTTTTGGCACAACTCAATCAAAAACAACTCAAACATGCTTTATTTCCCATAGGCGAACTTCAAAAAACCGAAGTAAGACGCATAGCCAAAGAAGCCGGATTTGTAACTGCCGACAAACGCGACAGTCAAGGGCTGTGTTTTGTAGGCAAAGTCAATCTACCCGATTTTTTGCGTCAACAATTGGCACCCAAAGAAGGAGATATAATTGTAATACCACGTGAATATTACGAACAATTTGAAAAACCCGAAAACTTTACCGACAAACGCGAACGTTTGGAATACCTTGGCAAAACTTATACCTACCGCCCCACAGACGGCAAGGTGGTAGGCAAACACCAAGGTGCACATTATTTTACCAAAGGACAACGAAAAGGTCTCAACATAGGTGGATTTAAACAAAGAACTTTTGTTATAGATACCGACGTTAAAAACAATATCGTTTATATCGGTGAACATTATACCCACCCCGGATTATATCGTCAAGCGCTAAAAGTTTCAAATGATGAATTGCACTGGGTACGTCCCGACTTGGCATTGCAAACAGGCGAAACCATGGAAGTTATGGTGCGATACCGTCATTTACAACCTCTGCGAAAAGCCCGTTTACACCAATTTGACGATGTATTATGGGTCGAATTTTTTGAACCCCAACAAGCCATAGCCGAAGGACAATTTGCAGCTTGGTACATACAAGACGAATTGATTGGCTCGGGAGTGATTGGTTAAGCCTGATGCTTTTTTTGTTCGTCTAACAATTGTCGTTTGAGCAACTGTTCGCGTTCCAAGGACATGGTTCTGAAATTGTTATATTCTTCTTCAAGCTTTTCCAAATTATTTTTAGCTGTTTTGGTTTCCTTGTTACTATTCTTAAAAGCATAAATAAAATACAACAAAGCTAACAATAATACCGAAACCAACAACCACATAATCATTTTGTATTGTGATTTTTCAACAGCTGCACTCATAAATGAAATAGTATCCTTTTCTTCCGATAATTGTTTTATTTGTTCCCGCGATATTTTTAAGTCCGCTTCCAATTTATCAATACGCGATTGCAAATCGGTTATTGTATTGATATGCGTGTGTATTAATTTTCTTTCTTTGTTCAAACTGTCCAAAACCTGATTCTTGAGCTGTAAAATCAATTGGTGTTCCACTACTTTGTATTGCTTATATTTGCCCGATTTTTGGTATAGCCGGTCAAATTTTTCGGCAATCGTGCCATGTGTCAAGTCTATTTTCTTATTATTTTGTTGCCCGAACAATGTAAATGTTGTTAATAATAAGAATAAAAAAATTCTGTTCATGATGATTGTTTTTTTGCAAATATAATGATAAACTATGCTCTTTAAACTTTCAAAAAGACAAAATTAGTATGTTGAAAATGTTAAAATTGAACTTCAAAATAAAAAAAAAGTTTAACTTGTAACTTTAAAACAAAAAACATGAAAAAAATATTATTTCTAACCGGCTTTTTACTGTTTCAGTCGCTACAAAGTCAAAATACCGAAGATGCTTGGATATATTTTACCGACAAACCACAAGCCGCTCAATATTTAGCCAACCCGATAAGTATGCTTTCGCAACGAGCTTTAGACAGACGCAATCGTTTAAATATAAGCTTAGATGAAAAAGACGTACCTATTGACAACAACTATTTGCAACAAATAAAAAATACGACCGGTATTACTTATCTCGCACATTCCAAATGGCTCAATGCCGTGCATATACAAGGCAACGAAAATGACATTAACAACTTGTTAAACCTAAGTTTTGTCGATCATATAGAGTTTGCCAACAAAAATATAGGAACCATAAGCAGACCGCAACCAAACAATCTACAACCAAACAACAAGACAAACACACGAACAACATACGACTACGGAGCTTCTTATGAACAAATCCACATGTTAAACGGTGAACTCATGCACGAACAAAATTTTACCGGTCAAGGTGTTCTATTGGCAATAATTGATGCCGGATTTATCGATGTAAATTCGGCGGATATTTTTCAACATCTATATCAAAATAACAATATAACAGACGTTTACAATTTTGTCAGTCACGACACAAATGTATATCAATTCAGTTCGCACGGCACAGCCGTATTATCGACCATTGCCACGCAAAGTCAAGGCGAAATGGTCGGAACCGCTCCCGAAGTTTCAATAGCCTTGTATGTATCGGAAGATATTTCGCAGGAAATGCCAATTGAAGAAACATATTGGACGCAAGCCGCCGAACGTGCCGATAGCTTGGGAGTTGATATTATTAACACTTCATTGAGTTATCAAGACTTTGACAGACCCGAATACAGCTATACCATGAACGATTTAGACGGACAAACTTCTTTTATCAGCAGGGCTGCTGCAACTGCGGTTTCAAGAGGTATTACCGTTGTGGTATCAGCAGGCAATTCGGGTAATACTTCTTGGCCCAAAATAGGTATGCCTGCCGATTCTCCTTTTGTTATTACCGTAGGCGCTGTTGATAATAACAGAATTAAAACCGATTTTAGTTCGACAGGACCTACTGCCGACCAACGTATCAAGCCCGATGTAATGGCTTTGGGACAAAATACAACTATTTATAACAATGGAAATATTCAAACCGGAAGCGGCACCTCTTTCTCATCACCTATTATTGCCGGAATGGTTGCTTGTATGATACAAGCTTACCCACACAAAACCCCGATGCAAATTAAACAAGATTTAATAAGTATAAGCGATCGTTACAACCAACCCGACAATGAATACGGTTATGGAATACCCGATTTTAGTTTGTATCAAACAAATACCGTAACAGAAATTACAAACAAAGGAATAACAATTTATCCAAATCCTGCAAAAAAATACATACATATTTCAAAACAAACTGATTATCAAATAGTTTCAATAGAAGGGAAACTAATAATGAAAGGAAAAACCCGAAAAAAACAGATTGACATCAGCCAATTATCCGACGGAATTTACTATCTTTCGACTCCCGAAAAAACTTTTAAATTCATAAAAGAATGAACCGCATAACCGCTCTTTTTAACATACAATATCCTATTATACAAGGGGGCATGATTTGGGTAAGCGGCTGGCGGCTGGCAACAGCCGTCAGTAACGCCGGCGGACTGGGCTTGATTGGTGCCGGTAGCATGTATCCCGAAGTTTTACGCCAACATATTCGCAAAGCCAAACAACATACCGACAAAACTTTTGGAGTTAATGTTCCGCTTCTCTATGCCGATTTGGAAGAAATTTTACATATAATCGTAGAAGAAGGAGTAAAAATTGTTTTTACATCCGCCGGTAATCCGAAAAAATGGACCGGATTTTTAAAACAAAACAATATTACCGTAGTGCATGTTGTCAGCAGTGTCAAATTTGCTTTAAAAGCACAAGAAGCGGGAGTTGACGCCATAGTAGCCGAAGGATTTGAAGCCGGCGGACACAACGGACGTGAAGAAACCACGACCTTAACTTTAATTCCGGCTGTTAGAAAAGCCGTTGATATTCCGCTCATTGCAGCCGGCGGTATCGCTACCGGCAAACAAATGTTGGCCGGCATGATACTTGGTGCCGAAGGTGTGCAAATAGGAAGCCGGTTTGTTGCCACTGAAGAATCATCGGCACATCAAAACTTTAAAAAAGCCGTATTGGAAACCGGCGACGGAGATACCATACTGACACTAAAAGAATTGGCACCGGTTAGACTGATCAAAAATAAATTTTATCAAAAACTCAAAGAACTTTATCAAACCTGTCCCACTCCCGAACAAATTAAACAATTGTTGGGACGCGGACGTGCCAAACTCGGCATGTTTGAAGGAAATTTGGAAGAAGGAGAACTTGAAATAGGTCAAGTAGCCAGTCTGATAAACGATATTAAACCCGCCG
>JAMONO010000132.1 GCA_027065715.1 Flavobacteriales bacterium
AATTACTAACTCATGAAACTGACATACAACAAGTTGAATATGTGGTAGTGGCTACCGACACGGATTGTATCAATTGTGCTTTCGGCATAGCCAAAATCATTGAAAAACAGCCCGAAGTCAAAGGGCTTTACTATTCAAAATACCCAAAAGATGCTTTGATACGCTTAAATAAAATATTTCCGAATATCCAATGGAAACAAACACACGGTAATGAGTTATTACACTACTTACGCAAACAAAAAGAAGAAGGTCCATACTTGATAAAAATAACCGGTCATCAAGCATATATAATTGACCAAATCCAATGAATTTTCCCAATCTTTACCTTCACAAACCAAAAACAACCGATAAAATATTCTTTTTAATCACAAAAAATAATTGTAAATAATTTAACAATCATATAATTTTATTGCATTATCCACAAAAATCAAAAAAACTTTTTTATAATTCATATAATTTTTATGCCATATATTTGTTGTGTCATTATGACAACTCTACAAGGCGCCAATAGAGCAAAAATAATGACATTCGTTTAAATATTAACCTTAAAATTATTTTGTTATGAAAAAAATTGTTTTATCAGCCATATTATTAATAGGTTTGAGTAGTTTTAAGTCTCATCATCAAAAACGCATAAATGTTAGTGGTGGCAAATGGTATGTTTCATATCCTAGTCCGAACGAAATGGATTGCGACCGAGGAGGTAATGACGTTTGCGATATCTCTGGTTTTTTAAAAAAAAATAGTAAATTTATCCGCTATTATAACTCCGCTAAAATAACGGATATTAAAATATAAATTATGAATAAAACAAAGTTATCATTTACACTTATCTTATTTATTGTTAAAATAACAGCACAAACCATTAGCTTCCATAATAACATAAAAAAATTTGACCCTAATGATTTTGATATTCGCATCGTTGAACTCGAAACAAAAAACAATTTTTTGATAGGGCAACCCAATCAAGTGGTTTATAGAGATGATAAATGGTTTATTTCCGATAGACTAACTAACCAAATTTTTATTTTTAACAAAGATGGTTCTTTTTACTCAAAAATTAATGAACAGGGAAATGCACCCGGAAAATATTCCAATATCAGATATTTTTCTATAAATCCTTATAATTCTCAAATTGAAATTTTTGACAATTTTCAAAATTCAATTTATATTTATGATTATTCGGGAAATTTTATAAAAAAAATCAGATTATCTTTCTTTATGTTAAGTTTTGAATATTTAAATAAAAATACAATTGTTATTAATAAACAATATCAAAAAGACGAGACAAAGTACAATTATAATTTGTTGTTTACAGATAATAAATTTAAGATAATCAAAAAATTTGACAGAATAACCCAAACACCATCTTCTGCCGCTTCATTTGTAGCCAGACTCTCATTAAAAAAAATAAATAACAAAATATACTGGATAAAAACTTATAATCCAAATTTATATGTAATAGATGATTTAAATTCAATAAAAACCATTAAATTAGATTTTGGAAGTATTTGGCCTGAAAAAAGTTTTGCTTTTAATAGCAATTTACACGATAGAAATTTGATTTTCAATACATTTAAAGCAAAATATATACAATATTTTGATATTTTCCCGTTCAATAATCAATATATGGCAAAATATTATTACAAAGATGTTCCTTACATTAGTGTTTATGATAAAAATACCAATTCAAATATAACTTATGATTGTTCTAACATGCCCGATAAATTAAATGACTTTATAGGTTATACCGACAATTATGTCATAACTATGATAAATCCGTTAGATTTATTAGACTCAAACATACCTTTAACCAAACACCAAAAAAATCTTATAAATAATTATGAAGATGAGCCCAATCCTTGGATTGTTTTACTACGAAAAAAATGAAAAAATTATTAGGAATACTTATTTTTATTGCTATAATATATGGTTGTTATAATCAACAAAAACAACAATATCATTTTACAATTGTCGGCAGCGATAAAAAAACGATGAATTTTAATCATTATATAAATGAAAATAAAATTGATTTGGTCTATTTTTATGATCAATTCGCTTGTCCAAAATGCTTTTTCTCTCAAATGGACAACTTACAAAACTTATCCAAAAAAAATAACTTTATAATAGTTACCAATTTAAATTCCATACGTGAATTAAAAGCCTTTAAAAATGCATACAAACTAAATAAAGTTTTTTTGTCTGACTATAAATTTAATAAGGGATCATTTTATTTGGAAATTAAAACTGACAAAATAATAATTCCTGATACTAATAATGACAATTTAAATTTAGTCGATGATTTTACAAAAAAATACAAATAATACCTTTTTTTTCATATATTTGTTTGCATAAAAATCTTTATTATTCATGAAATTTTACAAACTTATTATTTTTGTTTTTTTATTGTTATCGTGTCAAAACAACAAATCATCAAATAAGCAAAAAAATAAGGAAAGTATTCAACATCAAGTTATAAAAGTAAAAACCGCCATTGCCCGCAAAAACACTTTTAACAAGCAGATACAAGCCAACGGAATCGTTAAAGCGGCTCAAAAAACCGATTTGCACTTTAAAAACACCGGTTATTTGGAAAAAATAGCCGTTAAAAACGGACAATATGTAAAAAAAGGTAAGTTTATCGCCCAACTTGAAAACGAACTTTTGCACAATAACCTGAAAAAAGCGGAAATAGAACTGGCAAAAGCCCGTCAAAAATATGAAGAACTCTTGCTTTCGTACAACTTAAATGACAGCAACGTCAAACCCGAAGTGCGCCAAAAACTCTTCGTTCAATCCGGATTAGCCGAAGCCGAAAATCACCTGCAAGAAGCCCGTATCCAATATCGCAACAGTATTTTAACAGCTCCTTTTTCGGGCATCGTAGCCAATGTTACCACCGACACCGGTAAACTCGTTACACCTGCCGATACCATTGCCACTTTAATCAACCCGCATACCTATCAAGTGGTGTTCAAACTGATGGAAAACGAAATAGGTTTTATCAAAAAAGGGCTCAAAGTACAAACAAAATCCATATCCGGTAACTTGCCGGCACAAACTGCGGTTATCAACGACATCAACCCTATGGTAGATGCCGGCGGAACGGTAACAATAAAAGCCCGATTACTAAACAATAATCAAACTCTTGTCGAAGGAATGCACACTTATGTTACGGTAAACATTCCTGTTTCGGAAATGATATTGATACCCAAAAAAGCACTGGTAGTTCGCAATGACAAAGACGTAGCATTTACCCTGCACAAAGGCAATACCGCCAAATGGCACTACGTGGAAGTTTTCGGCGAAAACACTACCCATTACGCCATTAGTCAAGGATTGAAAGAAGGCGACACACTTATCATTTCCAACAATATGAACCTGGCACACGATTCAAGTGTAGAGACAGAAAAAGAATAAAGGTATGATTGGCTACTTAATAAAACGTCCCATTGCGGTTTTTACCATCAGCGTAGCGGTTATTTTTCTTGGAATCATCGCCGCTTACCGCATGCCTACTTCTTTGATGCCGGACATTGATATACCCGAAATTACCGTTCAAATCAGCTATCCCAACCACAGCACCCGCGAAATAGAAAACAACATTGTACGCCCCTTACGCGACAATTTGCTGCAAGTAGCACATCTGAAAGATATTCAATCGGAAACCAAAGATGAAAACGCTGTAATTAAACTTCAATTCGAATACGGTACCCGCATTCATTACGCCTTTATCGAAACCAATGAAAAAATAGACGCCACCCAAAACTACCTGCCCAAAGACCTGCAACGCCCCAAAGTCATCAAAGCCTCTGCAACCGACATTCCGGTATTGAACCTGATAGTAACACCGGCAAATCAAGATAAATACAAATTTTTACAACTCGGATCCTTTGCCCGACAAGTAATCAAAAAACGCATCGAACAACTACCCGAAGTAGGTATCGCCGATATGAGTGGCGCAGCCTTACCGGAAATCGTAATGGAACCCAAAACAGAGCTTTTACAACAAGCCGGTATCACACCCGAAATGATTGTAAACACTATAAAAAACAACAATGTAGAATCAGGCAATTTTATCATTCAAAACGGTATTTATCAGTATAAATTTAAGTTTGACAACAGCCTGACCCATATCGATGACATCAAAAATTTACACCTTTTTCACAAAGGCAAATTATACCGAATAGGCAACCTATGTCAAGTATATCAACAGGCACAAAAGCCCTTGGGACAAGTGGTTTACAACGGCAACAAAGCCATTGTCTTTTCGGTTATCAAACAACAAGGTGCCAAAATGTCCGACCTCAAACAAAAATTATATCAACTCATCGACCGGTTTCAATCCGACTACCCGGAATTGAACTTTTACGTGCTCAACGACCAGAGTAAACTCTTGGAAGTGTCCTTGTCCAACTTGTTTTCGAGTTTGCTTATAGGCACCCTACTGGCAGTGCTTATCTTATTCTTTTTTGTGCGCAACTATAAAATCCCGCTAATTATAGCCGTTAGTATTCCCGCATCGCTGCTGATCAGTTTATTGCTGTTATATCTGTTTGATATTTCCATCAACATCATTTCGTTGTCAGGTTTGGTATTGGGCGTAGGATTGATGATTGACAACGCCATCATCGTGATTGACAACATCATACAAAAAACCGAAGAAAATAAATTGTTTGAAGCCGTAACCCAAGGCACCCTTGAGGTAATCAGTCCGCTAGTGAGTTCGGCATTGACTACGGTTTCGGTATTTGTTCCTTTGATATTTTTGAGCGGTATTGCCGGAGCTTTGTTTTATGACCAAGCCATATCGGTAAGTTTTGGCTTGCTCTCCTCTATTTTGGTGTCTGTCTTATTAATACCGGTTATTTTTTATGTGCTCACCCGAAAAAAAGGTATTCACATAAAAAAAGAGTCGCAAACCGAAACTTATTACGAAAAAACATATACCTATTTTTATCGACGTAAAAAAACGGTATGGATAACGGCATTTACCGGCATTTTGTTTATCGGTTTGATCTATTTTGTCCCCCGTCAAAAACTGCCGAAACTCACCCAAACCGATACGATACTCAACATAGATTGGAACGAGCCTGTCAGCCTTGCGAAAAACCAAAGACGTATAGACAGTTTGCTAAGTCTAATACCCGAAGTTCAGCAATATATAAGCTATACCGGCAAACAAGATTTTATCTTACAAAAACAAAATCAACAAGACCCTAACCAAAGTCGTATTTATGTAAAAACCAAATCAAACAGAGATTTGGTGCAGTTCAAACATAAATTCTCCCAACTCATTTCGCAACAAGCGGATTTTGACTTTCAACCGGCAGATAATGTGTTTAACTATATTTTTGGGGATAATAAACAAAACATAACTGCAAAAATTTATCCGAAAAATCAAACGGAATTGCCCGAATTGGAAAGTTTAATACAATTGAAAGAAAACTATCACCTCAACAGTTTACATATTCCGGTACAATCTGTGTTGCAAATAAAAATACTACAAGACCGTTTATTATTATATGACGTTGCTTATCCGGCGCTTATCCGGCAACTTCAAGCGGTTTTTCATCGAAATTTTATTGACCGGCTAAAAAATCAAAAAGAATTTATTCCCATTCAATTGGGATATACCCGCAAAGATGTTTTCAAAACTTTGCAAAATCTACAAGTAAACAATCGTAAAAACGAATTGATACCCGTCAATCAATTGGTCAAAATACGCACCAACCAACAATATAAAAGCTTAACTGCCGACAGAAAAGGCGAGTATATTTCATTTGATATTCAAAATATGGATAAAAAAACCATCGATAACATCAATCAAAACAGTGATTTTTATGTAAATACGCCTCGTTCTTTTTCCGAGACTACCGGCAAAGAACTGTGGACAAGCATATTAATTTCACTTGTGTTGCTCTACTTGATTATGGCGGCACAGTTCGAATCATTTTGGCAACCGCTTATCATTTTATTGGAAATACCCATTGATATAGGTTTTGCTCTATTGTTTTTGTTTCTATTCGGTTCGTCTGTCAATATTATGTCTTTGATAGGAATAGTTGTGATGAGTGGTATTGTGGTCAATGATAGTATCTTAAAAATTCATACTATCAATTTACTGCGAAATGAAGGAAGCGATATTGAAGACGCCATTCACCAAGCCGGCAAATTGCGACTGAAACCCATATTAATGACCTCACTTACCACCATCTTGGCACTACTGCCTTTTATGTTTATGAACGGACTCGGTGCCGAACTACAAAAACCTTTGGCAATAGTGGTTATTGGAGGATTATTTTTCGGCACATTTATCAGCCTGTTTTTTGTACCTTTGGCATATCGTAGTTTTTATTATTTGTTCTTAAAACAATGAAAAATTTACTCATTATATTCATCATTTTGTTTCAACTGTCGTCTCATGCACAAGAAAAATGGGATTTACAAAAGTGTATCGATTATGCAATCCGACACAATCCTAAAATTTTGTCTCAAAAAACCCGTATAAAAATAGACAGTTTAAACCTAAAAACCCAACAATATGATCGTTTACCCAAGATTGATTTCACGGCACACCAAGCCTATCAATTGGGAAATACTTATAACGTATCCACCGGTGTGGGACAAAAACAAAGCAGTTTTACCAATTTTAATCTGTCCGCACAAATGAGCCTTTTC
>JAMONO010000133.1 GCA_027065715.1 Flavobacteriales bacterium
CTGCCAAAATGTATAGAAAATAACCTAAATATTGTTTGGATTTTTCGGTGGATGAAACTGCCATTTTTTCGGCTATATTGGTAACCAACATAAAACCGCCCAGCATCAACAACCACATTTTTCCGTCGGTTAATGACAAAGCAAATTGAACGATGGCGTGGGTATGTAAAAAGATATACTCAATTATGATAAAAATCAATACCCCCAAAGCTACATGAGCATAAGTTTTTTTGTAAAATTCGGCTCTGTCAAGAGCAGAATCGGAAGTGGTAGTTATATTGACGTATTCGTTAAGATTGTTTTCGTTGTTCATGGTTAAAGGTTTTTGTTATTTGCCTCAAATTTAACAATTTTTTTTTATCGAATTATCACAATGGAAAATTTCCTTGCTTCAATAATCATTTTTTTATTATGTTTAAAGAAAATCCGCCGAATTTAAGCTATCCGGCGGCTTTCCAAACAACAAACAATCACGAACTATTAATGTTTCGCAATTTTAATATGAAAACTTTGATTATTTTGAACTATTATTAACAGATATATACCATTGCTAAATTTTTGTAAGTCAATTATGTGTTTTCCTTTGGTCAAATTTTGGCTCCAAAGTATTTTTCCGGACAAATCAAAGAGGCTGCAATTTATTTGTCTCTGATTTTCAAGAAATAAATAATCTTTAACAGGGTTGGGATAGATTTTTATAGTTTCTAAGGGATTAATGTCAATTCTTGATATTGTTACATGCACGCAATCCGAAATTACCGAACAGGTTCCGTTGCTTATTTCTACGGCATAATCACCTGTTTCGTTTGCGGTAAAACTGTTTCCGGTTTCTCCGGCAATGGCAACAAAGTTACCCGAAGAACAATCTCCCCATTGATAAGTATAATTTCCTGTTGCATTGGCTGTTAAGGTGGCACCGCTTTGGGTAAGGGTGTTGTCGATGGGTGTATAAATGACGTTTTGGGTTTGTGAAAAAGTATTTCCGTTTCCGTCGTTGTAAGTCCAAGTTACAACCGTTGTTCCTTGTGATGTAATGGGCAGCGTTACGTCAGTTGAAGCGGTAAGGTTTCCGGCACAGTTATCGGTTGCCGTAGGTGGTGTCAGGCTGTTTACTTCGCATTCTGCGGTAATGTCCGGCAAGTCGGCTATATCGGGCACGGGTGCCGTTGTATCATTGATAACGACGTTTTGGGTTTGGCTGCTTGTATTGCCTTTATTGTCTGTAAATGTCCATGTTATTATGGTAGTTCCTTGTGTGGTGATAGGAAATGATGTAGTAGTGGTTCCTGTTACTTGTCCGTCCACCAAATCGGTTGCCGTAGGCAGATTTATATTTGTTACCTCACATTCGGCGGTTATATCGGGCAGTGTAGCCAAGTCGGGTTGTGGAGGTGTGGTATCTATAATTTTTACCAAATAATCTTCTACTTCGCCAAATTCGTTTTCATCGCAAGCTTGCGGATTGGTGCCGTGGTTGGCTAATCGTAGTCGCATTCGTAAACTTTGATCGAAAATTTTATCAACGGGAATGGTGAATTGAGCACTTGCATCTCCGTCGGTATCTATTTCATAAATAATTTTTTCATCATCGGAAAAATCGGCATCATGGTTGTAATCTATCCAACCGGCAAAGTCGTTTTCGTGCCAAGCAGGTGCTCCGGTCAGTTCTATGGTATAAGTTTTTCCGGCTTCCAAATTTATAATGTTGCTGTCAAAAAAAGTATAAGCTTGATAATCCGTAGTGTTATCCAATATGGTTTGATTGTTTTCATCTATGATTTTGACCGAAGTAAATTTCAATTCGGAGCCACTGCCACTCAAAGCACCCGAGCCATTGCAATATTCAAATGGCTTGAGTTCATACATATACATATAAGTTTCCGTAGTATCGTTATTACTTCCGGTTGCTACAATTTTGAAATAAATTTGGTCGCCGGCAGATACATCGGGTAAATGAGTATCCGATATCCAATAACCATTGACCAAGTTCATGGGCATAACTTGATTTAGGCTATTGTCATTTACCGAATATTTTATGATGACCGAAGAAAGGTTGCCTGCATAGTTTATCTTTGCTTTTACTGTTTGTAACATACCTTCTTTGGGAAAATTCAGAGTAGGCGGATTGGTTATGCTTACTTTTTCAATTTCGGGATAATTTTCTCTTCCCGGCAATTTTATTCTCCAAA
The DNA here is from genome assembly GCA_027065715.1 of Flavobacteriales bacterium. Classification (GTDB taxonomy): domain Bacteria; phylum Bacteroidota; class Bacteroidia; order Flavobacteriales; family Flavobacteriaceae; genus WGBX01. The sequence continues at coordinate 2,190 of JAMONO010000133.1, forward strand.
GACCTCTTCCCCAAGAAGTTACATATAAATAATTGGAGCCTTCTTGAATTTCCAGCTCGGAAACTTTTACTTTGGGCAGTCCTTGCCCCAAGGGTAACCAAGTGGTATCGTTAAATCCTTTGTAAAATACACCCAATTCGGTTCCGGCATACATATTATGTTGCGGCGTATTATCTACCACTAAACTATGCACCGGAATATTGTTTAAGTTGTAAGTTATATTTTGCCAATTGACACCTCCGTCGAGAGACATGTATATTTTATCGGTAGGGTGGTCGTAGTTGCCATAAGTGGTAAACATGATATTATCGTCGTGAGGTGCAAAAGCCACATCGGTAATATACAAGTTGGGCAGTCCGCTTATGTCGGTAAAAGTATTGCCGCCGTCAGTCGATTTTTTTAAATCGGCACGGTTGGCTATAAGCATAATTCGGCTGTTGTTTCGAGCAATTTCAGCCAAACGAATATTATCCCAGTAGCCGGTTCCGAACAGGTCGGCATTGAGTTGGGTCCAATTGGAGCCGAAATCTTCGCTTTTCCAAACCCCGTCTCTAAAATCGTAGATTGTCATTTGATTGTTGGGGTCATAAGCAATGGGAGCCGTCCAATAGGCGTTGTCGGTTGAAGGTGGAGACATTTGTTGAATAACTACGCCTTCATCGAAAGAACGAAAACGGCTACCGTGTTGATAGCTTCCAATAAAGGCATTTTCGTTTAATGGCAGAACTATACCTTCCATACCGTCGCCTCCCGTAATTTCAACCCAACCGTGTTCGGTATGCAAACCGGTTCCGTTGTCTTGCGAGCCTATAATCACCGTATTCATTTCGTTTTGACTGACGCCCAATCTGTAGTTTTCGCGTATGCCTGTTCCGTAGCTTACTATTTGCCAGTTGTTGCCGCCGTCTTGTGTTTTACACATAAATCCGTCTGTTCCGATATAAAAATAGCCGTTTTGATATTTGACAGGATGCAAATCGGCATGGACATAATCGGTAGCGGTAGCCAATTTTTCGGCATAAGAACTGCCTGTTCCGTTGCTACTGCCCAGTGACCAATGTGTTACTTGTTGCCAAGTTTGTCCTCCATCGGTGGTGTTCATTACATCGACGTATCCGTATATCATGTTATCGGGGTTGTCTTTATTGACGGCAAAACCTTCAACCATGCCCATATTGGGTTTGGCTATAAAAGTAAAATGAGCGCCTTGATCGGTTGATTTCCATACGCCTTTGTCCGAAGCAAAATAGACGCAGTCGGGACATTGGGGACTTGTGTCCAAATAAGCGTTGCGGTCATTGGCGTTGCCGCTGTCATCGACAATTTGTTGCGATGTTGTCCAAGTTTGTCCCAAGTCATGCGAAATGAAAATCTTGTCTTTGTTTACCCAATCGTTATCGTCCATAATGTATAGTGTATTGGGGTCGGTTGGGTGAAAGGCTATCGATTTTACGTATCCGTGTGGTGCATTGTCAAAAATATTGCTGACTTGTGTCCAGGTTTGCAAATCGTCGGTTGAAATAAACAAACCTTTGTTTGTTCCTACAAAAATAAGACTGTCAATAGTAGGGTGACATTTAATAGTATAAATTCTAAAATTATCGCCCAGTCCTCCGTAACCTACATTATCGGGATTAAAATTAGATTCATACCAAGTGTCGCCTCCGTCATTTGAGCGGTAAATTCCGTAAGAATAATAATTTCCGGGATTTTGCACGTCCATATACATTTTATTGTGGTGAAGAGGAGCAACGGCAAGAGCATCGGCGCCCGAAGCGATTAAAACATCGGATTTGGGTGTCCAGGTTTGTCCCCCGTCGGTTGATTTCCATAAACCGCCCGCTTCGGAAGACAAAAATAAGGTGTCATTGCTGACAGGCAGCACGTCAATGACGCGTCCCAAACCTATGGAATAGTGGTGGGTTATAGAATCGATATTACGTGGACCGATTTCTTGCCAGTGGTTGTTTTGAAGTAGTTGACGTGCTTGCGGTGTATTGTGCAAATAGTTTTTCCAAGCGTGTTTTAACAATAAAGGGTCTTCATGACTTCTGTCACCCGAAGGAAAGTATTTGTATTCGTTGTTATAAATCCAGCGCATCAATTTTTTATACCCGGAACCTTTGGTTTTTTTGTTGTGTGTTTTAAAATAAGATTCGGAAGATTTAACAACTTCATAGAAGTTTATTCGGTTGTTACTCAACATTTTTTTCCAGGTTTGTCCTATGGAAGTTAATGATATGAACAAAATTGAAAGCAGTAAAATTTTTCTCATTTTCAGATTATTTTTGGTTAGGTAAAAATAACCAATAAAGCAGATATTTAATAAGGTTAAAATGTTAAAAAAAATGAGACAAAATTGAGACAAAACGATAATATGATAATAAATCGATTAATTTATTACAAATTCATTACAAAATCGTCTAATGATTTTTCGCCGACAAAACCCAATTTTTTCTTTATGCGATATTTCATTTTATGCACGGCGGCAGGTGTAACGTTTTGCATGGCGGCAATTTGTTTGGTAGAAAGTCCCACTTTGATAAAAGATAAAAATTTGATTTCTTTTAAACTTAACTGTGGATATTCTTTTTTGAGTTTTGAAATAAAGTCATGATGTAAATCACCGAATTTTTCCGAAAACAATTCGACATCTTTTTGAATATTCAGGCTTAATTTGACTTCTTTTAAGATGTTTTGAACTTCTTCTCGACGGTTTTTTTCGGACAATTCGGCTTTTTTTAATTTTTGATAAAACTTGTTTATCAATTTATTTTTTTGTTCTATTTGCAAAGCAATTGCCACCAGTTCTTGTTCTTTGTTTTTGAGTTGTTGTATAATTTTTTCTTTTTCTATTTGGTATAGTATTTTATTCTTTTTTAAAAGTTTTCGATAAGTATAAGCCAATAGTAACAAAATAATAAACAAGCCAATTCCTAAAATAATCAATCCGGTTAAAAATTGATTTTTTTCTTTTAAAATTTGTAAGTTTTTTTGTTGCAAGCTTATTATTTCGTCTTTTTTGTAAGCGGCATATTTGGTTTTCATTTCTTTGGCAATACTTTGTCTTTCGTAGTGTAAAATGGTATCTTTGAGTTGGATAATGCGGTGAAGTTTTTCTATTTGCAATAGCGGTTTGCCTGACAATGAATCGAGTTGTTGCAAAATCAGATAATTTTTGATTATTCGATCATAATACTTTACTTTTTGAGCTTTTTGCAAACCTTTTTGTGCAAAATAACGTGCCGAATCGGGTTGTTTTTGTTGTAGTTTGACGGTTGATGCGTTGTAATACAGGGTTGCCAAAGTATAGTCATCGCGATTTTTTTCGGCTAATTTGACAGCTTGTAATTGGTAATAATATGCCGAATCGAGTTGTTTCAGACGTTGGTATATGGTGGCTAAATTCAGATAAAGATAATTGCGGGTATAAAAATCGTCGGGTGGTAAGTCGTATAAAATTTTTAAGAAATATTTTTTGGCTGCATGGTATTTGCTTTCGTTAAAATAGCCGTATCCGATACCCATCCAGGTTTTTCGTATCATTTTTTTATCTTGCAACTTCCGGTAAATGTTTAAGGCTTTTTGTAAATAAGATTGTCCTTTGTCGAACTTGCCCAATTCGGTATGAAGCACCCCCAAAAGTGTATAGGTTTTACCCAAACCTTGTTGGTTATCCTTTGTTTCGTATAGTACCAAAGCTTTGGTAAGGCTTTCAAGGGCTTTATTTTTTTGTCCGATATACCGGTATATATTGCCCAGTTCAAACAGTATGTCGGCTTGCAATGGTTCTAAGTTGAATTTGTCGGCTAATTGTAAAGTTTTTAAACTGTATTCCAAAGCTTTTTCAAACTGTCCTTTGGAACGCATAGCTCGGCTTTTCAGAATACGTGTTTTTACCAATAAAAAGATGTTTTTGGCTTGTTTGTATTGTTCAATAGCCGAATCGGTTATTTGTAAGGCTTTGTCGGTTTTTTCCTTTTCGAGTAAACGGGTGATTTTTTGTTCAAAACGGGCAAATTGCAGACTGTCCGAAGCAGACAGGTTTTGAGCCGGTATCCGAGCGTATATAAACAGGAGAAAAAGGGCAAATAAGCGTTTCATTTATAAAAATAAAACATAAAGTTAAGAATTTTTTGTGTGTATTTGAGATTGTTAAATTATTTTTTGGTTTTAAGCAGTTCATCTACATATTTAACTGCTTTTTGCAAGCGTTCTTTTTTGTTTCCTTTGAGTAAAACATATTTTTTTCCGTGTTCGTCGAGTGCTTTTTTAAAGGCTTCAAACATTTCTTCGCGTTGCAGGGGGCGGTCGCGTAAGTCGTCGGCTTCCCAAGGTACGTCGATATAAGTCAAAAAATACAAGTCATAGTCGTTGTTTCGGGCGGCTTCGTCGAGTAGCGGATCGACATATCCGCCATAATATTCTTTTGAATATACTTTGGTTTCGAGCAAATCGGTATCGCAAAACAGCACATCGG
>JAMONO010000134.1 GCA_027065715.1 Flavobacteriales bacterium
TTGGTGCCAAAATATTTAGCAGCCAAAAAATGTCCCAATTCGTGCAAAACAACTAAGATACTTAAACTTAAAAGTAATTGAAATATAATGATTAAAGTGCTGTTCATAGGTTCAAAAAAAAAAATTTATTGTCAGCAAAAATACGTTTTTTTATATGAACCGTAAAATATTAATTGACAAAGAATTGTTAAAAATGTGTTTGTAAAATCAAAAGGCTTTTTTATCGGCTCAAATTCTTGTTTCGTCAAATGTAATTTAATATTGATAAAAAAAGGTATTTCCTTTGGTTTAAACTATAAAAATCTATGTTATGAAAAATTATTTTTTACCCGTTTCTCTTTTTTACATTTTGTTTTTTTCGTTTTTTTTGGTTTCGTGCGATACCGACGATGACAATGATCCTTCAACTCTTTGCGAAGCCGATTTTTATACACTTACGACATCGGGAACGGTTGGGACACCGCCTTACGATATTTATTCTTATCAAAAATCTACTTCTTTTCAAAGTCCGGTTCCATTGCTGACCAATTTTAATCTCAATACGAGCGGTATGAGTTTGATGTATTTCAAATCGACTTTTGACAAGGACGGCGGCATCATAGTATATCAAATTGCTCGTGCGCACAATTTGATCAAATTTGACATACAAACACAGAATATTGTCCAAATATCCAAAAATCCGGTAACCGACGGATTTTATCCCGAGTTTGTAAACCACAATTTGTATTTTTTGCAAATTGTGCCGACTACTTTTGATAGTCATAACGATATAGCCATAGCCGATTTGAATATAAAAGACAATGCGGGTATGCTTATTGCCAATACTTCATTGAATTTTAGCAATTCGGGTTTTAAGTTCAATTTAAACGCTTCGTCCACTTCCGATTTAAATGAAAAAATATTTTATTTGGCAAACACTTCGCTTGTTACTTATAATGTTGTTAATCAAGGATTTAGTTTTTCTCAGTTAGAAGTTTTTGATGTTTTAACCAATGCGGTTTATTATGCCGGTGTGGAATATGTCGATAGCCAAACTTTGTATGCTTTACGTATCAACACAACTACCAATGCCGTTGATTTGATTCAAATTAATACCGGTGCAAATCCGACAAGCATAACGGTTTTGCAAAACTTACAAGGTTTAAGTATGCAAGCTGCGGATATAGTTAATAATATTGAATATATCAAAAGTGCTTACGATGATTGTGATAACAGTTATTACTTTACCTATACCGATGCTTATAACAGTTCAATACCCGTTATTGTAGAGGTCAAACCCGATACAGGTTCGGTTACCGAATATCCGTTTTCTGTCAATAGCGGCGAAATTTTTTACAGTCTTGAAATAAACAACTAAAAAATGTAAATTGCAGTATGAAATTATCCTTGATTGTTTATTTATATCTTATAGCTTTGAGTTTGTCGGCTCAAAGCTATAAACATATAGGTATTGAACAAGGACTTCCGGGCAACAGGGTGTATAAAATTATTGAAGATGACGAGGGATTTATTTGGATAGCTACCGACAAAGGATTGGCAAAATTTGACGGTGATTATTTTAAGGTTTTTAATATCAAAAACGGATTACCTGCCAATGATATTTGGGAAATCTTTCAAACTTCCGACCAAAAACTTTGGTTTTTTACCCTCTCCAACAAATTCGGATATATATTGAACGGCAAAGTATATAATTTTGAATCGGAACAAAACGAATTAATGTATCCGGTTTTTTTTGCCACAACCCGCAATCGGATAATTTTTAACAGTTTTGGCAATAATTACATATTGAAAAACAACCAATGGCAATATATTCGTGATTCTGTCGGTAATAAATTGGATAAAGTATCTTGTTTGATTTCTCCCGAAATAAAATATTTTAAAGCAATTATTCGTTCCGATTCGTTAAGTAGTGTAATTAATTTTTTTGATCACCGTAACAGAATAGTTTACAGTACTTTGACAAAAAGAGGATTTAGACGAATTGACAAACAAATCAACGATAGTTTGGTGGTTATACGCGAATATCACGGCTTAACGTTTTTTAATTTGAATGATTTATCAACGCATACCGTTATTGAACCGGAACTTTTCGGTTACGACGATTTTGTCAGAGTAACGGATACACCTAACGGTATCCAAATATCATCAAAAAATTTTTGGGCAAAATTAAATTCCCATTATCAATTGCAAGATGTATTTCGTTTTCCCGAAAATTTGCATATTTTTTCCGCAATTAAAGACAGTCAAGGCAATTTTTGGGGAATTACTTTTTCAAACGGGATATATTTTTTTCCTAAAAACAGTTTAAATGCCCGTCCGTATTTAAAAGGGCAGATGGTGCAATTTGTTAAAAAAATCAAAGGAAAACTTTTTGCAGGTGTTTTAAATCAAGGTATTTTTCGATATGACGAAAAAAAACAAAAGTTTGAGATATTTCACCCCATTAAAGAATATCTGTATGACATCATGTATTCCGATGACAACAATTTTGCCGTTTTCGGAGGTAACACAACTTTTATTCGAACCGATAAACTATCGGGTGAATTTTTTAGAGTAGGAAAGAGCGGAATATTTTTTAAAAACGGTTTTGCCGTTCGAGACAATACCGGAATCAAAATATTTAATCAAGATTTTAAACAAACGGCACTTATACCGGTCAAATCAACCCGCGTGATGTTGGGGTTTGATGGACGTATTTTAGCCGGCAATCCGCAAGGTTTGTATGTGATTGACAAAACGAATATAAAACCGGTCAAGTGGAACAATCGTTCGACAATGTCGGTTATTTCTCTTGCTCAAATCAATCGTCAGGTTATTATAGGAACCGAAGGTTACGGTGCTTATGTTTGGGACGGAGTAAACCCACCCGAATTGATAGCCGAAACGCAAGATTTAATGATTAATGATATTTTTGTTTCGGACAACGAATTTTGGCTTGCCAGCGAAAAAGGAGTTTTGGCTTATCGTTTAAATACCAAACCCGAACTTCAAAAAATATTACGAAAAACGGACGGTCTGATTTCCGATCAAGTAAATCATGTGGTTGTGCACGGTCAAAAAATTTTTACCTCCAATTACAGTGGTATTGTTTCGGTTGATAAAAATCAATCCGAAATATTTCCCATCAAAAAAATTTATTACAAATCAATCAAATACAACGACGCAAAAGTCGATACGATAACCAATGAAGTGTATTATAAAAACAACAACAGTTTGCTTATCAACTTCGGACTTATCGATTATTCGGGGCAAGAACACAATAAATATTATTACAAACTTTTGCCGGTGCAAAGCGAATGGGTCGAAATTCAGTCCAAAAGTATTAATTTTAGCAATTTGCAACCCGACAAATATGCCTTGCAAATAAAGGTTACCAATCCGTACAGGCAACAATTGGTCAAAACTTATCGGTTTGCCATTTTGCCGTTGTGGTGGCAACGCGATGTGTCCAAACTTTTGTTTGTATTGTTTGCTTTGGGGCTGATATTTTTTATAGGTTATTTTACCCGCAAAAAAGAACTCAAAAAACAAAAAGAAAAACTCTTGGCTCAGAAACAAATGGCAGAATTTGAACTACATGCTTTGCGAAGTCAAATGAATCCGCACTTTGTATTTAATTCGCTCAATGCCATTTTGTATTATATCAATGATGAAAACTTTGATAAATCGGAAACTTATCTTATCCGTTTTTCGCGTTTGATACGAATGATATTTGAATTTTCGCGTCAAAAAACCATATATCTCAAACAAGAAATAGATTTGCTCAAATCGTATCTTGATTTGGAAAAGATGCGTTTTGGCGATAATTTTCAATATTGTTTTTATATAGATCCGGCACTGGATATTGGTCGAACCACCATTCCGACTTTGCTTTTGCAACCCATATTGGAAAATGCCGTTAATCATGGAATCTTTCATAAAAAAGGAAAAGGAACCGTTTGTTTGGAGTTTCATAAAACAGGTAAATATTCATATCAAGTCATTATCAAAGACGATGGTGTAGGGATTGAAAAGTCAAAAGAAATCAATCAAAATTCGTTAAAAAAACATATTTCGCGTTCCACTCAAATATTGTTAGACCGAATAAAACTTTTGAATTTATCGGGCAAGTGGCAAATTTCTTATCAAATAAAGGACACCACGCAATCCGACGATCCGTATAATACCGTAGTAATTTTAAAAATAAACTTATTATGATAAATTGTATCATTATAGACGACGAAGCCAAAGCGTTAATAATGCTTCAAAAAAAACTCGAAAAACATTTTTCCGGCTTACATATTTCGGCAGCTTATCAAGACCCCGAAAAAGCTATTGAAGGCATCAAACAACTTAAACCCGATTTGGTTTTTTTGGATATTGCCATGCCCAAGCTCAGCGGATTTGACGTGCTTAGCAAGTTTGACGAACCCGATTTTGAAGTCATTTTTGTAACCGCTTATGACAATTATGCCATTCAAGCCATTAGGCATGCAGCCATTGGGTATATTGTTAAACCCATTGATGTGGAAGCGCTTGCCGAAGCTATTGAAAAAGCCAAAAAAAATATTCAACTCAAAGTAGCCAAACAAAACAACAAAGTTTTACTCGATTTGCTTACACAAAAAAGTAATACCATTTCCATACCTACACAAGACGGTTTTATATTTGTCAAAACCGATAACCTTATTCGATTGGAAGGAGCGGAAGGTTACACCAAAATAATTTGCAAAGACAATAAAGAATATCTCAGTTCATATAACTTGGGAAAATTTGCCGAATTGTTACGCGGTAAAAATTTTTTTCAAGCACACCGTTCGCATCTTATCAATTTGAAATTTGTAACCGGATATATCAATGAGGGTTACGTAGAGTTGATTAACAAAATCAATGTGCCGTTGGCAAAAAGCAAAAAGAAAGATTTTTTGGAAATAATGAATAAAATCTAATCGAAACCTTACGAATATCAAAATAAAGAAAATTCAACTTAAAATATTGACAATTTTATCGACAATTTGTTCGGCTTTAATGGTTTCCCATACTTTTTCAAAATTTTCAAAAGTTTTGTTGCCGTATATGGAAGTAGGCAATTGCGGAAATTTTTTTGTGTCGGCAACAATTTGATTTTGTGTCGGTTGGTTAATGGGAGCAAATCCGGCATAAGGGTGGGTGGCACCCCAGATGCTTAATACGGGAACACCATATAAAGCTGCCAAGTGCGCATTGCCCGAATCCATGCTAAGCATAATATCCAATTTTGATATAAGTTGCAATTCTTCGTCAAAACCGAAAATACCTGCTGTATTGACAATATGATTGCGGTCTATGACTTCGAGTTTATCCAATTCTATTTTTTCTTGTTTACCGCCTCCAAACAGCAGTATGCCTGCATCGGGTAATTGAGTACGTAGCCCTTTTATGACTTCTTTTATTTTGTCAATCGGATATTGTTTGCCTTTATGTGCTGCAAACGGAGCTATACCTATAAGTTTTTTGCCTTCAAAAGTTTTTAAGAACAAAGAAACTTGATTTGAAAGGCTTGGTTTTTTCGGTTTAAAATCCTCTAAATCAATTATATAATCCAACTCTCGAAATACATCAGCATAACGCCGGTGGGTCGATTTTAGAGGCTTGAATATTTTGTTTTTGGAACGGGTAAGGGCTTTTTTTTCGCTCCTTCCTTTATCGATAACGGCTATTTTGTAACCGGCGATTTTAAAAAATAATCTCAAAATTTTGGTGCGTAAAACATCGTGTAGGTCGGCAATGGCAGTAGGTTCAAATTTTTTGAGTTTATGATACAACCGATATAACCCCCATAAACCCTTATAGTCGTTTTTAAAGTCTATACCGACAAATGTCAGTCGGTCTATGTTGCGAAACATGGGAGCATAAAAACTTCGGGATACCATTATGATTTTCACATTGGGATAAGCATACCTGAGCGCTTTGATAACCGGCACTGTCATAGCGACATCTCCCATGGCGGAAAACCTGAAAATCATTATTTTTTGCTGCGTTTTCATGTGTTGTTATTCCGCCGGTTCGCTAAATTTACGTTGTGCGGCTTCCCTATCGAGCATAAAAAGACCACTGCCTTTGCCTTCGACCAATTTGAGTTGTGCCAAAATATCCGAAACCGTGGCTTCTTCTTCTACTTGTTCATCGACAAACCACTGCAAAAAATTAACGGTGGCATGGTCTTTTTCGTCAATTGACAAACTCATTAAATCATTGATTAATCGGGTTACGTGTTGTTCGTGTTTTAAAACATCTTCAAAAACATCAATGATGTCGTTCCAGTCGTGTTTAGGTGCCGCAATGGCTTCGAGTTTAACTTTACCGCCGCGTTCCAATACGTAATCATACATTTTCATGGCATGAAATTTTTCTTCTTCATATTGGGCTCGCATCCAATTGGCAAATCCGGTTAAACTGATGTCATTGAGATAAGCGGACATCGAAAGATACAAATATGCTGAAAAAAATTCGGCATTGATTTGTTCGTTTAAGGCGTTTTCTACTTTTTTTGATAACATATATCGATTTTTTTATTTTACCACTAAATTTACAATTTTTCCGGGAACTACAATTACTTTAATCAATTGTTTGCCTTCCAAAAGGCTTTTGACTTTTTCGTCTGCCAATACGGTTTGTTC
>JAMONO010000135.1 GCA_027065715.1 Flavobacteriales bacterium
ATTCAATACATCAGTTGTTGGATTAGGTGCATTTATTTGAGAAAAAAAGGATTGAATAAAAGGAGGTAACCCCTGATGACAAACCATCCCCGAAGGCAGGGTGATGCCAAGATAATTATAATTACAAGCGGTTCCCAACTCATTCGGACTATCAATATAACTCATTTTATTACTACCTGTTCCGTAATTTAAAGTATGTGTTTGGTAAATTTTGCCGTCGATTCCCAACTGCAAAGCCGAACGGAAATTGGGTTGTGAATTTATCAATAAAGCCGAATTGTTGTTATTAATATCATATTGAACCAATCTGTCATTTCTGTTGCTGATATACAGTTTGGAACTGTCGGGTGAAAATTCCAAACCATAAGGCTCATTCGCACTAAAATTATTGTGTAATAATTGCGGATTGGAAACAATACCGGTTGTAACATCAAAATCCATTATGTAAGCATTTCCGTCATTCATATTGGCAATGGCAAGTTTGGAACCGTCGGGAGAAACCTTCATATATCCCGCCCCCGTGCTAACGGACACATTTACCGTAGAAACCACAGCAACAGGATTTACTCCGGCATTGGTAACTTTAAAAGCATAAAATGTATTATAATTGCCATATATGGAATTTGCATAAGGAGCGGTTGTACTGGATGAAACAGGCGCAAAAGTAATCACCCAAATATAACTGCCGTCGTCACTGGCAACCGCTGTTACCTTTTCACTGGCATGTTGCACCAAATTCACGTTCTTTTCATTGGTATCAACACCGCCTAACCCTCCACCCAAAGTCATATCCACTTTGGAATAACACATTCCTGAGGTAGAAGGATCATTATAAGCATCGTCAACGGTAAAGATATAATAAACCGTATCGTCAAAAGGTTTGGGAATAACTATACCGGATTGGGTTGAAGAATAATCTCCCAACAAACCCGTTCCATTAACCATAACCTGATGATTGGCATTCCATACGGTTTCTCCGTCGGTATATAAAACCAAATCACCGCATGGTGTTGATATAGATGAACAGCCTTCTTCGGTAACTATTTGGCTACCCGGCTCCGGGACGGGATTACTGCCACCAGAAAAATCCAAGCCGGCATGATCACCAAAAAACCAGTGAGCCGCTTCATATTGTGCATAAATTGTAAAAGAAAATGATATAGTTAACAGTAAAAGAAAATTTTTCATTAATAATTGAATTATTTGTTTTAGGTAACAAATATAATGTAAAGACGTTAATTGAAAAAATATTTTATTTACAGATCTCTTTTTTTCAAAATAAAATATGAAAAATATACCAATGTAGCAATCCAAATTATCAAAATAATAAAATTTTCAATAGGAATACCTGTAAAAGTATCAAAATTTTCTCCAATTTGTTTGCCTATGTTTTTGGCAGCACTTAAACGCGAAACAGGCTCGGGCAAAATGTTTTTAGCAGCTTGATACGGAAAAAAGGACATCAACTTTCGAGCTGTTTCTTTATCGAAAAACTCCCAACGTAACAATCCGTAAATTATTCCTTCCGCAATTAGCCAAATAAAGAAAAATCCCAAAGCATAGGCAGAACGCTTAAAAGCAAAACCCAAAAACATAATAAGAGTAAATATACCAAGTAGTTTAAGAAAAAATGCCGGCAAAAAATATGTCTCGGAAAAAATGATGCCCAAACTGGTATAATCGGAATAACGCAAACCCAATATCAAACTCATAACAAACACAAAAACAGTCGCTGTCAAAGATAAAACGATTAAAAAAACAAATTTGGACAAAACAAATTCTTTTTTGGTTAAACCGTCTATTAAATTTTGTTTGAGGGTGCGATACGAATATTCATTGGTAACCATAGAAACTACGATAATAGCCAAGAAAAAAGTGAGAAAATCAGCTACCCAAGTATTGAAGTGCCATATATACGGAAAATTAAAAATTCCTTGTTCCGCCAAATGCACTTCAATATTTCCCAACTTAAACTTAATGGCGGCAATCAGAGATATTCCTGTAAGCAATACAAAGTATGAAATAAACAGCACCTTACTGAGTTTATGATGCTTTACCTTGTATAGTTCTATTTGCAGTAATCTTTTCATCGGGTATATTTTTTTATATGGATATGTTTTAACTTGTTATTTGTAAAAAACCGGTTTCCAAACCGGGTTTCCGTTTTATTATACTATCAACATACAACCCGTTTTGTGCCAGATAGCGATTGATTTCTTTGCCGGATATATCTTTATCCAAATACACGAGCAATCTGTCATATTCTTGCTTGACTTTTGAAATATGAGCATATTTTTCGAGCAATTGCAAGGCTTTTTGTATATCACCGGTTTCTATTTCAAACCAACTGTTTTGACGGGTCATTTCATGCACTTTTCCTTCATAAATTTTTCGTCCTTTTTGCAAAACAATCACTTCGTCGCACACTTTTTCGACTTCGTCGAGTAAATGTGATGCCAATATAATGGTCTTGCCTGTTTGAGCTATTTGCCGAATGATATTTCGCATTTCGTGAATTCCTTTGGGATCCAAGCCATTGGTCGGTTCGTCAAGGATAAGCAGTTCCGGATTGTTAAGCAGAGCGGAAGCAATAGCCAAACGTTGTTTCATACCTAACGAAAAAGTTTTGAACTTGTCGTGTTGTCTGTCTGCCAAATTCAGCATTTCCAATTTTTGCTGAATGCCGTCATTGTTTATCTCTTTGATTTTACAAACCAATTCCAAATTTTGACGCGCAGTCATATACGGATAAAAATTGGGGCGTTCAATTAGAGCTCCTATTTTTTTTAGAGCTTGTTGGGGTGATATTTTACCTTCAAACCACAAAAAATTTCCCGTTGTTTTGTTCACCACATTTAAGATCATGCCCAAGGTAGTGGATTTGCCGCTTCCATTAGGTCCTAATAATCCGTAAACCTTACCTTTTTCAATACGAAAACTAAGACCGTCCACGGCTGTCAAATTTCCAAATTTTTTGGTCAAATTATTTACTTGTAGAATTGTTTGCATAAATAAGAAGATATTTTATGCAAATAACGATATATAAAATTGTTTGTTACAATCAGAAGTATAAGTTTTTCTAAAATAAAATCAAGAACGATTAAGACTCAACACAGCTATGTAGGTAGAAATTCCACCCATAAAAAACAGGGTGCATATTACCCAAAAAATATTGGTGATATGTATTTCGACAGGATATGGCATGTTGGTTTGCGGTATATATAAAAATGGTGTTTTCATTTGGACAAAAATCAAAATTAATCCAAAAAACAAACCTATCAATCCACTTAAAAAAATCATCAAAAAACCTTGCAGCATAAAGATTTTTTTTATTTCGGACAACTGCAAACCCAACACACGTAAAGTTTGAATGTGCTCTTTTTTATCTATGATTATCATAATAATTGTTCCGATAATATTAAATAAAGCCAAAAGCAAGATAAGGGCAAAAATAAAATACACCATCAAATTTTCGGTATTTAACATTTTATAAATCAGTCTGTTTTGTTCCTTTCTGTTTTTTACAACAAAATCTTTATGCAGTTTTTTTTGCAAATTATTTTGAACTTGTTCCACTAACATCGGAGAAAGTAATTTAATTTCAACTGCCGAAATTTGACGGGGTTTATAGTGCAATAAACTTTGAGTAGCACTCAGGTCGGTATATAAGTAGGTTCGGTCATGGTCGGACGTGGTTTGATATATACCTACCGGGATAAAATATTTGCTGTGAAAAGCTTTTCGAGGATCTGTTATTAAACCTTTTCCGGGTTTTGGTACCATAAGTTGAATGGTTTCAAAACTATTGCCCGATAGCACAAACGATAATTCGTTTGCCAAAGACACTCCCATAAGCAATTCATTGCTGTTACTTTGTGGTAAATGTCCTGCAAAAAGTGCCGAATCTAACGGAATAACCTTATAATAATTGGTATCAACTCCTTTTATTTTGGCAATTTTTTGTTTCTCGTTATAGGTTATAAAAACTTTTTCTTCAATAACTTTGGAAAAAGAACTTATATTTTTTTCATTTTTTAAAATTTGTTCCAAACGGTCGGAAAAAATAAAGGTTTTGCCTTGTTTAGGGATTATTTTGAGTTCGGGATCGGTAAGTTTTATCAAGTCAAGATTAAAAGTTCGAATACCCGAAAATCCCGAAAGGACAATAATAAAGGCTGCCGCAACCATCATTACGCCAAAAGAAGCAACTTTTACAATAATATTAATGGCATTGTTGCCGCTTTTGGCAAACAAATACCTACGGGCTATGTATTGAACCGCATTCAAAACAACCTGTTTTTAATCAATCGGGTTTTCACCGTTTTTGAGTTCACTGTCAATTTTATCAATATAATCCAAAGAATCGTCTCTAAAAAAAATCAAATCGGGCATTTTACGCAATTGGTGTTTTACTCTTTGTGCCACTTCATGCTTAATCAGCTTGGCATTGGATTGCAAAGCTTTGAGTAAATTTTCGGCTTTTTCGGAAGGAAAAATACTTACATATACTTTTGCTTGATTGAGGTCGGGGGTTACCTTTACTTTTGAAACGGTTATTATCAAATTTTTTATACCCCCTTTACGGACTTCACCTTGCAAAATTTCGGCTAAATCCATTTGTATAATTTTGGCTATACGTTTTTGTCTTTTTGTTTCCATAAAACAAAGATACTATTTTTTAAACTTGTGACGAAGTTGTAGATTTGCTTTTTCGAAGCAGCCAAAGTCCCAAAAATGTTAAAGCCGCATTGATAAGCAAAAGTTCAAAACCAAATCGATATTTCCACCCCATATTTTCGGGCAAAACAGCTACAAAATAAGTTAAAACAGGTGAAACAACCACCACCAAAGGAACCCAATTGTCTTTGACTGAATATTTGGTAAACAACCCGAATACAAACAAACCCAACAGCGGTCCATAGGTATATCCGGCAAATTTAAAAATAGAATTGATAATACTTTTATCGGTTATTATTTCATGATAAAGTATTAAAATAAATACAAAAAAAACCGATATACCGATATGCACCAACTTTCTGATTTTTTTTTGTTGTCGGGGTGGATATTTTTTGTCTATTTGCAAAATATCCAAACTAAATGAAGTTGTAATAGCCGTCATAGAAGAATCTGCCGACGAATAAGCCGCCGCTATCAAACCCAAAACAAAAAAGATGGCGGCACTCAATCCCAAATCGGTCTTAACGGCTATATACGGAAAAATTTTATCTCCGCTTATTTGCATAGCTTTTAAATCGATATGATTATGGTCGGCATACAGCAGCAACAAAACACCCAACGATAAAAATAATAAATTGACAAACAACAGTGCCCACGAAAACCAAAACATGTTTTTTTGTGAATCTTTGAGGTTTTTTACGGTCAGATTTTTTTGCATCATACCTTGATCCAAGCCTGTCATGGCAATGGCAATAAAAATACCCGCCAAAAATTGTTTCCAAAAATAATTACCGGCATTGTAATCTTCAAAATGAAAAATTTTGGAATAAGGACTGTTTTTTACACTTTTTATCAAATCTCCAAACGATAAATTTAAATTGTCGGCTATCAAATATATCGATACAACCAAAGCCATCAGCATAAAAGCGGTTTGCAAGGTATCTGTCCAAATAATGGTTTTAATGCCCCCCTTAAAAGTATAAATCCAAATAAGCAATATGGTAATGGCTACCGTAACAGCAAACGGCACATTTAGTTCATCAAAAATAAGCAGTTGCATAACACCTGCCACCAAAAACAATCGCAATGAAGCTCCCGCAATTCTTGCAATCAAAAACAAAATCGAACCGGTTTTATGTGTAGTGGTTCCAAAACGTTCTTCCAAATATTGATAAATGGAAGTTAAATTCATTTTGTAATACAACGGCAACAAAACATGAGCAATGACAAAATAACCCACTACAAATCCCAAAACCATTTGCAAATAAGCAAAACCTTGAGTCTCAACCCACCCCGGAACCGATATAAAAGTAATTCCCGAAAGCGAAGCTCCTATCATACCAAAAGCAACCAAATACCAAGGAGCTTGACGTTTGGCTCTAAAAAAAACTTCATTGCTGTCTTCACGACCGGTAAAAAAAGATATGCCGATTAGAACCAAAAAATACAAAGCAATAATGGTTAAAATAAACAAAGGGCTCATAAGAAAAATTGTTTTTGAGTGCCGACAAATTTACAATAATTTTTTAGTATTTACAGTGTTAGAAATACTTTGAATGAGGCAAACATTCTAAATTAATCGGGCATGTATTACGCTAAAATATATTTTGTAACAACAGTTTTTAATTGTTTATCTCGGATAATTTGCTTCATAGTTCGGTTTTTGATATTTGTTTTCAATCGCAATAACAAAAAACGAAGTATTTTAATTAAACAGGACCAAAAGTGGTGTTCAAAATCTTTCTATAGACATACAAATAGTTTCGATTCATAACAAGTTCTTCTAATAAATTTCGGCACAAGATATTGGACTATTTTGTTTGTCATTTAGACTTTACACCTCCCATTCCTCATAAAATTCTTTTAGAAAATCTTCCATAAACCGATGTCTTTTTTCTGCCAATTCTCTCCCTGTATTCGTGTTCATCATATCTTTGAGTTTGAGCAATTTTTCG
>JAMONO010000136.1 GCA_027065715.1 Flavobacteriales bacterium
CTTGCCAATGTAAGCAACTGCCAAAAAGGCTACCAGCATCATTACTTTTTTAAACTTGCAGTTTTTTCTTCTACCCATAACGGTAGCCAATAAAAAAACTACCAGTGCAATGATAAATGGTAGTCTGTTGTTGCCGGGACCAATACCGGTAAATTCGGGGTCGATTTTGTCATAATCGGCTGAAACATGTGCCGTTTCTTTCGAAGGGCTTTCGGCAGACGCCTTTTGACCCTGAGCCGGAATAGTTGCCGTTGCTACTTGATGAACACCGGCGGCAACCAAATGTTGTCCCAAACTCACCTTGCCGCTTATGTCGTTACCGTTGGCAAAAATTGAAAACGATAAAAACATCAGCAACATTAATCCGCTTTTTGTAAGCGAATCAAATCTCAAAATCATCTTTCTTTTTTTCATAAGAGTTAAGATTATATTAATTTTTTTTAACATTTTTTTTATCAGTGCCAAAGATATAGAAAAAATGACATTTACCCATAAAAATATAATATTTAGAACCATTCTAAATAATAATACGACCACCGTAGAAAATGAAATAAAATCCTTAAATTTGCTTTATAAATTTAATTTGAAAATGAAAAAAATATTAAAAATTGCATTTAGCTTATTGTTTGTTTTAATTGTTACACTTATTGCCGTTCCGTATTTTTTGAAAGATGATATAGAACAATTCATCAAAAACGAAATTAACAGTAAAGTTAAGGCAAAGATTGATTACGACGATTTAAGTTTATCCTTACTGTCCGATTTTCCCAATTTGCATGTCAAAATAAAACATTTTACCATTGACGGAATCAATGAATTTGAAGGGGTGCGTTTGGTTGAAATAGACCGGTTTTCGACAAGTTTAGATGCCAAAAAAATGTTTTTTAACAAAGATTTGGAAATCAAAAAAATAGGTATATCCGGTGCAGATATCAATATTAAAGTTTTAAAAAACGGTAAAGCCAACTATGACATTGTTAAACCTGACACCACAAATTCGGACATACCGCAAAAGAAAACCGATTTTGCCATAAAAATTGAAAAATACCATATTGACAACGCCAATCTTTCATACCTTGACAAGAGCTCAAATATATATCTGAAAATCAAAAAGTTACAACAACAAGGCGCCGGTATTATTCGACAAAACGATTATACGATAAATATGAAAACATCGATTGATACCCTCGATGTTATTTTTGACGACATACATTATATTAATAATGCTCGCACGCAAATTAACAATCAATTGCTTATTGAAGACGAATTTAGCAAATATACGGTCAAAGATGCCGACATACATCTAAACGAATTGGGTTTAACGGCAAATTTGATGATAGCGCTCAAAAATAACGATATTGAAATGGATATTGACTATGCCACTCGTCAAAACAGTCTGACCGAATTATTGTCGTTGGTTCCCAAGACCTATATGCCCGACCTGAAAGGCATTCATGCCGAAGGAACCGCCAAACTCAAAGGTTTTGTAAAAGGTATCTTTAACGAAAAGAATTACCCTGCTTATGGTGTGGATTTTATCATCAAAAACGGAAAAATAAAATACAACGATTTGCCCCAAGCGGTTGAAAACATTAACTTGAGTACAAAAATAGATTTTCCGGGAGGAAACAACTTGGATAAAACACGTATTGATATACCCAAAATCCATTTTGTTATTGCAGGAAGTGCAACTGACGGACGCTTGTCTGTTCTAAACCCGATGACCGACCCGTATATCGACACACATTTTAAAAGCTTAATGGATTTGTCCAAAATAAAACAAGCCGTTTATCTGCCTCATATTAAAAAACTAACCGGAAAACTAGATGCCGATTTTAAATTGAAAGGTCGTAGTTCGGCTATCGAAAAACAAGTTTATGATAAGTTTGTTGCCGAAGGTCATTTCAATCTTGACCAAATGGAATACATCTCCGATTCTTTAAAATATGACGTTAAAATTAATAAGGCCCAACTGTTGGTTAATCCACAAGCTTTGAGTTTACAAAATTTTGACAGTCAAGTCGGAAAAAGCGATTTTCATATCAATGGAAAAATAGAAAACTATATCACCTATTTTATTCAAAAAGACAAAGTATTAAAAGCCCGTTTTGATATGCACTCCGATTATTTGGATATGAACGAGTTTATGACGGCACAAACCGATGAGACAACCACAGACAGCACACAAATGTCGCTTATAAAAATACCCGATAATTTAAACCTTGTTTTTAAAGCCGATGCCGACAGAGTTCGTTACAAAGACATGGACTTGAACCGCGTAAAAGGAACCGTAAAAGTAAAAGATCGAAAAACTGTTTTAGAAACCGTGTTAATGAAGACTATGGGGGGTAACATAAAACTTAAAGGTATCTATGACACCTCAAAACCACAAGCACAAACCGCCATGAACTTGTCCATGGAAAAGGTTTCGATAGCCCAATCGGCACAAAAGGTAAATATGATAAAAAATTATGTGCCCGTTATGAACAAAATACAGGGCAATATGTTTACCGACATCAATTTAAAAGTTGCACTGGATTCGCAAATGAATCCGATATTTAACACTTTGGACGCCAAAGGTATGCTCAAAACGGATCCCATTGAAATCGGAGGTATAGATGTGATAAAAAAAATTGGCAATATGCTTAAAATCAAAGCTTTATCAAAACCAAAAGTAGATAAAATTAAAGCTCAATTTGAAATTGACAAAGGAAATTTGTCGATAAGACCGTTTCAATTTCACATCAATCAAATCCGCTCCGGTTTACAAGGAAATGTAAGTGTGGATCAAAAAATAAATTTAGTTTTAAACATGGATATTCCCCGTCAAATGCTCGGCGGAAAAGCCAATCAAATTTTGGAAGGCTTGGTTGGCAAACTGGATAAACTCGGATTAAAAGCCGATTTGGGTGATATTATTAAAATGCAATTTAAAATCACAGGAGACATAACCCGCCCCAAAATTATACCGGTTATAGCCGGCACCGAAGGGCAAACAACCCAAGAAATTATAACCCAAGCCGTGCAACAAAAAGTTGAAGAAGCAATAGACGATGCCAAACTCAAAGCCAAAGCCGAAGCGCAAAAAAAAGCCGATGAACTCATGGCAAAAGCTCGCATACAAGCCGATAAAATAAAATCCGAAGCCAAAAAAGCAGCCGACAAAATCAGAGCCGAAGCCGAAAAACAAGCAAATGATTTAATAAAAAAAGCCGGTAACGACCCGTTTAAAAAACTTGCTGCCGAAGCTTTGGCAAAAAAAATCAAAAAAGAAGCCTATAAAAAAGCTAACAAACTCGAATCGGAAGCCCGTAGCAAAGCCGATTTGATCATACAAGAGGCACAAATAAAAGCCGATAAGCTGGTACAACAGATAGATTAAACCGAAACTTTGGCTTTAATAGCCGGATGCGGATTGTAATTTTCCAAAGTAAAATCTTCATATTTAAAATCAAATATCGATTTTACTTCCGGATTAAGTTTCATTACGGGTAGCGGACGAGGTTTACGACTCAATTGCAATTTAACTTGTTCAAAATGATTGTTATAAATATGCACATCACCAAAAGTATGTATATATTCGCCCGGTTGCAAACCCGTAACTTGTGCCATCATCATGGTTAGCAAAGCATAAGAAGCTATGTTAAATGGAACACCCAAAAATACATCGGCACTACGTTGATACATTTGACATGATAATTTTCCGTTAGCCACATAAAATTGAAAAAAAGCATGACAAGGCGGTAAAGCGGCTTTGCCTTCGGCTACATTTTGAGCAAAACTTTTGGAAGTATCGGGCATCACCGAAGGATTCCATGCCGATATTAACATGCGTCTGCTATCGGGATTTTTTTTCAAAGTTTCAACCACTTGCGCAATTTGGTCAATACCGTCGTTATTCCAATTGCGCCATTGGGCACTGTAAACAGGTCCTAAATCGCCGTTTTCATCTGCCCATTCGTTCCAAATACGCACACCGTTTTCTTGCAAATATTTAATATTGGTATCACCTTTTAAAAACCAC
Organism: Flavobacteriales bacterium; assembly: GCA_027065715.1. Lineage (GTDB taxonomy): Bacteria > Bacteroidota > Bacteroidia > Flavobacteriales > Flavobacteriaceae > WGBX01. Next base: position 4,025 of record JAMONO010000136.1, read on the forward strand.
AACAGTTCATGTATAATCGATTTTAGATGTACTTTTTTGGTTGTTACCAACGGAAAACCTTCCTGCAAATCAAAACGCATTTGATACCCGAAAACACTGCGGGTACCGGTACCGGTTCGGTCCGACTTATTCACACCGTTGTCTAAAATATGTTGTAATAGTTTGAGGTATGCTTTCATAAACAATTTTGTTTGTAAATATAAAAATTAAATTTTGAATGGTTTATACAAAGCTCCATGAGGTGTCAAAATACTTTCAATTATTTGCGGAATCACAATTTTTACGGCAATGAATTGAAATTGTTCATTGGTAACTTTTAAAACATCGTAAAAGTTCGACGATACTTTTTTGATACGTCCCAAAGTAATATGCGGAACAAATCGCTCGGCAGGTTGTTGTATCAATTGATGGACATATAATTGATGCTGAATTTGGTCAAATAGGTGTTGCAACCGCCCGCTACTGTCGGATAGAACGGCATACAAAACTGCCGGTTTGTTCCTTCTATTAAAAAAATCAATTCCCGTAATATGCACGTCAACAATAAATTGCTTATCCAATACATCATACAAAGCTTCTTGTATTTGATATATTTTTTTCAAAGGTGTTTCGCCGAAAAAGTGCCAGGTTAAGTGCAAATTTTCCGGTGTGCGTGTCCACTTTATCAAAGTTTCCCGATTAAAAACAACTTGAACATGTTCAAACAAATCGTAAAGCGGTTTTTCCTTTACAAAACTACCTAAAAAAATTCGTTTCATATTTATTTTTTTACAAGATATTTAAATCCCAACTGTTTAAAAACTCTTCCTTCAAGGGTCTGCAAATATTGTTTCAAATCATTGCAATTCTCGGTTTGAAACCAAACATGCAAATCATGTACAGGTGCATTAATTCGTTGTTTTTCGGCATCATAAATAGCCGTTTCTTTCTTATTAAAAACAATAATTTCTTCTTGATATTTTCGGGTAAACCAATATTTTTTTAAAAATTTGGGACGATAATATTTGAGTAGTTTTTCAAACAAATTCTTTTCCAAAATTATATGATTACAATTTTCACAACGATAAACAATTCGATTATCAAATAGCAAGGTTTCGGCTTTGGTATAATTACAATTACAACATTTAATATTTTTATAACTACCGGTTTGAACAAAATTCTCCGGTTTGAAAGGCAACTTCATCTTCGAAAAAGCATAAGCCACTTTTAACAACCTAAACTGAAAATAAATCAATAACAAATATACAGGCAAAAACAAGCCTATCAACTCGGGTTCAAACAACACGCCGTCATATAAACCGTGTGCCAAAGTTGAAAGCACAAAAGCCAACAGCAAACCGGTATAATTTGATTGAATTTTTTTATGCACATAAAAAGCTATCCCCATATAAACCGAAAAAGAAATATGTCCAATGGTTGCAAACAAAAAACGTTTAAACAACAAAGCATAAGGATACGGAGCATGCATGGCATAAAAAATATTTTCGATAACCGAAAAACCCAAAGAAACCGCCGCTACATAAATAATACCATCGACTATTTCGTCAAATTCTTTTTGGATAATTTTATACAATACAAAAAGCGTAATCAGTTTGGAAAACTCTTCGACACTGCCTATTTTGAGTATGGCATCTTCAAAATTAAATTTGGGATGCACAAACAAATAGATAAAACTGGCTATCAAAATCGCCGACAAACCGCCTAAAAAAGAAAAAAATATCAATCGCCATAAAGGTTCACGGTCATATTTGTCATACCACCTAATCAGCAACAAAAATAAAAAACCTGTCAAATAAGAGACAATTATCAAATAAATTGTAGTTTGGTTCATTAAATTGTGTTTAAACGGCTTCAAAATTACACTATTTTTCTTCGAAAAAAATCAAATTATAAAAAAAAATGTTAATTTTACAGTCATGACCTTAACAAAAAACTAAATGAAATATTTTAGAAATTCTTATGACGAATCTCATTATGATTTTTTAGAAAGAGTTGAATTGTTAAAAAAACTCTACCCGAGCATCGAAGCCGATTCTCACATGATGCCTCCCGATAATATCGACGGCATGTACACCGACTCATTATTTGTACCCGGCAAAAAAGACAATAAGTTACTGATAATAACATCGGGGGTTCACGGTATTGAAGGCTATACCGGCTCGGCTATTCAAAATATGATTATCGATAATTTTTTATTAAAAACCAATCTCAAAACCGGAAAAAAAGAATTTATACAACCCAAGTATCCTATCCTTTTTATCCACATAATCAATCCTTACGGACATAAATATTTCAGAAGGGTAAACGAAAATAACGTCGATTTGAACCGCAATTTTCTACCCGGTGTTTTTGATTTTAGAGTGGAAGTTCAAAATAGAAATAAAGCCTATGCCGAAATGGCTGATTTTTTAATTCCCAAAGGTCCATACCGCTATCGAATAGGCGAAAAAATACTTTTTTTGTTAAAAACGCTTGTAAAAGTTAAACAAAAAGGTATCAAATTGTTTCGTCAAGCTATATTACAAGGACAATATCAGTTTAAAGAAGGTATTTTTTTCGGCGGACATTTGTATCAACCCCAATTTTTATTAA
>JAMONO010000137.1 GCA_027065715.1 Flavobacteriales bacterium
TCGTAATTTATTATTTGTAGTTCGTAGTTTGTAGTTCGTAGTGTGTAGTGTGTAGTTTGTAATTTTTAATTTTTCATTCGTAATTCGTAATTTATTATTTGGAGTTCGTAGTTTGTAGTTCGTAGTTTTGTATATTTCATTCTTTACCGAACTTTAATTCAGACACAAAAACCAATAGCGAATGATATGATTTTGCTCCCGGTTTTTGTGAGTTGTATTCTTTCTAGGCTCCTTGCTGATTGCCGTAAGAAAGCATAACGGTGGAATCAGCGTCTAATGTAATTTGTTCTAATTGAGATTTTTCTAAAAAATTTTGCGTTAAATTGTAATTGAAAATATCTTAATTTTCTTGCGCCTGTTTCTCCTAACTTTTTTAATCGATTTGACAAGGCATCTTTGTTTATTCTCGTAGATAAATTCAACAAAGATTTAACCAACTCATCTTGGGTAAAGTTTGAAATACGTGAAATTCTTTTAATTCCCGAAAAAAATCCAAAGATAAATGACAGAAGAACTTGTGTGTTGGAAAATTTAGTGGCATTATATCGTCTTGTTGGAAACATATTATCGAATTGTTTCTCCAATTGATGTTTTTTATGAAATTTGCTAGCCAAACAAGACCTGAATATTGGGTTATTTTACCTGCTGAAAATGAACGTTTTATGTTTTTAATTTTGTTATTATTTTTTTTGTATTTTTACCCTAAAAGTAATGTTTTTTAATGTTAATTTTTCTTTTTTAACACCATAAAAATAAACATTTTGCATCACTTTTCAACTTTTATTATTGTGGACAACACGTAAGTTTATCCAAATATACATTGTAATATTGAGACGCCTTAAAAAACCATGTTTGTTTAGGCGTCTCAATTTGTTTTTATAACCGATTTGGTATTATAACAACAAACTTTCTTCTTTGGGATATTTGTTTGACAGGTTTTGTAACATATCACGCACCATAGCATCTAAGTCGTACTTGTGATGCCAATGCCAGTCTTTAAAAGCATAAGCATCATTGATACTTTCCGGCCACGATTCGGCTATGGCTTGTCTGAAATCGGGTTGGTAATCGATACTAAAATCGGGTAAGTATTGTTGAATGGCAGTTGCCAATTCTTCGGGGGTAAAACTAATACCTGCAATATTATACGAATTTTTTATGCGTAATTTTTCTTTGTCAGCTTCCATAATGTTTATGGTTGCTTCAATGGCATCGGGCATATACATCATGGGTAAACGAGTGTGGGGTGCTAAAAAAGACGTATAATGTCTGTTTTGTAAGGCTTCGTGAAAAATTTCAACGGCATAGTCGGTTGTTCCGCCTCCGGGCAGGGTTTTCCAACTGATTATACCGGGGTAACGCACACTTCTAACGTCCACATCATAATGATTGTTGTAGTATTCAATCCAACGTTCACCGGCAAGTTTGCTGATGCCGTAAACCGTATTGGGATCCATTACGGTATATTGCGGTGTATCGATACGGGGTGTATGAGGTCCGAAAACAGCAATTGAGCTGGGCCAAAACAATTTATTAATAAAACCTTCTTTTGAAAGTTCCAAAGCATTGAACAATACTTTCATATTGATTTCCCATGCTTTGTCGGGTATTTTTTCGGCACTGGCAGACAAAATAGCCGCCATTAAATAAACTTCGTCTATATCAAAATCGATTAATATTTGTCGAACCGCTTCTTTGTCCGTGGCATCCAGCAGTTTAAAATGTGCATCAAATCGAGTAGGTTCTTTGATGTCGGAAGCAATAACTCGTTGCGGTGTGTATTTTTGACGTAACGCAGCTACCAAATCGGTTCCGATTTGTCCGTTAGCTCCTATTACCAATATATTTTTCATATTTGTTTTGCTTGTTGGGATGTATAGCAAATATAATTGATTTAGTCGTAAAAAAATACTAATTATATCATAAATTTGATATTCATATTCATTTTTTTTGATTAATTTGCAAGTATGAAGAGATTAGCAGCTATTTTTTTTGGAATTTTATTATTAATAAATTCGGCTTGTAAAAATGAAAAGAAGTCGCCGGTAAAAACTACGCAAAAAAACAATAAAAAAAATATCATATTCATAAAACGTCAAGAAAGGCTTTTGCCTATTGATGATATTAAAAATGAAGTTGAAAAAAATACGGCTTTTGTCAAATTAATAGAAAGTTTTGATGCCGATACCTATTCGCTTGACGAATTGATAGATCATACACAAAAAAATCTCAAGCTCTTTCAACAACTCAAAGTGCGACGTTTTAAAAGTAAAATTGATACTGCTGCCGTAAAAAGTCGCTTGATTTTGGCGGAGGTCAATACCAAAAAACTCGATTTTTTATTGCATAAACACAAACCCGAAAAGGATACTATTGCCAAAACATTCAATGCCATTGTAAGAAGTCTGAACAGTGCCATACAGCAAATGAAGATTTATAACAGAAGTTATGACGAATTCGAAGAAATATTAACCCGCGACAGCTTACTCAGCGCACAAAAAGACAGTTTGCCGGTAAAAATGCCTTTTGAAAAAGATATTCCCGAACCGGTTAAGCGTTTAAAACGGAGACAAACCGTAAAACCTTTGTCTTTAAAAAAGAAAATATAAATGTATAGAACCATTTTTGAGGCACAACATTCTTTTTTTCAAACTCTTAAACTGCAACAGATAAGTTACAGGATACAAAAATTGAAAAAACTTAAGCAAGTTATTTTGGCTTATGAAACCGAAATAACGGAAGCTTTACATAACGATTTTAAAAAGCATGAATTTGAAACACTGACATCGGAAATAGGGGTAGTAATCAATGAATTAAATTTATATATCAAGAAACTTAATAAATGGTCCAAGCCGCAAACCGTTAAATCGAGTTTGTTAAATTTTCCGTCGTCGGCTAAAATATATCGTCAAGCATATGGCAATGTATTGATTATAGCCCCTTGGAATTATCCTTTTAACTTATCTATAATTCCTTTAATCAATGCCGTTGGAGCTGGCAATACGGTGGTTTTAAAACCTTCGGAATACAGTGTACATACTTCGAGGGTTATTGAAAAAATTTTGCAAGAAGTTTTTCCACCCGAACATGTCAGTGTCGTGCAGGGTGATGCCAAAACTTCGCAAGAATTACTTCGGTTGCCTTGGAATTATATTTTTTTTACGGGAAGTACACAGGTCGGAAAATATGTGTATGAAGCTGCGGCTCGTCATCTTATACCCGTTACTTTGGAGTTAGGAGGTAAAAGTCCGGTTGTTATCGATGCAACTGCCGATTTGTTACTTGCCGCCAAGCGTATTGTTTGGGGCAAATTTCTCAATGCCGGACAAACTTGTATCGCACCCGATTATGTTTTAATTGACCAAAAATCGGTAAATGAGTTTATCAATTTGCTTCATAAAGAAATTATTGCTGTTTATGGTGATAATCCGCAACTAAGCGAATACTATCCGCGTATTATCAATCGTAACAATTGGCGACGTTTGGTCAAGACTTTGGAAGGTCAAAATATTGTATCGGGAGGACGGCATGATGAAAATGATTTGTATTTGGAACCTACCATTGTGCTTAATCCTTCTTTGCAAAGCGATTTGATGCAGTACGAAATTTTCGGACCGATATTGCCCGTAATAAGTTATCAAAATACGGAAGAAATGGAACTTGTTTTGCAACAACACCCAAATCCTTTGGCTTTTTATATTTTTTCAAATGACAAATCGGTTCAAAATTATTTTATCGATAAATATGGTTTTGGTGGCGGCGTGATTAATGATACTATTGTGCATATCATCAACCACAACTTGCCTTTTGGCGGTGTGGGAAAAAGCGGATTGGGACAGTATCACGGACGTTACGGATTTGAAACTTTTAGCAGACCTAAACCGGTTGTTAAGCGTGGCACTTGGTTTGATGTCCCGATAAGATATTTGCCGCCGGACAAATGGAAAAAACGCTTTATCAGGTTGTTGATGTTGCGTTAATTCGTTTCGATATTATAATTTTAATCCCGATAATTTGACGGGTTTGTCCGATTTTTGAGTCAGCACCAAATGATAGGGTTGATTCATCACCATGGTGGCAAATCCCATGGGAGTGCTATGACCGGCATAAACAATAATTTGTTCGGGTGTTTCTTCTATTTTATTAATTTGAACTTTGACCCCTCCACTACCTAAAACATTGTCAAACACAGCTATTACCATGCTTTTGTCAAAGTCTATTTCCAAAGGAATCATTTTTTCCTTTTCATTATTGACTTTGTTCATTTTTTCTAACAAATTATTCCATTCTGTCAGGCTTTTAATTGTATAAATACCTTTTTGTATTTTTTCTTTTCCATTGCCGTAAAGTGATGATTGCGCAATGGTTTTAAAAGACAATTCTTGGTTCATTTCGGTTGTTTTTTGTTGCGTTCCGCAACCGGTCAAAAATAAAACGGTTAAGATGATATACCATGTTTTCATATTCATTTTTTTTATAAAGAAAAACAATTATTGTTCCATAAAGATATGCAAAATGTTTTTGTTAGTAAAATTATATTTATAACAAATTGATTTTGAGCGTTTTGTATGATTTATAAAGATTGTTGTTTTAGGTCAAATTATTCCCATTCAATAGTTGCCGGCGGTTTTGAGCTGATATCGTAGGCTACGCGATTGATACCTTTTACTTCGTTGATGATGCGTGAAGCAACTTTGTCCAAAAAGTCGTAAGGGAGACGAGACCATACCGCAGTCATAAAATCGGTGGTATTTGCCGAACGTATAACCGCCGTATATTCGTATGTGCGTTCGTCTCCCATAACACCTACCGATTTGACAGGCAACAATACGACAAAAGCTTGACTGACTTTGTCATACAAATTGTTTTTGTATAATTCTTCAATAAATATCGCATCGGCTTTTTGCAATATTTTTACTTTTTCGGGAGTTACTTCTCCCAAAATACGAATAGCCAATCCGGGACCGGGAAAAGGGTGTCGCATAATCATGTGGTGTGGAATACCCAGTTCCAAACCTATTTTTCTGACTTCGTCTTTAAAGAGTTCTTTTAGAGGTTCCAATAGTTTTAAGTGCATTTTTTCGGGCAATCCGCCTACGTTGTGATGCGATTTTATGGTGGCTGACGGACCGCCTTTTGCCGATTGCGATTCGATAATGTCGGGATAAATGGTGCCTTGTGCCAAAAAAACGGCATCTTTTATCAAAGCGGCTTGTTTGTCAAATATTTCGATAAACAGCCGTCCTATGATTTTTCGTTTTTTTTCGGGGTCGGTTACACCTTTTAAAGCCGACAAAAATTGCTTACTTGCATCAATGTGTTTGATGTTTATTTGAAAATGTTCGCCATAAGTTTTCATGACTTTTTGTGCTTCGTCTTTGCGGAGCAATCCGGTATCAACAAAAATACAAGTGAGCCGGTCGCCTATGGCTTTGTGTATCAGCATGGCGGCTACCGACGAGTCGACACCGCCCGATAGACCGAGTATTACTTTTTGCGAGCCTACTGTTTTTTTAATATTATAAACGGTTTGGTCAATATAATTGTATAAGTCCCAATTGCTTTGAGTTTTGCAAATGTTTTTGACAAAATTGGTCAAAATTTGCTTTCCGTAAGTAGTGTGTGATACTTCGGGGTGGAATTGAGTAGCGTAGATTTGACGGCTGTCGTTGGCTATGGCGGCTATGCAAGTATCGGTATGTCCCAATGTTACAAATCCTTCGGGCAATTTGGTAACTTCGTCAAAATGGCTCATCCAAACTTGCGATTGGTGAGGTACACGGTCGAGTAGCATGTGGTCGGTATCTTTGAAAAAAATAGCTTTGCCGTATTCACCTATCTTTCCTTTGGCTACTTTGCCTTGCAATAGGTGTGTTATAAGTTGCATGCCATAACAAATACCCAAAACAGGAATACCGACTTCAAAAATTTCGGGCGAAATAAGGTGTGCATCGGCGGCATAAACCGATGAAGGTCCGCCTGATAATATTATTCCGCTTGGTTTTTTCTCCAAAATTTTTTGAATGGGCGTGTTGTATGGTAATATTTCGGAATAAACTCCCGTTTCTCGTATGCGGCGAGCAATCAATTGGTTGTATTGCGAACCGAAATCCAAAATAACGATACCTTTTTGATGAAGTTTTAAATGGGCTGTGGTCATTTGCAAAAGTATTGTTTTATTGTAAAAAATAAGCTATATAAAAATAATTATAAATGATTGATTGTCAGTGTGTAATTTTTATTTCCAATAAAAATTCTCGGATAAGTTGCGTTTTTGCATCATTTTTATTTAAAATATTCCAAGTTGTTACGCAAAAATTTTAAAGCTGCCGACATGCGTTTTTCAACGGTTTTAATCGATATTTGCAACTCGTCGGCTATTTCCGAATATTTTTTTTTGTCGATACGACTCATCCAAAATACTTGTTTTTGTTTTTCGGGCAAATCATTGATTAATTTTTCTAATTTTCGGGCATATTCTTCTTCTATTAAAATAAATTCGGGCGAAATATGATTTTTGTCTTGTTTAGAAGCTTTTTGACGGTGTTGTCGGATAACTTTTTCGTGTTTTTTGATGTTTAAAAACATATT
>JAMONO010000138.1 GCA_027065715.1 Flavobacteriales bacterium
CCACCGCGATTTTATGGGTTTTCCGGATTTAGGCAAAAAAGAATTGCTCTATAAACAATATCCGCAGTTACCCATCAAAGATTTGTCTTTACACGGCAGTATCCTCAAACAAATTAAAGAAAAGGACTATTTGTTGTACGCACCTTATCACAATTACAAATATGTGGTCAAGTTTTTGCGAGAAGCGGCACTGGACCCCAAGGTTAAAGAAATAAAAATAACCATTTATCGTTTGGCAAAAAATTCACAAATAGCCAGTTCACTTATCAATGCAGCCAAAAACGGCAAAAAGGTAACCGTTCAAATAGAATTGCGTGCCCGTTTTGACGAAGCTCAAAATATCAAATATGCCGAAATATTTAAAAATGAAGGGATCAATCTCGTATTTGGTTTACCCGACATTAAAGTCCACAGCAAAATTTGTATGATTGAACGAGAAGAACACGGCAAAATGAAACGATACGGATTTATTAGCACCGGCAATTTTAACGAAAAAACCGCCAAAATATATACCGATTATACCTTACTGACTTCCAATCAGGAAATCCTTGATGATGTTGCCAAAGTCTTTGATTTTTTCGACATCAATTATAAAATACCCAAATACAAACACCTGTTGGTTTCACCACACTATTTTCGACGCAAAATGTATGCTTTGATAAACGAACAAATCAAAAAGGCAAAACAAGGAGAAAAAGCTCTTATTCGATTAAAAATGAATAGTTTGTCAGATAGAAAAATGATCAATCGCTTATATGAAGCCAGTCAATCCGGTGTCAAAATACAATTGATTGTAAGAGGTATCAATCGGTTGATTCCGGGCAAAAAAGGAATGAGCGATAATATTGAAGCTATCAGTGTGGTCGATAAATTTTTGGAACACCCGCGTTTGTTTATTTTCGGACAAGACGACAAAGCCAAAATTTTTATAGGTTCGGCAGATTTTATGCCGCGTAATCTCGACAGAAGAGTAGAGGTAACTACACCGGTTTATGATGCTAACATCAAAAAAGAGTTGATAGATACCTTTAATATTTCGTGGAACGACAATGTAAAAGCTCGAATTTTTAACGAAAAACAAGACAATCAATATAAAAAAAGCGGAAAAAAACGCATACGATCGCAATTTGCTACCTATGATTATTATCAAGAAAAATTACAAGAGAAAAATTAGTTGGAAAAGGCTATAAAGAATTTGTGCTTATAATAGATTAATAAAAACAATAATAATGCTTTTCAATTCATTGGATTTTGCAATTTTTTTACCGATCGTTTTTGTTCTATATTGGTTTGTTACCGCTCGAAATTTAAAACTACAAAACTTGCTTATTGTTGTTGCAAGTTATGTCTTTTACGGCTGGTGGAATTGGAGGTTTCTATCATTGATACTGTTTAGCACGTTGGTTGATTATTTGGTTGGTTTAGGGTTGTATAAGCAGAAAAATCCTACTAAACGCAAAATGTTACTTTGGATAAGTATTTTGGTAAATTTGGGTTTTTTGGGTTATTTTAAATATTACAATTTCTTTTTGGATAATTTTATCCAAGCGTTTAAATTTTTCGGGCATTCAATAAGTTTACGCGGACTTAATATTGTTTTACCTGTTGGTATTAGTTTTTATACTTTTCAAACTTTGAGTTACAGCATCGATGTTTATAAACAAAACCTAAAACCTACCAAGGATATTATTGCTTTTACGGCTTTTGTAAGTTTTTTTCCGCAATTGGTTGCAGGTCCTATTGAAAGAGCGACACATTTATTACCTCAGTTCTATAAAGAAAGAATATTTAAATATGATAAAGCGGTTAATGGAATGAGACAAATTTTATGGGGTCTTTTCAAAAAAATAGTTGTAGCGGATAATGCCGCTGTTCTTGCTAATGATATTTTTAATAACTCAACAGAATATTCGGGCAGCACATTATTGTTGGGTGCTTTGTTTTTTACATTTCAAATATACGGTGATTTTTCGGGTTATTCCGATATAGCAATAGGAACTTCAAGACTATTTGGTTTTGACCTTATGCAGAATTTTAATTTTCCTTATTTTTCAAGAGATATTGCCGAATTTTGGAGGCGATGGCATATTTCTCTTTCAACTTGGTTTAGAGATTATCTTTATATTCCACTGGGGGGAAGTAGAGGTGGTGTATGGAAAAAAATCAGAAATACTTTTGTAATTTTTTTAGTGAGCGGTTTTTGGCATGGTGCAAATTGGACTTTTATAATTTGGGGTGCTCTAAATGCAATTTATTTTTTGCCTTTGTTGTTGTTAAATAAGAACAGAGTAAACATAAATACGGTTGCAAATGGTAAATTGTTGCCAAGTATAAAAGAGTTACTGCAAATGACAACAACATTTGCAATAACGGTAATTGCTTGGATATTCTTTAGAGCCGAAAGCGTAAAACATGCCATAAATTATTTATCCGGTATTTTTTCTTATTCACTTTTTTCTGTCCCTCAATTTTCACACATAAGACATGGTTTAATAACATTAACACTTATAGGTTTATTTGTTATTATTGAATGGTTGGGAAGAAACCAACGGTTTGCCATTGAAAAAATTCCCGCAATACAGAGCAGATATCTCAGGTGGAGTTTTTATATGCTCATTATTTTTTCAATTATTATCTTTGGCGGTGAACAACAAGAGTTCATTTATTTTCAATTTTAATTTTATTGATAAATGAAAAAATTTATCCACAACATCTTATTATTTGCAATTATTTTTGTTTCTGTTTTTTTAGTAATTATTATTGCTAATTACATGCTGGTTAAAGCAACCGAAATCATAATACCCAAGCATAAAAAAGTCTTAATACTAGGCGATTCAAATTCCGAATGTGCCATCAATGATTCAATCTTTAATTCGGTAGTTAATTTATCTTCATCATCAGATTCTTATTATTATTCGTATCTTAAATTAAAAAAAATTATAGATGAAAATCAAATAGACACATTGTTGCTTTCTTTTTCACCTCATAATATTTTTGATAACGGTTGGCTGTTTAACGAATCGCATATTTATTCCAGATTTAAATTGTACTATCCTTTGATGAATTATTATGATTTTAAGTTCTTAACAAAAAATAAACCTATTGCTGTCTTTAAAGCCGTTTTTGCAGTTCCAAAACAAACAATGACAAATTTTTTCAATGTGTTGCAGAATAAGCCTATTCGATATGGTGGTTTTAAACTACTTAATAGAAATATTTTGTCAGAAGTGCAAAACAAATTGATAAAAGGTGAAAAATTGCCTTTTTTTAGAATTCCGGAAAAATTGACTGTTTCCGAATATGAAGTTTTATATTTGAAAAAAATAATATCTCTTTGTAAGAATAAGAAAATTAAACTTATTTTGATAAATCTGCCAAAAAGAAAAGAATTACTAAACTACCCCCGATATGGAGTTAAAAAATTTAACAATTTTTATGAAAATTACCTTTCCGATACTGAGTTTTTTGATTTTTCCGAAATCAAATTGCCCGATAATTATTATGCCGATTTTGTTCATTTAAATGCAAAAGGTTCTGCTTTTTTTTCAAAATTATTAAAAAAACAAGGATTTAAAAACTTGAAAAAGAAATTTATACATTCTATTTCAAATCAAAAAAAACAATATTTATAATAAACTTCTAATTGATATTGATTAAATTTTTTTTTTGAATAAGAAATATTGCCCGAAATCAATTTTTTTTGTGTAAATTTGGTAAACTTAAAAATAATTGGCTTATGAAAAAAATTACACTTTTGTTAGTATTAACCGGTTTTTATGTTTTCGGACAAAGTTTTACCGATGCAACCGGTTCGTTACCTCAGTTGGAATATAGTTTTTCGGCATGGGGTGATTATGATGGCGACGGTGATCTGGATTTGTTCTACACCGGATTCCTCAATGCCAATAACCCGGGTGGTGGCGGCTTATTTCAAAACGATAACGGCACTTTTACTTTTGTGGACGGTTCGGGGCTTCCTCAATACGATTACGGTGAAGCCGATTGGGCAGATTTTGACGGCGACGGCGATATGGATATAGTGATTATGGGATATGAAGAAAGTACAGGAACAGCAAAAGCCGATATTTATCTTAATAACAATGACGGCACCTTTTCGGCAGCCAATTCGGGTATTATGGGTGTTTATCTCGGTGATGTACACTTTGTAGATGTCAATAACGACGGAAACATCGATGTGGCAATCACAGGCATGGAAACAACCGGGTGGACCAATATTGTTAAAATTTATCTAAACAACGGCAACGGAACCTTAACCGAAAGTTCCAATACTTTTCCCAGTTTAAATATAGGCTCTTTAAAGTTTGCCGATTTTGACGCAGACGGCGATGTCGATATGGTATTGAACGGTTGGGAAAACACAACAAATACACCATATACCAAAATTTGGACTAATGACGGAAGCGGTATTTTTACCGAATCGAATATTGCTTTGGCGCAACTTTGGCTGGGTGATATGGAATGGGCTGATGTTGATAACGACGGCAATATCGATTTGTTGATTACGGGAACCGCTTCATCCGACAGCGAAATGCACTTGTATATGAACGACGGAGCAGGCAACCTAATCGAAGATCCTCATTTTGCTTTTACACCCGTTCACCAAAGCGAAATTGTTTTTGCCGATTTTGATAACGACGGCGATTTGGACTTGTTTTTAATGGGAAGACATTATGATACCAATGCAGAGTTCTATGCCTCATATTTGTATATGAACAACAACGGTGTGTTTACTGAAAACACTTCATTTTCGTTTGTGGCAGCTATATACGGTGATGCCGATGCCGGCGATTACGACAACAACGGTTTTCCCGATTTGTTTATTTGCGGTAACGATGTTAATGGCTTTGGAAACGGTAAATTGTATCACAACGGACCCAATAATGCCATTCAAAATGCTTTATCCGATGCTTATCAAATTTATCCCAATCCGGCAACAGATATCTTGTATGTCCGACCGGGTAATAATCACAACTATTCGATAACAATATCGGATATAACCGGTCATGTTATTTATCAAAATCAGTCGGATAGCCGTATAAGTATTGATATAAGTGATTTTGCAACCGGTATCTATTTGGTCAATATTACGGAAGGAAAGAATAATTTTGCCCGTAAGTTGATTGTTAAATAATTGAAAATTAATATAATAATTTACAATCGTTGTCTCGAAATAATCGAATATCGTTATTTTGAGACAACGTTTTTTTATTGAGTTATTTCTTTAAAAAGTTGTTCTAAGTTTTTGTTTTTGCGATGCATCTGCAATATTTTTACACCCTGCTCTCGGGCAAAATCAAAAATAACGGGCCGCATGTCCGTTTGGGTATCAAATGCCAAACACCAAATATGATCCATCAAATTTTCGACAGCTTCTATATGGGGCAGTTGGTCTAAAAATTCACGTTCGATGCGTACGTCAAATTCTACCTCAATAATTTGTTGTTGCCCGCTTTGTAATTTTTTTAATTCGGTATCCGCCAGAATTTTTCCTTTGTTTATAATGAGAACGCGGCTTGCCATTTGTTCTACTTCTTGCATGATGTGAGTAGATAAGATAATGGTCTTTTCTTTGCCCAACTCTTTGATTAAATTTCTTATTTCGACCAGCTGATTTGGATCCAGACCGGTTGTCGGTTCGTCTAATATCAATATATCCGGATTGTGAATTAAAGCAGCAGCCAAACCAACTCTTTGCCGGTAACCTTTTGAGAGTTGTACAATTTTTTTATGTGCTTCGGGCAATAAACCGGTTTGTTCCAATACAATGTCTATTTGTTTTTTATCAACTTTATAAATGTTTTGCACAAAGTGCAAATATTCACGCACATACATATCCAAATATAACGGATTATGTTCGGGAAGATATCCGATATTTTTTTTAACCTCCAAAGCCTGACTTTGCACATCAACATTATTAATCATAATTATACCCGAATCAGGTTGCACATAACCCGTAATAATTTTCATTAATGTGGACTTGCCCGCTCCGTTGGGTCCCAACAAACCTACAATTTCTCCCTTATTGACTGTAAATGAAACATTTTGAAGCACTTGTTGTTGTCCGTATTTTTTATTGAGATTTTCTATCTGTATCCGGTTCATAAGATTTTTTTTGTGTATGTTAATAACTACATAATAATATTTTTTATTGTTGTTATATTTTTTATGATTTCTTTCTGCGTTGAACAATAAAACGAGTAAACAACAAACCTGCCAAAAATTGAGCCGACATAAAGGCAATAATATTGTATAATACCGACCACCACGAAAAATCGATATGGTAATGAATTTTGTTATAAATTCGTAACAAAATAATAAAAAAAACAGGAATATGTATGGCTAACATCCAGTTCTTGGATTTAAAACGACTTTTTGCCCGCCAAAATCCAAAGGGAAATGCCAAGAAAAAAACAATCACGGCAAAAGTAAAATTGTTCATATCGCTTTTTTTTTTTACAAAGGTAGAATATTTAGCTTAGTTTTTAAGTTTATCGGATTTTTTTTGACGGTGTTTGTAATATTAAGGTATTGAAGTTTTTTTGTA
>JAMONO010000139.1 GCA_027065715.1 Flavobacteriales bacterium
TCTAAAACCCGACAGGTGTGTACCGCCTTCGTGTGTATTGATATTGTTTACATACGAATGTATATTTTCGGTATATGAAGTATTGTATATCATGGCTACTTCGACGGGTATGCCGTTTTTTTCGCCTTCCATACTGATGACATCACTGATAATGGGTTCGCGGTGTGCATCTAAAAATTGAATAAATTCTTTAAGTCCTTCTTTGCTAAAAAATTCTTCGTGTTTGTATGAACCGTCTTCTTCTTTTTGACGTTTATCGGTAATGGTTATGGTGATGCCTTTGTTCAAAAAAGCCAATTCGCGCATCCGCAATGCCAAGGTATCGTAGTCAAATTCGATGGTTTGTTTAAAAATTTCGCTGTCGGGGTGAAACTTAACATAAGTTCCCGTTTCGTTGGTTTCACCGACTACTTTAACCGGATACAGCGCTTTACCGCGTTTGTATTCTTGTTGCCAAATTTTTCCTTCGCGAAAAACTTGTGCCATAACATGATCGGATAGTGCATTAACTACCGAAACACCAACACCGTGCAAACCGCCGGATACTTTGTATGAATCTTTGTCAAATTTACCACCGGCTCCGATTTTGGTCATTACGACTTCAAGTGCCGAAACTCCTTCTTTTTTGTGCATACCTACCGGAATACCGCGACCGTTGTCTTTAACCGAAACGGAATTATCTTCGTGAATAACCACATCTATGCGGTTACAATGACCCGCCATGGCTTCATCTATGGAGTTATCGACGACTTCGTAAACCAAATGATGCAATCCTCTAACACCTATGTCTCCAATATACATGGACGGACGCATCCTTACGTGTTCTATCCCTTCCAAGGCTTGAATGCTGTCAGCCGAATAGTTTTGTGCTTGTTGTTTTTGTTCTTCGCTCATATATGTCTTTTTTCAAAAAATACTATATACAAATATATGATTTTTTTTGAAATACTACTAAAAATATTTTATGTATCGTCTTGTGAAATTTGTTTTAGAGAATATCGCAATGAGCTGATTGTCAATATTTTGCACTTTAAAAAAGATTTTTATTAAACTTTTTGACAATCTTTAATATTCTTCATTTTTGTTTCGTTACAAAAACAGGTTATTTTCGGCTTCAAAACACAAAATTTTATTTACTTTTGTGTTGTATGAAAATTCTTTTATTAGGCGAATACAGCAGATTACACAATTCCTTAAAGGAAGGTTTGCAAGCTTTGGGACATGAAGTTTTGTTGGTTGGGACAGGGGACAATTTTAAACAATTGCCTTCCGATATAGATGTGTCTTCGCGTTTGCGCGACAATTATTGGCTGAATAAATGGTGGCAAGCGGTTTATTTGGTATCAGGATATAATCATTTTAAAAAAGATATTTATAAAAATCTTGTTAAATTGATTCCGCAATTAAAAAATTATGATGCGGTGCAATTGATCAACGAAGATGTTTTTGCCATTTATCCCGATGATGAGATAAAGTTTTTAAAAAGGGTTTTTGATCAAAACAATCGTGTATTTTTGTCGGCTTGCGGTGAAGATACACATGTGATAGATTATTACAAACAAGAATATTTGCGGTATTCCATATTAACGCCCTATGTTGAATTGGACGGTTTGGATAATGATTATTTTTTTTCGTTCAAATATTTAAAACCCGAATACCGTCGTTTGCATGATTTTGTTATAAATAATGTTCAAAAAGTCATTCCTTCGGATATTGATTATGCTTTGCCTTATGCCGGTTACCCCAAAGCAGTTTCTATGATTCCCAATCCTGTAAATGTGGATAAAATACCGTTTAAATCTTTGAATATTAGTGATAAAATAAATATATTTTTTGGTATCAATCGGTATAGTTTTTATAAAAAAGGTTCACATATCGTATTAGATGTATTGAAAGATATTGAGAAAGCATATTCCGATAAGGTCAAAATTGTTTTGGCTGAAAATTTGCCTTATGATACTTACATAAAATTGTATAATGATACGCATATTTTTATAGATCAACTTTATTCGTATGATCAAGGTTTTAATGCTTTGGAAGCCATGGCTGCCGGTAAGTGTGTTGTAACCGGTGCCGAAAAAGAATTTGAAAATTATTACGGATTGCAAGAACCTGTTGCCGTAAACGGTTTACCCGACAGAAAGGCTTTGTTTGAGAGTTTGGCACAATTGATTGAAAATCCGACGCAAATAGTTGAAATTGGACAAAATGCACGACGTTTTATTGAAAAAGAGCATCATTATATTGAAATTGCCAAACGTTATTTGGAAATTTGGAATATTTCATAAATAATAAAGCCCGTCAAAAAATTGACAGGCTCCGTAAAAAAATTCTTATTCAATAAAAATTAAGCTTGCTTAACGTTTACTGCATTCAATCCTTTTTTACCTTCTTTTAATTCAAACGCAACTTTGTCGCCTTCTTGAATTTCATCAATCAATCCGGTTACGTGGACAAAATACTCTGTGTTTGAATCGTCTTCAATAATAAAACCAAATCCTTTGGTTTCATTAAAGAACTTTACTGTTCCTGTTTTCATTATTGTAATTTAATTTATTAATACGACAAAGGTAATCTTTTTTTATTCAAAACCTAATTTTATTTTATTTATTTTAATTTTTTTTCATTTTTATTTTATTTTTGTTAAAGTGAAAGGTTTTTTTCTACCGGATTGGTGGCAAAATAGTAAGGAATTTCTTTGTAATCTTTAATAAAGTCTTTCAATATCAGTAAGTTGGCTTTTTTGCCTTTTGCAATACTACCTATTTCATTTGCCAGTTCAAGGGCACAAGCTGCATTGACGGTTGCAGCGTTGATAGCTTGTTCGGGGGTAAGTTTTTGTTTGATACATGCCAGCGATAGCATAAAGTTCATATTAAATGAAGGAGTTGAGCCCGGATTGAAATCGGTTGCCAAAGCTACGGCTAAGTTTTTTTGAATCATTTTTTGACCGGAGCATAAGGTATGTTTATAAAAAAACTGCAACCCGGGAGCACAGTGGCAATGGTATCGGAACAGCTGAGTAGTTCATAATCGTTTTCGGTCATGACTTCCAAATGATCAACCGATACAGCTTTGTTATTAAGAGCTGCTTCAATTCCGCCTATACTGTTGAACTGATTGACGTGTACTTTGGGTTTGAGACCATAACGGGCACCTGCTTGGAGTATAAGGTTGGTTTCTTCGGGGGTAAAATAATTTTTTTCGCAAAAAACATCAATGTAATCTGCCAATTTTTCTTGAGCTATGACAGGTAGCATGTCGTTGATAATCAATTCAATATATGCTTTTTTGTCGTTTTTGTATTCGGAGGGAACTGCATGGGCACCCAAAAATGTGCTTTTGATGGGGAGTTTATAATTTTTTTTAAGTTTTTTGATTATGCGCAGCATTTTAAGTTCGCCTTCCGTATTGAGACCATATCCCGATTTGATTTCGATTGCTCCTGTTCCGTAGCTGATAATTTCGGTAAGTAAACGGGCACTTTGCCGGTATAGGGTATCAAAATCGATATTGTTTATTTTTTTTGCCGAGTTGAGGATACCCCCGCCGCGCAAAGCAATTTCTTCATAGCTTAAACCGTTAATTTTATCGACAAATTCACCGGCTCTTGAAGCGGCAAATACCAAATGAGTGTGACTGTCAATCCATGCCGGCATCATTAATTTTCCTTGAAGGTCAATAACTTCTTTATGATTGAAAACGGGCATATCGGACATTTTTCCAAAATCTAGTATTTTATGGTTTTCGGTTATCAGATATGCGTTTTTGATAACAGGTAATTTATTCATGGTTTTGCCTCGCAAGGGTTTATTGCCCGGTCTTACTTGTACGAGTTGCCCGATATTGATAAATAATTTTTTCAAGATTTTGTAATTTAATTGGTAAAAACGAAGTATAAAATATTGCTACCCATTTGCAAAGCTTTTTCGCGTACCACCCAAGGGTCATGGTGTATTTCTTCACTTTCCCAGCCGTCACCCAAGTCGGTTTCGTAGGTATATAACAGCACCAATCGATTGTTGACAAATATACCGAAAGCTTGGGGGCGTTTTCCGTCGTGTTCGTGTATTTTGGGTAATCCTTCGTTAAAATGAAAATAGGCGTTAAATATAGGGTGTGTAACGGGGAGTTCTTTGAGTATTTGTTCGGGAAACAGTTTTTTTATTTCGCGTCTGATATATTTGTCCATTCCGTAGTTGTCGTCTATATGCAAAAAACCTCCGTTTAGCAAGTATTTTCGTAGGTTTTGCACATCATTTTCGTCAAAAAAAACATTGCCGTGTCCGGTCATGTGGATAAATGGATAATTAAATATTTCGGTTGAACCGGCTTCAACCACGGCAGGTTTTGGATTAATAGTGGTGTGTATGTGGGTATTGGCATACTGAATTAAATTAGGCAGTGAAGTTGTGATATTGGCATACCAATCCCCACCGCCTTTATATTTTAATAAAGCAATGTTTTGAGCGTTAAGTCCTAGTTGATAAAGCAAAAACAGGCTTAATAGCCCTGCAAATTTAAGGTTACTTAACATTCTCGATTGTTGTTTATTTACTATTATTCGTCATCTTCCGATTGAGCTGACGAACCGCCGGCAACCATTTTATAGACAACGATGCCTAAAATGATGATTACTAAAAAGAAAAAGACACCCATTAAGTTGCCTACGTTCCACATAGTAGAGTTGTCACCTGTTAAAAATACCATAGTTATTTGTTTTTTTGGTTAAAAATCAATTACAAATTTAAATTAAATTTTTCACTCATACAAATCGGGATATTTTTGAGGTTTGGCTTCGTGCATAATTTCATACACTTTTTCAAAAATATCTTCAACCGAAGGTTTTGAAAAATAATCGCCGTCGTGTCCGTATGCCGGACGGTGTTCGCGAGCGGTTAAGGTTTGGGGTTTGCTGTCCAAATATTGCCAGCCTTCTTGTTGGTTTATTATTTTGTCAAGTATATAGGCGGAGGCGCCTCCGGGTACATCTTCGTCAATAATGAGCAATCGATTGGTTTTTTTCAAACTTTTAACGATGTCTTGTTCGATGTCGAAAGGTAAAAGCGATTGTATATCGATTACTTCGGCATCGATACCGATTTCTTGCAATTCTTTTGCCGCTTGTTGTACCAAACGCAAAGTAGAACCGTAGGAGACCAATGTAATATCGTTTCCTTTTTTCATTATTTCGATTTTACCAACGGGGACTTTAAATTCTCCCAAGTTTTGCGGCATCTTTTCTTTGAGCCGGTAACCGTTTAAACTTTCTACAATTAAGGCGGGTTCGTCGCTTTCTAACATGGTGTTATAAAAACCAGCAGCTTGTGTGAGATTTCGTGGTACCAATATATTGATACCTCTAAGTAGGTGAAGTAGTCCGCCCATGGGTGAGCCCGAGTGCCAAATACCTTCGAGACGGTGCCCGCGGGTTCTGATAATTGCGGGTGCTTTTTGTCGTCCGAAACTACGATAGTGAACAGTTGCCAAGTCGTCACTCATGGTTTGCAGTCCGTACAAAATATAATCGAGATATTGAATTTCGGCAATAGGTCGTAATCCTCTCATAGCCAATCCAATACCTTGT
The DNA here is from genome assembly GCA_027065715.1 of Flavobacteriales bacterium. GTDB lineage: Bacteria > Bacteroidota > Bacteroidia > Flavobacteriales > Flavobacteriaceae > WGBX01. Next base: position 5,588 of record JAMONO010000139.1, read on the forward strand.
CCGATAATGGTTGCTTCTCGAATACCGGTGTCGGATACACGCACTTCGCCGAATTTTTGTTGCAAACCTTCCAATCCTTGATTGACATCCCCGATTTTGCCGCTGTCTTCACCAAAAACCAATAATTCGGGATATTTTTCAAAAAGTTTTTCAAAATTATCGCGCAAAACGATACGTCCGTCCACCATAGGGGCATCGGGGGTATATACGGGTTTTACTTCTTTGACATTTACGGCTTTTTGTTGTCCTTCGGCGAAGAGGTATTTGCTGTATTTGGGCTGATTGATTTTTTTATATTTTTTTATCCAATTTTGCAATTCTTTTTTAGTCGGGTTATTTTCGGTTCGCACATATCGGATAGCTTTTCGAGCGGTTTCGAGTATATCGGCTCGTTTAGGTTCTTTTATTTGTGCCAAATGGTTACGTATTTGCAAAATGTTTTTTTTGTCGTTTGCAGTTTTTATCAATTTATCCAAGATGCCGATGAGTTCGGTTTTTTCGGCTTTCATGGGTGCGGTATAGTCTGCCCATGCTTTTTTGCGAGCTTCTTTAACTCTTTTTTTGGCTTCTATTTCAATTTGGTCTAAGGTTTCGGCATCGGCTATATTGTTTTCGAGTATCCATTCGCGCATTTTTTTGATGCCGTCAAAATCTTGTTCCCATTGCAGGCGTTCTTTTGATTTGTATCGTTCGTGAGAGCCCGATGTGGAGTGTCCCATGGGTTGGGTACATTCTTGTACGTGTATCAATACGGGAACGTGTTCTTCTCGGGCTATTTTTTCGGCTTTTTGATAGGTTTCGATTAGAGCGGGATAATTCCATGCTTTGACGGTAAAAATTTCAAAACCTTTATGATTTTCATCACGTTGAAAACCTTTCATTATTTCCGAAATATTTTCTTTAGTAGTTTGGTATTTGGCATGCACCGATATGCCGTATTCGTCGTCCCAAACTTGCATAACCAAAGGCACTTGCATAACTCCGGCTGCATTCATGGTTTCCCAAAAGTGTCCTTCGGAAGTGCTGGCGTTTCCAATAGTTCCCCATGCTATTTCGTTGCCTTTGTTGCTAAATTTGTAAGCGTTTTCGGGTAGTTTGTCAAGCTGACGATATACTTTGGAGGCTTGTGCCAAGCCTAATAATCGGGGCATCTGAGCGGCTGTTGACGAAACATCGGAACTTGAATTTTTTTGTTGCATAAGGTTTTTCCAATTACCGTTTTCATCTATTGAATGGGTAGCAAAGTGATTGTTCATTTGTCGTCCTGCGGACGACGGTTCAAAGTGTATGTCGGGGTGTCCGTATAACGAAGCAAAAAATTGTTCGGGTGTCAGGGCATCGATTGCCAACATAAAAGTTTGGTCACGATAATAGCCTGACCGGAAATCGCCGTTTTTAAAAACTTTTGCCCATGCCAATTGGGGTAATTCTTTGCCATCGCCAAAGATGCCGAAACTTCCTTTGCCGGACAAAACTTCTTTGCGTCCGTCCACACTCATAAAACGACTTAGGTTGGCTAAACGGTAATCTTTGAGAACGGCTTTTTTAAATTGCTCAAAATCGAGGGCTTCTTGCGTGTTATCTATATTGTTTTGCATTTGATTGTTTTTTGATTGAACTGTCAAATTTAAGAAAAAAATGTGAATATAACTTTGATGTTTGTGGTAGTTTGGTATTATAATTAATATTGACAAAATTATCGAAAGTATCAACAGTGTTCTATTAGAATGAAAACCTTATTTATTACAGGCTATTGCTTCGGCCAATCGTTCGCCGTCCATAGCTGCCGAAACAATACCACCGGCATAGCCGGCACCTTCGCCTGCGGGATACAAGTTGTTGATTTGCGGGTGATACAATTGTGAAGTTCGGGGTATTTTTACGGGTGCTGAAGTTCGAGATTCAACGGCTATCACATTGGCGAGTTCGGTATAAAAGCCGGGCATTTTTTTTCCGTAGGCTTTAAAAGCTTTGCGTAGTTTTTTGCCGATTATTTTGGGTAAAATAGAGTGTAAGGGCGCTGATGTTATTCCGGGTTGATAGGAAGTTTCGTTTAGGTTTGTAGATAGTCTGCCTTCAACAAAATCGGTAAGGCGCTGAGCTGGTGCACACAGGTTTTTGCCACCGGCTACAAAAGCCAAATGTTCCAAATCTTTTTGAAATTGCAATCCTTTAAAAACGCCGTATTTTTCATATTTTGGCAAGTCGGTTTCCACATCAATTTGAACGACGATGCCCGAATTGGCAAACCTATTGTTGCGACGTGAGGGCGACATGCCATTTACCACAACTTCGTTGGGAGCCGTTGCTGCCGGCACTATAAAACCACCCGGACACATACAAAACGAATAGACACCTCGATTACCTACTTGGTGAACCAAACTATATGAGGCGGGTGGCAATAATTCGTTTTTTTGTCCGACGGGACAGTGATATTGAATGCTGTCAATGAGTTCTTGCGGGTGTTCTACTCGAACGCCCATAGCAAAGGATTTGGGTTCGAGCAAAATGTGTTTTTTGTCTAACAAATAATAGATGTCTCTTGCCGAATGTCCGGTAGCCAATATCAATCGGGAGACGTCAACCGATTGCTCATTGTTGATAATGATGCTGTTTATTCGGTTGTTTTTTAGTATTATGTCGGTCAGTCGGCTGTTAAAATATATTTCGCCACCGTATTGCAGTATGGTTTCTCTGATATTTTGGACTACTTTTGGTAGTTTATCGGTGCCGATATGGGGGTGTGCATCGATGAGAATTTGCGGGTGTGCTCCGTGATAAACCAAATTTTCAAAAATACGACGAACATCGCCGCGTTTTAAACTTCGGGTATAAAGTTTGCCGTCGGAATAGGTGCCGGCTCCTCCTTCGCCAAAACAATAATTTGAATTTTCATCAACTATACGCAATTGATTGATTAACCTTAAATCGCGTCGGCGCTGTTGAACATCTTTGCCACGTTCAAAAACAATAGGTTTGTAACCGAGTTCAATTAATCGCAGTGCAGCATACATGCCTGCCGGTCCAAAACCTATGATATGAACAGGTTGAGCACGGGATACATCTCGGTATTCAAATTGATATTTTGTTTCTTCCGAAGGAAATTCATCAATATAAACCGCTGTTTTGTAGTTGAAATATATTTGGGGTTTTCGGGCATCTATGGATTTTCGCAATATTTTGACCGCTTTGATTCGTTGAGGCGGTAGTGATAAAAATCGAGTGGCTTTTTGTATTAAAATATTCGGTTGTTTGGCTTCTTCCAAACTGATGCGTATTTGTATTTGCGTTATCATTTTATCTAAAATATGAATTGGTAACTGATAAAATACTGCATGCCAAAACCAAAATTGCTAAAAGAATTTCGCTTAAAAAAACCGGGGATATAAGATGTGTCAAAGTTTTCGGGTTTTTGATAAGATAACAGATATTTGACCGATACGGCATAGCCTAAATATAAATGTTTCCAAATTTCGACTTGGATATTACTCGATAATTCGAGCCAGCCGGCTGACTGGTTATTAAATTCTTTATGAGTTGTTTTTTCAACCGGAGTATAAATAGCGTCGGGTTGATTGATGCGGTAGCGGGTCAATAAGTAGTCAAAACTCGAATAGCCGTAACGAAAGCCAATGTTTATTTCGTTTTGCATATCTAACCAATTGTCATATAAATTGTAATCTATTCCGGTTTTAAAGTATTTTCCGTTGGTTTGGTAGGTCAAAAGTGATTGTTCGGTTAGGTGGTTTTCGGTTCCGGCTTCAAAAACCAAAGCGTAATTTTTGTAGAAATTGACACTGATATACCCGTCAAAACTTTGTCCGTTTTGTATTTTTGTCCAAATAAACTTTCCGGCGTCCCAACCAAAACGTATTTTAACCGGTTGATGTCGGGTAAGGCTGTCGGCCTGATCAAGGTGAAGACTGTCTTGTTGAGCCGAAAGATTAATAAATACCAAAATGAGTGCTATGCTAATGAAATATTTTAACATGATAAACAGTATCAATAATAATGTTGTGTTTGATTATATCAATGGATTTTATCCAATTGTCGGTGTCCGGTGTTACATCAATTTGTAAATTGTGAAAAATGCTTTTGTAACCACATGATTTTGATATAAATACTTCCTCGGTGGTATATTCAAATTGCACTTTGTCGGAATTGTTGCCTTTTATCATTTTAAATACACAATTGTTTTCATTTACATTTAAAGGAATAGCAACCGAATCGACATTTTTGAAAACAAGTGTATCGGTTAAGGGTAAGGCAATGAGACTAAGGTTGTCTATTTTTTTTACAAGAGTGGTTTGTTGGGCATCAAAAAATTTGATAATGAGCTTGGGTGTTCCTTTTTCCAAACAAACATCGTCTTTTTCGCATGCACTTAGCGATGTCAAAAATAACAAAAAAGGAATGAAATAAGTTAAAAGTCTTTTCATGCGACAAAGATAAGCATATTTAATTATTCTATTTGGTTTTGACAAGTCAACACAATAAATTATCGGTTATTATCACTTTTTTTGTAAATTTGCATAACTAAAAATGAAATAATTATGGGAAACAGTATTAAAGATTTTAAAAAAGAAATAAATTATGTATTTGGTGAAGTGATTGATGAAGCCAATTACAAGCTATTGCTCAATTCGGAAGTAGATGAAGATAAAGTGGAAGCTATCATTGATGAAGCGGTTACCGCTTACGAAGATTTTTATGAAAAAATCAATGCCGGAAGAAAAGCCGATAACAAAAAATCGTATTTTAAACAATTAACGATTGATGTTGAAGCTAAGGTAAAAGAATTGTTGAATAAAATAGAAAATTTATAGACAGTTTTAAAAATAATTACAAATTTGGATAGAATACAAAAGCCGTTCTTTTATGAACGGTTTTTTTTTGGCGGTTTTTTTCAATAATATTTAGAATTCGGCAAGAAAAACGCATCATTTAGTATTGTTTTGCCAAGAATTTCAAATTTGTGATTTATTATTTCAATATATAGGCTTTCGACGGCTTGTAAATTGTGGTTTTTTGATACCGGTGTTTTAAAAGATAATATTTATTGGAAAACTGACAAATGAATTTATTTTTAGCTTAAAAGTATTGTATTTTTGAAAAAAATTATAAAAAATTATTGATTATGAAATACAGAATTGAACACGATACCATAGGCGAAGTAAAAGTGCCTGCCGATAAATATTGGGGTGCACAAACGGAACGCTCTCGAAACAATTTTAAAATAGGTCCTGCCGGTTCTATGCCACGCGAAATTATAGATGCGTTTGCAATCTTGAAAAAAGCTGCGGCTTATACCAACCACGAATTGGGCGTGTTGCCCAAAGATAAACGCGACTTGATAGCGCAAGTTGCCGATGAAGTGCTGGAAGGTAAATTATACGACCAATTTCCGCTGGTGATTTGGCAAACGGGTTCGGGAACGCAAAGTAATATGAACTTTAACGAAGTGGTGTCGAACCGCGCGCACGTGTTGATGGGAAATAAATTGGGCGAAGGCGACAAATATATCCACCCGAATGACGATGTGAACAAATCGCAATCGTCTAATGATACTTTTCCGACGGCTATGCACATTGCATTGTATAAAAAAATTGTGGAAAAAACGATTCCTGCCTTGGAATATCTGCGTAACGAATTGGCGAAAAAGTCAAAAGCCTTTATGAAAGTGGTGAAAATAGGTCGCACCCACTTGATGGATGCTACGCCTCTTACCTTGGGACAAGAGTTTTCGGGCTATGTGTCGCAATTAGACCATGGTATAAGAGCTTTAAAAAATACTTTGGTTCATTTAAGCGAATTGGCATTAGGCGGAACCGCCGTAGGAACGGGTATCAATACTCCGGAAGGTTATGCGGAAACCGTAGCCAAATATATAGCCGAGTTTTCGGGATTGCCCTTGAAAACCGCCGAAAACAAATTTGAGGCTTTGGCTGCCCACGATGCAATTGTTGAAACGCACGGCGCTTTGAAGCAAATAGCGGTATCTATCAATAAAATAGCCAATGATATTCGCTTGTTGGCATCGGGACCGCGTTCGGGAATCGGTGAAATTATTATTCCTGCCAATGAACCGGGGTCGTCTATTATGCCCGGAAAAGTAAATCCGACACAGGCGGAAGCCATTACAATGGTAGCGGCTCAAATAATGGGTAATGATGTGGCTATAACCGTAGGTGGCACGCAAGGACATTACGAGTTGAATGTGTTTAAACCGATGATGATATACAACGCTTTGCAATCGGCTGACTTATTGGCGGATGCTGCCGTGTCGTTTACCGACAAGTTGGTTAAAGGTATTGAACCGAATTATAAACGTATAGAAGAATTGTTGAACAATTCGTTGATGTTGGTTACGGCGCTTAATCCGTATATCGGTTATGAAAAAGCAGCACTAATCGCTAAAACAGCTCATAAAAACGGAACAACCTTGAAAGAAGAAGCTGTAAAGTTGGGCATATTGACCGAAGAGGAATTTGACAAATATGTGGTGCCAGAAAAAATGGTTGGAAAGATTGAGTAAGTGCCGGATACACTGATAACAGAAGCTTGATAAGAGATATTTTCGGATTGTCGGTGGCGAGTGATGAAAATTGTGATTGACAGGTATACGATGAAAAATTTTTTTCCTTAAAAGCAACTAAATTATAAAGCTGTCTCAAAAGATTATTAATATTGCTAATCTGTTTTGTTTTGAATGAAATTTCTTCCAATGATAAAATATTTGCCAATAAACTATTTGGCTGATTTTTAACGGAATGAAGACAAACTTTCAGTTTTATTCGGCTTTTGAGACAGTTTTTTTATTTCATAAATATCTAACAATGAGCAGAAAAGGAAAATTAATTAAGAAATTTGTTGAGAATTTGACGTCGTACTCATCAAATGAAGAAACTTTTAATATGTATGCCGGCAATACTTCGGAAAGTTATATAAAAAAACAAAATTTGGAAAGCTATTTATCAAAAATGCTTCATTTGAAACCAAAAATATTATTTCTCGGAGAAGCACCCGGGTATAAGGGGTGTCGTTTAACCGGAATTCCGTTTACAAGCGAAAACATATTGACCAATCATTATTTCTTCAACGACAAAGATTTTCAATTGGCAAGAAATACAGTCAAACCGGAAAGTGAAGCAACGGCTACAATTGTTTGGCAACAACTTGATAATATTTCATACATACCTTTGTTATGGAATATTTTTCCTTTTCATCCGCACCAAAAAGAAAAAATTTTTTCAAACAGAACTCCACGAGCTAATGAACTCAAAAAAGGCAAAGAATATTTTTTGGATTTATTACAAATATTTGAGATTGAAAAAATTATGGCTCTGGGACGAAAAGCCGAAAAACATTTAAGCGATATAAATGTGCCCTATGCTTATGTCAGACACCCTGCCAACGGTGGAAAAAAGAAATTTATTGAAGGTTTGTTAAAAGAAATAAACAAAACGGTTCTGTCACGAATTTGACTTTTTGTTGATTTTTGCGGGCAGATAAGCAATATCCTTTGAATTAAGTAATTATCCGCCATTGCGTATATACAATGTTCTCGGCTTTTTCTTTTTTTTCAGTTCGTATTCTGTAAATAAATCCGGTTGTTTTACTTGTTTTATTTCGTAATTGCTTATAAATAATTCGTTCCCTTTTTGATTTCCATTTTTTCCGACATTTCTCATTCCGTAAGTTAAATCCCATTCTACAATATTGGCAAAAGAAAACAAATCTCGGATATATTCGCTATCATCGTAAGTTATCAGCCATTTGTGTTTTGTGGTTCTCAAAACCCGGGCAAAACGTTCGTGGTCAAATCCTTTGTGCAAGTTTCCGTTTTTACCGTATAAAGCGGATTTTGTAGCGGAATAATAAGGCGGATCAAGGAAAATAAAAACATTTTCACCTTCTGCTTTTAGCAATTTTTCATAATCTAAATTGGTTATTTTTGTATTGTTCAACAGGCTTGCCAATGCTTTTACCCTTTCGATACTCGATTGAGTAAACCTGCGTTGAAAGGCTGCATTGGAATATCCGCCACTTTCGGTAGTGCCTGAAAATGTTATTCTGTTAAATACAAAAAATGCCGCCGCTTTGTGCAATTCATCAAAATTTTCAATGTTTTCAATCAAATATCTATGTAAATCTTTTCCGTTTTCCCAATTATCCTTCCAAAATTGAATTTGTTGGATTAGTTTATCCGTATTTTGTTGGGTTTGATACCAAAAATGAAACAGATTTTCGTAAATATCATTTACCCAAAATTTTTTGTCAGGGAATTTTTGTTTTAAATATACGAAAACCGAACCGCCACCCAAAAAAGGCTCTCTAAATTCGTCAAATTTTGGAATAAGAGGTGCTATCGTCTTTATGGCTCTGCTTTTGCCACCGGGGTATCTTAACGGACTTTTTATCATAATTATTCGGCTTTTTCGATGATTACTACAAAATTGTTGATTTCTGCTTCGGAAAATAAATTATCAAGCATTTCGGTTTGTCTTTTGTTCAAATTATTTTTATCATAAAACGATTGAATTTCGTCTTTTGTTGAATTAGAACTGATATTGCCTGATAATTTTGTCGATGTTAATTTTAATACAGGAATTGCTTGGTATTCTTTATCGTTGATATTTACGTTTTTCAAATTGCTGTAAAGTATCATTTTGAGTAAACCGTCTTTGATGTCGCCTTTGCTTGGCAAAATTGAAGTGCGGGAATGTTTTGCTTCAATCAAATATAATTTCTCATTGTCTATTTTTATTTCGTCTGTTGTGAAATAATATTTTCCGCCGAGATAATTTTCAATGGTAATGGTTGCTTTTGTCAATGTTGATAAAGCTTCTTTGGGCTGAACGGTTTGCATTTCACGATTTTGAGCTTCTTTTGCTTTTTGGCGTGAAGTTTCCATAAAATCATTCACACCACTTACAAATTGTTTGGCAAATTTATCAATTCCTTCGGTTGAATGAAATTTAACATTCAATTTTTTGCCAAGATTTTGATATGATGATTTGGCTTTTTCAATTAAATCGGGAAAAGTTTCGCTTATCTCTTTCAAATTCCAATGAAGTGCTGAACTATGATAATTTTTTATTTCTTTGATTTTATCAATAATTAGTTGATTGTCAAATTTTTGGTTTGTGATTTTGTTTTCTCTTGTCGGGTGTTTTTCGGCATTTTGATAATACGCAAAAATCACAAAAACGTCCAATAAACTCATAAGTGAAACGGTATCCCATTGAATATAATCCCTGTCGCCTTTCAGTCCTTCGTCTTTGATAATCGGTATGACGGTTATCCTTTTTGAGCTTCCCAAAGTATTGTAAACTCTTTCATAAGGATAGGAACGGGTGCGCTTGGGCGATACCCATTTTGATAGTCCAAAAATGAAATTATCATCAGTTATAAGGCAATTTGCAGGTAAATCATTTATGTTGATTTCTTGCAAATCGAACTTTGCCAAATCACTTGTCAGTTTCGGCTGATATTCAATTCCCGTTATTTTTGCTTTTATCTGCATTTTTTAATTTTTCGATATAATCCAATGTTACAAAACGATATTTACCTGTTTTTCGTTCTAAAACTTCAAAGTTAGCACTATTATTTTCATTTTCAAAGTTTAATTTTTTTCGAATAACAGGTTCCAAATCTCTGATAATTTCATAACCGATTGAGTTTCTGTTTAATGATTTAGCCACTTTCATAGTTGTCCCGCTACCGAGAAACGGGTCAAGAACCGTTTCGCCAACATAAGAAAACAGTTTGATTAACCGGTAAGGTAGTTCATCGGGAAATGCAGCGACACCTTTTTCGAGTTTTGAGCCGGGCAATACGTTGGTTATTTCCCAAATGGTTTTATGCCAAGCATTATTTTGAAATTCTTTTTTGTCGATTTTGGATTTTTCTCTAATTTCTTTTGAAATGGAACGATAATCAAATTTTCCTTTCTGAAAAATAATGATGCTTTCCAATAAATTATCGGGATAAAAATACATTGGATAAGGATTTTGAAGCAAAACACCGCTTCGTTTGCTTATTCTCAAATATCCGTCGGGTTTTTTCCAAATAATTTTGTCGCGATAGCGAAATCCTGCTTTTTGGAATATTTTGATAGCATCTGCGGTTATCGGGTATTTTTGTCCGTT
>JAMONO010000140.1 GCA_027065715.1 Flavobacteriales bacterium
CGTTTACGAGCATATCGTCAATGTTCAAAGCAAAAATTCGTCCTGTTTGCAATACTCGAAAACTTTCATTTGCCATTCGTTTCAACACGCCGAGATACTGTTCAAAATTTTTGAAAAGTCCTTTATAATCAAATGGGGCGTTGAAGTAGGGTGGTGATGTAACTATCAAATGAACACTTTCATCGGGCAATTCTGCCATACGCATTGAGTTCCCGAAAATTACTTTGTGTTTTGTGTTCATTTTTTCTTTTTCACAAAGTTAAGTCATTTTTTGAAATGGATTGGTTTTTCTTTTTTAATTGCCGAGAACATCAGTATAAATAACCATAGAACCATAAATCGTTTTTTTTTATAAAAGAAAAATATTTCTGTCATAAATATTACTTTCTTTTAGTAAAAAAATGTAAATTTGTGCGGTTTAGTTTCCGAAGGGTTCGGAATGAAAAGGGAATCGGGTGCAAATCCCGAGCTGTCCCCGCAACTGTAAGCTAATCAGCTTATGTTTATCCTACGCCACTGTCCAAATTTTCGGATGGGAAGGCTAAACATAAGACGCAAGCCAGGAGACCTGCTAAACCGTAATCGTTAAATATCAAAAGTCTCGGAGGAAGACTTGTGTATATGATGAAATATTTTATTATACAAATCATTTTATTTATCTGTGTTTCAACAGTTTGGGCTCAAGACAAAAAGTCAAAAAGCATAGTTTTGGATTCGGTGTATTTGCAAGCCGAACTTCAAAGCAAATTCTATTATGCTTATGACAGTCAGTTACTTGACAAAGACAGTTTATCACTGCAAAGTTTAAATGAAATTATAAAAAATCAAACCGCCGTCTTTATGCGTGAATACGGACGCGGCATGCTCAGTTCGGTTTCGTTGCGTGGAACGGGTGCCTCTCATACTCAAGTGGTTTGGAACGGTATCCCCATAAACTCCATTTTAAACGGTCAAACCGATTTCAATACTGTTTCAGCAAATTTATACGACCAAATCATCTTGAAAAAAGGAGGCAGTAGTGTCGATTTTGGCAGTGGAGCAATGGGGGGTATAGTTTTGTTAAATGATATAATCAACTACAAAAATATACCCGAAACTCAATTGCAAAACCTATACAATATTGGTAGTTTTCAAAGTGTTTCAAACTTTTCGCTACTCAAATATGCCAATAAAAAATGGTATTTTAAAACCGGTTTCCAATTACGTCAATCAGATAACGATTATCCGTATATCGGTTATGAATTTCAAAATGACAACGGAGCTTATACCGGATTGGATTTCGGAATTGTTGCGGGTTACAAAATCAATCGTTTTGCGCAAACCTATTTCAAAAACCAAAACAGTTTTTTTGACAGAGAATTATCACGTACTTTGTATCAAACTTCTCAATCCGAATTAATAACTCGAAATAACCGATATTTATGGGGATTTGTATATCAAAAAGACCAATGGACTTGGCAAACCGATTGGGCTTATTTATTTGAATCTTATCAATATTTTGCCAATAAAAATACCACGGTAGCCGACCGAAGTCTTTCTGATGTTTATACTGTAAAAAATACAATTTCGTATCGGTTTAATCACAACAGTCATTTGTATATAAAACAATCATTTACACACCAACAAGGTCAAAGTGCACATTTTGACGACAAAAAAAGAAAAATTTGGGCGGCAGATTTTATTTGGGGACAATCTTTTGTCAAATGGAAATATGATTTAAAAGTAAGAAAAGAATTTAATAAAACTTATCAAATACCTTGGATTGGTGCCATAGAAACTATTTACAATGTATATAAAAACTGGTGGTTGAAAGCCAATATATCCAAAAACTTTCGACTACCTACTTTTAATGACTTATACTGGCAACCGTTTGGCAATCCGAATTTAAAACCCGAAAAAAGTTATGCCGTTGAAACCGGAATACAGTTTGATAACGACAAAAATCATGTATCGTTTACCGCTTATTATATCGACAGTCAAAATTTGATAAAGTGGACACCCGACAACGACCAATGGTGGAGCCCCAAAAACATAACACATGCTTGTTACAACGGTATTGAATTGAGTGTGCAACACCGATTTATGTTCACTTCCAATCAATATATCTCCTTCAAAATAAATTATACTTATCAGCAAGCAACCGATCTATTGACACGAAAACAAATACCTTATACGCCGCAACATATCGGATTAACCACACTTGAATATAAATATAAAAAATTGAAAATCAAATATATAAACAGATTTACCGGTAAAATTTTTACCACGAGTTCCAACACCAAATATATCAGTGCCGTCGATTTACACCATATTGTTGCGGCTTATGCCGTAAACAATCATATACAAGCCGGTGGAAGTATTCATAATCTTTTCAATACTTATTATGAAACTTTTCCGTCGCGTCCCGAACCCGGAATAAATTATAACTTATATATCAACTTTAAAATTTAATATACTATGAAAAAAATCAATTATGCTGTTTTAAGTTTTCTGTTTGTCATAGGATTGACATCGTGCGAAAAAGAAAAAGTAAAAATCGATTATGCTTTTGAAGACGGAATTTTTGTCGTAAATGAAGGTAACTGGGGACAAGGCAATGCTTCCTTATCTTATGCCGACCAAGATGTAACCAAGGTTGAAAACGAAGTGTTTTATAATACCAATCAAATTCGATTGGGTGATGTGGCACAATCCATTGGTTTTACCGGAGACAATGCTTACATTGTAGTTAATGCTTCCAACAAAATTGAAGTAGCCAATCGTTATACCATGGAACATATCGAAACCATAGCCGGTGGTTTGGTCAATCCGCGCTATTTTGAACCTATCAACGATTACACGGCAATTGTAACATGTTGGGGAGATACCGGAGACGAAACCGACGATTATATTGCCATAATCAATACGGGAAGCAACAAGGTTACCGGTCATGTGTCGGTTAATTTAGGACCCGAAAAAATGATTAAAAACGACGATTATTTGTTTATAGCCCACAAAGGTGCATGGGGCACTAACAACAAAGTAAGTGTTTATGATTTGGTTTTAAAACAAATAACAAATGTATTAAACGTAGGTGATCGTCCTAATTCAATGGCTTTGACAGACAATCATTTATGGGTATTGTGTAGCGGTGAACCTTCGTGGAGCGGTAACGAAACCGCCGGACAATTGTATAAAATTGACCTCAACGATTTCAGCACAACCGAAGTTTATGATTTTGCTACTAACGAACACCCTTCTTATCTCAATTTGGACGGTGATAACCTATATTATTACCTCAACGGAAAAGTATATCAAATGAACATCAACGATACAAGTTTGCCTTCAAATGAATTCATTACCTATCAAGGCACGGTTTACAATATGGAAACAAACAACGGAAAATTATATATAACCGATGCCAAGGATTATGTGCAAGAAGGCGAATTAATTGTTTTTGACTTGGCTGATGGACAAGAAAAATCGCGCAAAACGGTTGGAATTATCCCCGGGGATATAGGATTTAACTATTAACAATAATTTAATACCCATCAAAACTCAACAGGAGTTTCTTCTCAAACAACACAACAAACATCACGAAAAGTCGCCTATGGGTATTATGGCGACTTTTCTTTGTATATGGCAACAAAATTTTGCGGTATAATACCCAACAATCGACGAGCTTGCAACCATGTTTGTCGTCTTTTCGAATTGTATAAAGGCGAATTGGGGTTAAGACTTTCAATTTTGACTTCGCCTGTAGCATGAATAATTAATCCGTCATTGATATGAACGGCAACATGTGTTATTTTTTGTTTTCCATTCTCAATACGACCAAAAAACAATAAATCGCCGGCTTGCAATTGCTCAAATTTATTTGTAACCGGTAGTTTTTTTCCTATTTTTACTTGTTGAGAAGCATCACGTGGCAATAAATAACCTGCTTGAGCATATAGGTTTTTGCTAAAACCGCTGCAATCCAAAGCTTTGGTAGAAGTGCCTCCCCACAAATAAGGAATACCCAAATATTGCTTGGCAAAATTTACAATTAACTCAGGTTTGATATGTTTGTTTCTGTTTTCAAATTCGTGTAAATCCAAAAAAGCCTTATTGTCTATAAAAGTTTTTCTGCCGTCGGGCAATAATATTTGCGAAAAGTTTTTTCCTTTTTTCAAAAGAGCAAAAACGTCATTAAGCACAAAATCGGCAACCACTTGTGCATGTTCACTTGGTTTTTGATATAATTTTCCGCAGTGTTGAATTGCAATGGCTTTTGGCAATTTTACCCACTGCTTATAGGCTTTTTTTGTCATGATTTCAATACCGGCGGCATCGACCCATGCATAATAATTTTCGGGGGTTTTAACCCGATAAAATCCGTTGTTTTTTTCTAAAAGTTGCATGGGCATGCCGGTCAAAACCTGTGTTACCAATTCGGCGGAATGTTTTGGAGCGGAACGTAAATTAGCCACCGACAAACGACAAACGGCAATTTTTTCGTTTAAGTCTTTATCGGGCAAAAGTTGTATGCTGTCTAATACATCGGGAAATGATTTGTGCAAAATCTTGAACAAATTGGTTTTAAGCTCAGACTTATCGGTTTTGCCTTTTAGAACAATATACTTGTCGGTCTTTTTTACTTCAAACTCAAAAACAGCATCTCTTTTGTCGGGTAAAAGACTATCTAATATTTGTTTAACAAATTGTTTTTCAGTTTGTTTTGAAATTTTATTTGTATTGGGTTTGCAAGCCAATATCAGTAAAAGACTTATCGGTATAATCAAAATTTTTTGCCACATAACGTAAATTATTTTCGAGAGATAAATATATGATTAAAATTTTGATAAATTGAATGACATAATTCGTCTTTCGATACATTTTTTATAATGGAGGCTTCGGCGTATATTTTTTTTATATCATAAAAATTTTGAACGTCGGTTTCAAAAAACAAACGATTGAGAGGTGTTATTTGTAAGGCTTTGCGATTGGCTTTACTGTTAAAAATAGCAGTTCCAAAGGATAAATAGAAACCGGCTTGCAATAATTGACGGGCAAGATTTTCATTTTTGGCATAACCGTGCACAATCCAAGGAACGGAAACGTCAAATTGTTTTTTGAGATACAAAAGTTTGTCAAAACATTTAACGCAATGTATTATCAAAGGTTTATTAAACTGTTGTGCCCACAAAATATGTTTTTCAAAAACATTTTGTTGTTCGTGGGGTGGAAATACATGCAAATATCGGGCTTGAAAGTCCAAACCACATTCACCTATTGCTACAAAATTAGGATTATGTTGTAAACGTTGCAATGTATTTTCAAATGCTTTGATATCTTGATGCAGATACCACGGATGTATTCCCACCGAAAAAACTTGGTCGGTATTAATTTTATCTTCTCCGAAAACATAATTTTGAATACTTATAATATCGGACGAACCTATTGCTCTATGGGTATGTATGTCGATATAAAGCATAATGAAATACCGGATTAAAGTGATAAAATTACAGCTAATTTTTCAGATTTGCAAAATATATTTCTCGGAGCAATATCCCAAATTCTCCGATATGGTTTTTGAAGTGAAGCCATTTGTCATAAAAAAATCCCGAACAACGGTGTCCGGGATTGATATTTTGAAAAATTTCGGATTAGTCTAACCATTTGGTAAAGAAATCCATCATTTCTTCTTTTAAATCGTAGTGCAAACGTATATATGTTCGCATTTCGTCACGTAACGGAATTTGTTCACGATATAATCGACCGTCCAAAGGTTCGTTGATGTCGGCGGTTTTAAGATTTAAACGCTTTTGTTTGATTTTATGTAATAAATCGGAAATTACTTTCCGTTCGCGTAAAATTTTATTTTGAAAACTTTCCAAAGCAACGAGGGCGTCTTTATCCAAATTTTTTCGGGCAGCCACTTCATCGAGTTTTTCTTGAAAAGTATCCATTTCGTCTCTGTGAAACTTCAATTCTCTTTTCCATGTATCCAAGTTGAACTCTAAGTCACTCAGATAATTAACTTTTTGCTCCATAATTTCAATATTTTATAATAGTTATTTTGTGTGTATAAAATTAATACTTTTTTCTAAAATAAAAAATTATTTTCCGACTTTTACCAATTCCACTTCAAAAATCAATTCGGCATTGGGTGGAATTACCCGACCGGCTCCTCTTTCGCCGTATCCCAAATAAGGCGGAATAAACAAAATAGCTTTGGTTCCTTCTTTGAGTTGCATAATTCCTTTGTCCCAGCCGGCAATTACACGTCCTTTTCCTACGGGGAAGGTTATAGGTTGTCCTCTGTCGTATGACGAATCAAATTTGGTGCCGTCGGTCAAATATCCGGTGTAGTGTACCGATACCAATTCTCCGGCTTTGGGTTTGCGACCGGTACCTTCTTTTTCGATCAATATTTTTAAACCTGATTCGTCTTCTTTGGCTTGTGCTTTTTTGGTTGCCAAATCTTCGGCGAATTGTTTTTTGGCTTGTGCTGCTTTTTTATCGGCTTCAATTTTTTTATTCATATAATCGGAAAATACTTTAACGGCGTCAAATTTTTTGGCTGTTTTTCCTTTTCTAATGATACTTACCTTACGAATGGTATCGCCTTTTCTTATTTTTTGAACCACATCAAAACCTTTTACGGTATAACCGAACACGCTGTATTTACCATCCAAAAACGGGGTATCTTTCAGGGTGATAAAAAACTGACTACCATTGGTGTCGGGTTGTGGTTCGCGTGCCATTGACAAGGCGCCTTTGGTGTGTTTTAGATCGGATATTTCGTTTTTGAACTGATAACCCGGTCCTCCTTCGCCTGTTCCTTTGGGGTCTCCGCCTTGTATTACAAAATCGTCTTGTGCACCGGTGGCTTTGCTTACAACTCTGTGAAATGTCAATCCGTTGTAAAAAGGTTTACCTTTATATTCGTCTTTGACATAGGGATTGGTACCTTCGGCTAAACTGACAAAATTGGCAACCGTAACAGGAGCTTTGTCGGGACGAAGTTCTAACAAAATATCGCCTTTGTCGGTTTGTAACTCGGCATATAAACCTTCTTTTAAATCAGGGTATTTGGAAGATTTGCAACCTCCCAAACTCATTGTTATCAGTAACAATACAATACTAATTTTTTTCATAATTTTTATTTTTTTGTTTTTCTTGTTTTTTTATTTTAATAATTTTCAAATTTAATTTTAAAGGGATATTTGTTCCTATTTTGTTTTCATCGCCATGATAACCGTATCCGGCATTGGAAGGCAATAAAAAAACGGCTTGTTCGCCTTCTTTGAGTAATTTTACAGCTGTGCGAAAACCTCTAAAATAATTTTCATGATCGACCCAATAAGTTTTTTGTCCTATTTCGTTAAACGAATAAATTAAATTGTTACTCAGATCTTTTATTTCATACGTCAAAACCACTTTGTCGCCTTCGAGGGGTTTATAAGTGGCGGTATCATTTTGTTTTATGTAATAATACCAAAAGCCGTGCCCCGAATTGTGATAAGTATGCAAACTGTCATTTTGTATCATTTGTTTGATATATGTTTCTTCGCGTTTGTTTAAGTTGATATTATCATGTACCGATTGCATATCGACTTTTTGTTTTTCGTGTCGTACGGGTCCTCGTGTCGATTGTTTTTGATTTTTGCATGCGATTAGCAGGGCTGTAATCATTATAATTGATATTAACTTAGTCATTGGCATGAATTAATTTTTCTTTATATTCGGGTAATTTGTTCAAAAACAAATCAACGGTTTCTTGCAATCCGGTTTGGGTTCTTCCACCGGCGGCGTTGCGATGTCCGCCGCCGTTAAAATATTTTTTGGCGAATTCGTTTGCCGGAAAATTGCCTTTGGAACGAAAAGATATTCGAACTCCTTTATCTTCATTTTCCAAAAACAATACGGCAAAATTTGAATCGGCAAGTGCCAATCCGTAATTAACAAAACCTTCAGTATCTCCTTTTTTATAATTGTATTTTTTCAGGTCGTCTTTTGACAAAACGATGTATGCGGTTTTGTATTGGGGCAAAAAAATCAATTTGTGCAATGCTTCTCCCAACAGGTGTAATTTGTCGGTTGAAAAGGAGTCGTATATTGCTATTTGAATTTTATTGTGGTTGATTCCTTTTTCCATTAAATCAGCCGCCACTCGCATGGTATGAGGGGTTGTGTTGGGAAATTTAAATGAGCCTGTATCGGTCATTATACCGGTATAGAGTTGCGTGGCAGTATTTTTATCGATATATTTTTGTCCGCTCAAACCGGTGATTATATCATAAACCATTTCGGAGGTTGAAGAGCGTTCGGGGTCGGAAAACATGATTTGAGCATAATCGGAAGGTTCCAAATGGTGGTCAATCATAACAAAAGTTTTTTCGGGCATGCTTTGTAATATTTTTTGAAGTTCGTTTCCGGCACGCGAAAAATCGTTAAAATCGAGTGTAAAAATAAGTTCCGATTGTTGTAACAAATGTTTTACCTTATTTGGATTTTGCTCATATATTTTAATTCTTTGCACTTGTGGTAACCATTGCAAATAGGCAGGCACTTCGTTGGGCGAAATTAAATAAACCTCATGACCGGTTTGTTTTAAAAAATTTTGCATAGCCAAACCCGAACCGACAGCATCACCATCGGGGTTGCGATGAAGAATCAAACCGATTGTTTTGTTTTGTTTTAATAATTTATTTAACTCGTCTAATGATTGTATCATATATGTAAATTAAAATGACAAAAATACTATCTATATTTAGAAATTTAGCCAAAAATACCGAATTTTTTTGAACCGGTAAATTTAACCTTGCCTAAATTCATTATTAAAAAGCTAAACTAAAGTTATTGTGGAACCAAATCCGACTTTTTAAATTAAAAAGATACAATTACTGTTTTTATACCAAAACGACATACAAATTAGTCCAATATTTCGTCCTGAAACTTCGGGTTTTTTTGGCTTCCTCATCGTCGAAAATATTCGTTCATCCCCAAGTTTCTTGGGGACGGCTACTACTGTGTTTTTTTTCTTGACCAAGCCAAAATATTTTGGACTATTTTATAAATCGATTTGGTATTAAATTTTATTTTTCTTTTTTCAATAAATCTAAAATTTTCCTACTCACCAAAATTATCCCGAAGAACAATCCATCATGATTTTTTATTAATTCAAAGGTTTATTATCAATTAAATACAATTAAATAGGGCACAGGTTAATTTTCCATTTCCAATTTAAATTTTTCTATTTATCACGAATTTGAAAATCAAGCGACGGCCATAGAAAATCAAGCAGCGGTAAGACAATTATATTTTCTATTTTAATTTTCCGGCTTTTTTATTTAATTGCAATTTTTATTTCCGGCACCGGATTGAGTTTTTAAATTCCAACTTTATAATAATTTTTCAGGCTGCTAATTTTGGATTTATAAAAATTTGCTTGCGGCACGCAATTATTTACATTTCAAAGAACGGTATAAAATATTTGATTATCAGTAATATAAAAATCTTTTCTT
>JAMONO010000141.1 GCA_027065715.1 Flavobacteriales bacterium
GCGCTGAAAATCAGTAAAATAAATTTGTTTGAAAACGCTTTTTTAATGCTTTTGCTCGAAAAAAAAATCTTTTAACAAAACTTATAACGGCCTAAACGGCTTTCTTTTCGGATTTTATTATTCGGTTTTTGGAACTTTTTGGGAAAATCGGCTGTTTTGGCTGATTTAACTATAACAAAATTACATTTTTTTACGGCTTTAGGAAAAGTTTTATTGTTGTTTTATTGAAATATATTAAATAAAATAAACCTTCGATTGAAAATGTGTTGAACACTAAAGAAATAATAGCCTGTTTGTTGCTATTTTTTGAAAATTTAAATGCAATCGATTAATGTATATATATTTAATGTATATGCAATCGTAATTTTATATTTCTCAAAAATCAAATACATCCATAGAGTTGTGATACAAAATACACTCAAGTTCTTCGCGTTTCATTTGATAAATATCTGCCAGTTTATTTACCACCAAATCTATATATGCAGGTTCGTTTCGCTTGCCGCGATAAGGCGTGGGCGCCAACCACGGTGCATCGGTTTCTACTACTAAATTTTGTGGTGGAATTTGTTCTAAAAATTTGTCTATTTTTCCGTTTTTAAAAGTTACCACGCCCCCTATTCCCAAATGAAAGCCCAAATCTACTGCGTGCTTAGCCTGATCCAAAGTGCCGGTAAAACAATGAAAAACACCTCGTAAATCCGGCGATTTTTCTTGCTCTACAATTTCAAATACTTCATTAAAGGCATCACGAATATGAATACTTACGGGTAGTTTTTTTTGTTTGGCCCATTGCAATTGGGTTTGAAAAACCAGTTGCTGTTGCTTTAAAAAGGTTTTATCCCAATACAAATCTATGCCTATTTCTCCAATGCCATAATACTTTCCTTTCTCTAACTCTTGTTTTATAATTGCCAATTCTTCTTGCCAATTCTCTTTCACACTCGTAGGATGTAACCCCATTAATGGAAGCATATCATCGGGATATTCGGCTACGGTTTGGTTGAGTTGCTCAATTGATTTGCTGTCTATATTGGGCAAAACAAATTTTTCTATGCCAACAGCTTTGGCACGTTCAATTACTTCTGCTCTGTCTTTATCAAACTGCTCTACAAATATATGGGTGTGGGTGTCAACTATCATTTAAAATATTTTACTGCAAAAATAATGGATTTGTTAAACTTTTCAATACGGATCCACATCAATCACAACTTGCACGCTTTTAAAATAAGGAATATTGTTAAAAGTATGGAGTATTTTTAGAATTCTCTTTTTGTGTTCGGACAGTTCCTTGTCAGGCGTTAATTTTATCAAAATTTCTTTGATATATCTATTTTTAAGACGAGGAATAAGAGCATCGGAAGGGCCTAATACCCGTTGAAACGAATTGGCAAAAGATTTTTGTAACCATTCGGAAGCTTCAATGGCTTTTTGCAAATTTTTGTCTTTTATTTGAAAATTAATCATTTTGCTGTAAGGCGGATAAAGCAATTCTTTGCGCTGAGCCAACTGAGTTTGATATAATTTTTTATAATCGGCTTGTAACAGTAATTGTAAGACCGGATGGTCGGGATTAAAGGTTTGTATCAATACTTTGCCTTGTTCTTTTTTGCGTCCGGCACGTCCCGCAACTTGCATCAACATTTGAAAACTGCGTTCATCGGCTCTAAAATCGGGGTAATACAAAAGTTGATCGGCATTCATCACAACCACCAAACCCACATGAGCAAAATCCAAACCTTTGACCAACATTTGGGTGCCTACCAAAATATCGGTTTCCAAGTTTTGAAATTTTGATAAAATATTTGTAAAACTATTTTTCCCTCGCGTGGTATCGCTATCGAGTCTATCAACAACGGCATCGGGATAAAAAACTTGCAAGTCATTTTGAATTTGTTCCGTACCTATGCCTTTATAATTGATAGAAGGGTTACCGCAAACCGGACACAACAAGGGAGCATCTATTTGATAACCGCAATAATGACATTTGAGCTTGTTTTGGTGTTTGTGTAAAGTCAAGCTGACATCGCAATGCGGGCAATCCATAACATGACCGCAGTCCTCACATTGTGCCACAGGTGCATACCCGCGACGATTTTGAAACACTATAACTTGTTTTTTTTGTTCCAAAGTTTTCGTTATGGCATCGAGAACTTGATCGGAAAAATTGCCTCGTGTGCGTTTTTTACGCAAAGCTTCTTTCAAATCAACTATTTTTATTTCGGGCAGTTGTATAGAACCGAAACGACTTTGAAGTTCGGTTAAATTATAACGCTTGCGGCGGGTATTAAAATAAGTTTCAATGGAAGGAGTAGCCGAACCCAACAATACGGGACAATCGTAAATTTTGTGCATCAAAACAGCCATATCTCGTGCTTGATAACGTGGCGCCGGACTAACTTGTTTGTATGAAGTTTCGTGTTCTTCATCGACAATAATTAATCCCAAATTATCAAAAGGCAGAAAAATACCCGAGCGAGCTGCCAATATAATCTTTGCCGAAGATTGACGATTTAACACATTAATCCACACCTCGCGACGTTCTTGTTGCGAATAACGTGAATGATATACCGATATTTCATTGCCAAATACCTTTATTAAGCGTTGTACCAACTGAGTTGTTAAGGCAATTTCCGGCACCAAATACAGCACTTGCTTTTCTTGAACCAAGGTTTCTTTTATCAAGTGAATATACAATTCGGTTTTGCCGCTTGCCGTTACACCGTGCAACAATACGGGTTTGCCGGTTACAAAATCGGATTTGATTTGATTTAGAACAATTTGTTGTTCGTAGGACAAAGTTTTGATTTCTTGCGATGCTTGTTCAAAATTGATTCTATCGACATTGGTTTGTATTTCATACAAAATTCCTTTGTCAATCAGCGCTTTTAAAGAAGACAGACCGGCACCGCTTTTTTCTAAAAGTTGTTTTTTTAATACCGGACGACCTTGTCGTTGCAAGGCAAAAAATTGTAATAAAATTTGATTTTGTTTAGGTGCTTTCTTTGACAATTGATCAAACAAATCATTAATCTGTTTGTTGTGCCATGGCGCCGACAACTGCACATAAGTTTCGGTTTTGGGTTTGTATTTTTCTTTGACTTCCTGCAGACTTTTAACCCAACCTTTTTTCATCAATCTATTGACCAAATAATATATTTTTTTATCTTGAAAAAGACTTTGCAACGATTTCAAACTAACCATTTTTTGTTGTTGCAAAGCTTCAATGACGATATATTCGTCGTCGGAAAGTTTTCGGGTATCCAAATCGGTATTATTCAACATCAAAAAAGTTTCGCTCTCCAACATAAAAGACCCCGGCAAAGCGGCTTTGACCACCAACCCCAAAGGAGTGAGATAATAACCCGAAACAAAACGAAACAACTCCCATTGCCTTTCCGTTACAATAGGCTGATTATCAATTATATGCAAAATAGATTTGGTATCATAGTGCAAGGGTTTGCGATGATGTTTGCGATATACAATACCTGTTTGGACCTTTTGCTTACCGAAACTTACGGCAACCCGCATACCTTTTTGCAAAAAATCAAATTCTTTTTGAGTTACTTCATAAGTAAAACTATTCCACAAGTTTAGCGGAAGTATAACATCGATATAGTATGAAACTTCACGATTCAATTTTAGAGTGATTGTATGACTTTTTCAAACATTAAACTTTGTTTTTTCAAAATTATGACACAACGACAAAATTAATTCTTTGTTCTATGTTCGACAAACAATTACAGTTTGTTTATCAAGCAAAAGATTGTAGTTGCACCAAGTTGTGATAAACACCTTGTTGTTGCATCAATTCTTGGTGGCTTCCGTATTCGACTATTTCGCCTTTGTGCATAACTATAATTTTGTCGGCATTTTTTATAGTTGATAACCGGTGAGCAATCACCACCGATGTACGGTCTTTCATCAACTTATCCAAAGCATCTTGCACCAACTTTTCCGATTCGGTATCCAGTGCCGATGTGGCTTCGTCCATAACCATAACAGGCGGATTTTTCAAAATGGCTCGAGCTATATTAAGTCGTTGTTTTTGTCCGCCCGACAGCCGATTACCACTATCGCCGATATTGGTATCGTATCCGTTGGGCAGTTCCATAATAAATTCGTGTGCGTTGGCTATTTTGGCAGCTTCCATAATCTCGTTCATATCGGCATCGGGTTTTGAAAGAGCAATATTGTTACGCACCGTATCGTTAAACAAAATAGAATCTTGTGTAACCAATCCCATCAAATCACGCAGAGATTTTTTGGTCATATCTTTAATATCGACACCGTCTATTTTGATGGCTCCTTCATTGACATCATAAAAACGCATCAACAAGTTGGCAATAGTGGACTTGCCACTCCCCGACTGTCCTACCAAAGCCAGCGTTTCGCCTTTTTTTACTTTAAAATTTAGATTTTTTATAACATTTTCGTCTTCATATTTGAAACTTACATTTTCAAAAGTAATTTCATTATCAAAAGATTTTTTTTCGACGGCATCAGGTTTGTCAATTAAAGATGATTGGGCATCCAAAATTTCAAAAATACGTTCGACAGAAGCCATACCTTTTTTGATGATATAACCGGCTTTTGCAATAGCTTTTGCCGGTGTTAAAATATTGTATGCCAGAGCAATAAATGTTAAAAACACAGCAGCCGACAACTCTTTTTTCAACACCATACTACCGCCATACCACAATATGATTATAATAACCAAAACGCCCAAAAATTCGCTTACCGGATGTGCCAAATTTTGACGATTTATCAGACGGTTATTTGATTTGAAAATATTGTAAGTAATGTGTTTAAATCTATCCGAAAAACGTTTTTCGGCATTAAAACCTTTGATAATTTTTAAACCGGTCAAAGTTTCTTCGATATGTGACAAAAACGAACTGACGTGTTTTTGAACGGTATGCGAATCTTTACGCAATTGTTTACCTATCAACGAAATAAAAAAGCCGGCAACGGGTGTAAACACAAAAATAAACAACGTCAATTTGTAATTTAAAAATAACATGGTAATTACCGAAAACAAAATGGTAAGCGGCTCTCTCACGATTATTTCCAATATTATGAGTGATGCCCATTGCACTTCACCCACATCGGACGTCATACGGGTAATGACATCGCCTTTGCGTTTTTCGGAGAAAAATGCCACCGGCAAACTCAATACCTTGTCATACATATCGTTACGCATATCTTTTAAAATACCGTTACGCAAAAATGTCATAAAATAAAGTGCCAAATAATTGAACAAATTTTTTAGAAAAATAATAAGGGTTGTCAATACCATAACCGCAGCTAAGGCCCCTATAAATCCGTGTTCGTTGATATAATTTACCCAATGGTAATTTACATATTCATTCAAATATGCCTTTATGTCACCGATGCCATTCCATACGGGTTTGGCAACCGTAGTGCGTTTTTCTTCTTTAAACAATATTTCGAGCAACGGAATAAAAACAATAAAGGCCAAGGTCGAAAACAAAGCAAAAAACACATTGCTGATGATGCTTAGTATGGCTTGTTTTTTGTAGGGTTTGATATATTTGACAAATGTTTGCTTGATACGTTTATCCATTATACTCCCAAGTCTTTTTTAATTCGATTGATTTTTTCGTCCAACTGTGCTTCAATTTTTTTATAGTCTTTTATATTATTGAGCGGCAAATTCACACTAAAATAAAATTTTATTTTTGGTTCCGTTCCACTGGGACGCATGGCTATTTTGCTGCCGTCTTCGGTATAAAATATCAACACATTGGATTTTTCGACCGATAAAATTCCTTCGGTATTGTTTTTTAAATTTTTGACAATTGAAGTTTTATAATCTTCCATACGAATCACGGGAGACCCGTCAAAACTTTGAGGTGGATTGTTTCTGTAATTCAACATCATTTTTTTTATAATTTCCTGTCCTTCAATTCCTTTTTTTACCAACGAAACCAAAGCTTCTTTATAAAAACCGTGTTGTTGATACAGTTTTAATAATTCTTCAAAAAAAGAGCTTCCTTTGGATTTGGCTTCTGAGGCAATTTCGGCAGCCAACAGTCCCGAGGTTATGGCATCTTTATCGCGGACAAAATCGCCTACCATGTATCCGAAACTTTCTTCACCGCCACCTATAAAGTCTTGTTTACCTTCGGCTTCACGTATCATTTTGGCTATCCATTTAAAACCGGTTAAGCCTACTTTGACTTCCACTTGGTCGGCAGCTCCTATTTTTTTTATCATATCGGTAGAAACAATGGTCGATCCGATAAACTCCTTGCCTTTGAGTTTACCTTGTTCTTTCCATTTTCTTATTAAAAAAGCGTCCATCATTGCCATGGTTTGGTTGCCGTTGAGCAGTCTCATATTGCCTTCGGGTTCGCGCACGGCTACGGCAATACGGTCTGAATCGGGATCGGTAGCCAAAATAAGTTCGGCTCCAATTTCATCAGCTTTTTTTAGGGCAATGGTAAAGGCTTCGGGTTCTTCGGGATTGGGAGATTGCACGGTAGAAAACTCGGGATCGGGATTCATTTGTTCGGCAACGATATGAAAATCGGAAAAACCGGCACGTTTCATTGCTTCGGGCATCAATTTGATGGAGGTGCCATGCAAAGAAGTAAACAAAATTTTAATATTACTCCTGTCGGGTGCATCAAATGTGCCGTGTGCCACGGAAGCTTTTAAAAAAGCATCGTCCAATTCTTTGCCTACATAAGTGATTAATTTTTCGTCGGGTGTAAATTTAATTTCTTCAAATTTTACTTTTTCAATTTCATTGATAATTTCCTGGTCTTGAGGCGGCACAATTTGGGCGCCGTCATTCCAATATACTTTGTAACCGTTATATTCGGGCGGATTGTGTGATGCCGTCAAAACGATACCAGCATCGGTACCCAAATAACGAACGGCAAACGAAAGTTCGGGCGTAGGTCTAAACTCTTCAAAAAGATACACTTTGATACCGTTGGCAGATAGAACATCGGCTACCAACTTGGCAAATTTTTTACTATTGTGTCTGACATCATAATTAACGGCAACACTTTTTTGTTCACGTTTTGAAACCCGATTAATGTAGTTTGCCAATCCTTGTGTATTCTTACCAAGTGTGTATTTATTGATACGATTGGTTCCCGCTCCCATAATGCCTCTCATACCGCCGGTTCCGAATTCGAGGTTTTTATAAAAACTGTCTTCCAACTTTTTGACATCGTTGTTTATCATATCCAATACTTCTTGACGGGTTGATTCATCAAAAGGAGCTTGAGTCCAAACTTTTGCTTTTTGTAATATATTTTTATCCATTGTTTATAATTTTGTTGGTATTTGTCGTTAAATCTTTTTTTGAAAAGCCAGTTCCCAGATAATCTGAAAAATAAAACGGGTTCTTTTTTCCAAAACTTCAAATCCGATATTTTCGGGCGTATCGGTTGGTTCGTGATAGTCTTTAAAATTTCCACCGTTAAAATAAATAATGGGGATATGTTTTTTCATAAAATAAAAGAAATCGGAATGTTCAACCAAAGGCTTGTATTTTAAAGTTATATAGTCGTTATACGATTGAATGTTAGCGACGCTTTTTTTGAAAGCATCTTTTTTAAATCCGTCAAAGGACAAATTGAGGGGAAAAAATTCGCCGATTTCACCGTCTCGCGATTCGGTTATACGTCCCAGTTTATGCAATTCGATTACAGCTACGGTTTTTTCCAAAGGCACAACCGGATGAGATATATAAAAACGCGAACCTAACATATTTTGTTCTTTACCCGAAAAATTGATAAACAAAATATGACGACGCGGCACAAAACCCGAATCTTTGGCGGCATTAAACGCTTCGGCAATTTCAAAACCGGCTGCAACTCCCGAAGCATTGTCATTGGCACTCGGATATACTTTTCCGTCGTGATAACCTTGTCCGTCATAATGACTGATAACCACAACATATTCGTCGCTTTTCGGATCGCCTTCAACAATCCCGATAACGTTTTCGGTTTCAATAACTTCACTGTTATTTTTGTAGTTAAATTTGATAGGAACCGGATACGCACGAGTTTTTTTGGTATATTCAATATCTTGCGGACGATCATAACCGGTTATATCCGAAAAAATTGCTTTATTTATAAAAAAATCATAAACCGAATCTTTTTTGACCGATACTTCGACATGCGTATTTTCAAAATGTTTTTTAAAGTTTTTCCAAAAATAATCGTGATTCTGCGGGTCATAATATAACATCACTTTGGCACCGTGTTTCATGGCGGCATTGCGTCGCAAAATGTAAGCTTTGATAGGATCGCTGCTCCATACCGAAGGTAAAGAACGACCAGTATAAGGGGCAACATCGTTGGATATAATATAATTACCGTATTTATCGCGCGGCTCACCGCCTGCAACCAAAATTATTTTACCTTTGACATCTTGATAAGCATAGTCATTGTATTTGGGATCTTCAATACCGTATCCTACGTATATAACTTTGTTGTCTTTAATATCCATACTGTCATGCGGAAAAAACGAAATAAAGTCTTCTCCGTATTTATATGCTTTTCGATCGGTCTCTAAAACAACCGTAGGTTTTTTGTTTTGAGCTGCGGTAAATTTTTGATAATAACCATCCAATTGTTTGGGAAATAACATACGTTGATCAACATAAAAATCCCAAATATATTTGGCAGCTTTTTTGCAACCGCGCGTGCCGGTTTCGCGTCCTTGCATGGTGCTGTCGCTCAAATTATAAACATGATAATCCAAATCGTTTGCCGTAATGGTTTCGGCAAAAATTTCAGCCAATGTAGGCGTATGCTTGGTTTTGGGTTTTTCTTCCTTTTCTTCCAAACCGTATTTTTGTTCCAAAGTTTCTTTTTTGGAACCACAAGAATTAACACTCAAATAAAGAATAACAAAAAGAAATAACAATCTGATTTTCATATCAATAACATATTTTACGTCCTTTTATCGTATAAACCGTAAAAGTGGTGTAATAACTCACAAAGTTACAGGATTTTTTTCAATTACTCATAAAAATAAAAAACAAACAAAATATCAAGCGACAAAGATAAATCAGGATCAACCAAACCGGTTAAACAATATGTTTTTTGCAAACCTGATAAACCAGTTCGGGTTGAGCAGGTTTACTGATAAGAAGTTTATCCATACGAGACAAACGAGAACCGTTTAATAAATTTTTTGGCATTGTAGTGCGTGTCATCAGAACAATATCATCGTTGTATTTTTCGACCTTAACAAAATCGGACCACGACAACGCAATGTATTGATTATTATATCCGACAATTAAGCGTGAAGAAGTCGCAATAAACCAAGCATCCTTTTTTATAAAATATCTAATTCCAATGCGAAGCAAAACAAAACCTACGAATAAGAAAAACAACAACATTGCAAATTGCAATAAAATTTCAGACATATTTTCAAAAGTTAATATTCTTATATTGTTTTTAAACATATCGCTCGACAACAACTGCCAAAAAAAAGCCACCACTATCAACATAGAACTGACAAGCCACAATACGGCAAAAATAAAAACGAACCAATTGTTCGACAAACGATATCGTGATCGAACAACAAAAAGAACCGGTTCGGATATTTCTTTCAAATACGAACGCAACTCGGCAGGAATAGAGGTGTCTATTTGCATATATATAATTTAATGTATAAGTGTAATAAGAGCACTAAAAATACAAAATATAAATCAATAAAAAACGAGATTTTTGCAAACCGTATAATTGAATAGATTAAAAGCACAAAAAAGCCTTTGAAAAGGCTCGAACAATCGTTTTGTAAATCAAAATAATATTCATAAATTTGCAAACCGTTTTAGAATCGAATTATTAATCGAAAATTGAATGAAAGTGAATACATTAAGTTACAAAACAATTTCAGCAAATGACAAGACCGTTAATAAAGAATGGCTTCTTGTCGATGCAGAAGGACAGACATTAGGTCGATTGGCTTCCAAAGTTGCCAAATTGATCAGAGGAAAACACAAACCATACTTCACTCCGCATGTGGACGGTGGCGATTATGTAATTGTTATCAATGCAGACAAAATCGTTTTGACCGGCAACAAATGGACTGATAAGGTTTATGTAAGACACACCGGTTATCCGGGCGGAAGACGCGAAATAACAGCCGAAAAATTAATGGCTAAACACCCAATTCGTTTAGTTGAAAAGGCTGTTAAAGGAATGTTGCCTAAAAACAAATTAGGCAGAAAAATGTATAAAAATTTGTATGTATATGCCGGCAACGAGCATAAACACGAAGCACAAAAACCTAAAAAAATTGATTTAAACAAATTTAACTAATGGATACAATTCATACTATAGGAAGAAGAAAAACCTCAGTAGCGAGAGTTTTCTTAAATGAAGGAACCGGAAAAATCATTGTAAACGGTAGAGATGTCAACGAATATTTTACCGTTCCCACACACCAAAAAGCCGTTGCTCAACCTTTTCAAGTTACCGATACAGTTGGTAAATTTGACATCAAAGCAACATTAAAAGGCGGTGGTATTACCGGTCAAGCGGAAGCTTTGCGTTTGGGTATTGCCAGAGCTTTGGTTGAGGTCAATCCCGAGTACAAACCTTTGTTGAAAAAAGAAAAACTCATGACCAGAGACCCGCGTATGGTAGAACGTAAAAAATACGGACAACCCAAAGCACGTAAGAAATTCCAATTCTCTAAACGTTAATCATTTATCAATTAATCTGTTCTTAGTTTAGCATCCAAATGCATCCCATATTGGTGCATTGCTAATTTTACGGAACGTAAACTAAAAAAAAACAAAATGAAAAAAGTAGATATTCAAGAATTACTAAATGCAGGAGCCCACTTTGGACATTTAACCAAAAAGTGGAATCCGAACATGGCGCCATACATCTATGGCAAAAAAAACGGTATTCACATCATCAATTTATATAAAACGGCTGCCAAAATCGAAGAAGCTCAAAAAGCTCTAAAACAAATTGCTTCTGCCGGCAGAAAAATTTTGTTTGTTTCCACCAAAAAACAAGCAAAAGAAATTATAACCGACAAAGCCAAACGTGTAAATATGCCCTATATAGCCGAAAGATGGCCGGGCGGCATGCTTACCAATTTTGTTACTATTAGAAAAGCCGTTAAAAAAATGGCAGCTATTGACAAAATGAAAAAAGACGGCACTTATGAAACTTTGTCTAAAAAAGAAAAATTACAAACAGACCGTTTAAGAGCCAAATTGGAAAAAAACTTGGGTTCCATAGTTGATATGACCCGCTTGCCCGCTGCTCTTATCGTTGTCGATATAAACAAAGAACACGTTGCAGTTGCCGAAGCAAACAAATTGGGTATTCCTGTCTTTGCCATAGTCGATACCAATACCGACCCCCGCAAAGTCAATTACCCTGTTCCTGCAAACGACGATGCTTCCAAATCAATCGACTTGGTATTAGACTACCTAACCGATGCTATTGCCGAAGGTTTGGCTATTAGAAAAGAAGAAAAAGAAAAAGCCAAAGCCGAAAAAGAAGCAGCCAAAATGATGGCTGAAAAAGCCGAAGTAACAAAAGAAGCTGTCGAACAAACAACAGTTGAAGAAAACAAAGAAGAAAAATAAAATTATTAATTAAAAAAACATAAAGCTATGGCAGATATTAAAGCCGCAGATGTAAAAAAACTAAGAGACATGACCGGTGCCGGTATGATGGATTGCAAAAAAGCACTGGTCGAAGCTAACGGAGATTTTGACGAAGCTATCTCTATTCTACGTAAAAAAGGTCAAAAAGTTGCCGCCAAAAGAGCCGACAGAGAATCAGCCGAAGGTGTAGCGGTAGCCGTATTAAACGACGATAAAACCAAAGGTGTGATATTTACCTTAAACTGTGAAACCGATTTTGTTGCCAAAAATGACGATTTTGTCAATTTGGCTAAAAAAATGGGTGAAGTTGCCTTAAACTACAATTCAAAAGATGAATTTTTGGCAGCTCCTTTTGAAGGTGGCACCATTAACGACAAAGTAATTGAACAAACCGGTGTAATCGGTGAAAAAATCGAAATAGGAGGTTTCGAAGCCTTAGAAGCCCCTTTTATCGGATCTTATGTGCATGCCAATAACAAAATTGCTTCAATCGTAGGTTTTAATAAAAAAATTGACGGAATTGAAGAAATAGCTCGTGATATTGCCATGCAAGTAGCCGCTATGAAGCCCGCCGTATTGAGCTACAAAGATTTTACCCCCGAGTTTTTACAATCGGAAACCGAAGCACGTATAGCCGCAATCGAAAAAGATAATATCGAATTGGCTCGTTTGGGCAAAACCCTCAAACATGTACCCAAATACATTTCAAAAGCTCAATTGCCCGACGAAGTAATTGAACAAGCCAAACAAGAAATTATCGAAGAGCTGAAAGCCGAAGGTAAACCCGAAAAAATTTGGGATAGAATTTTACCCGGCAAACTACAACGCTTTATCGACGACAATACCACTGCCGATAAAGAGTTGTGCTTGTTAGACCAAGACTTTATCAAAGACGGTAAAATCACCGTTGAAACTTATATTAAAAACAAAGACGGCGATTTGGAAATTACCGGATTTAAAAGAGTTGCTTTGGGAGAATAATTTTTTATTTTTCCTTTACAAAAATACAAAAGAGACTGTTATCCGATACGGACAGTCTCTTTTTATTTAAAGTATAAAGCTTATATTTGCAATATGAAAAAAAACTTTTGGTTTATTTTTTTTCTCTTACCTCTTTATATATCGGCACAAATTCGTCCGGTTGGCAAACCGATTAATTTGGGTACCAATCCAAAATTTAAAGACAGCTTATCTTTTAACCGAGACAGCATCGATACCAATATCAAAACATGGCCGGTTAATCAATACAAAAAATTTAATATTTTGAGCGATACCATTGCCATGGATACTACGCTCGACGTACGACATTATTACGCATTTAACGAACTGCTTCGCGACAACTTTACGCTATTGCCTTTTGCAAACTACGGGCAACCCGCCAACCAATTAGTTCTAAACTATCAAACACACAATATTTTACCCGGTTTTGTAGCAACAACCAAAAATACCGACAACTGGACACATCATGAAATTCCTTTTTATAAAACACCTACCCCCTACTCCGATTTGACCTATCTCAACGGTATAACACAAGGACAATTGCTTCATGCCGTATTTGCCACCAATGTAAAACCCAATTTAAATTTAGCTGCAGGATATCGCGGACTGAGTTCATTGGGTTTGTATAAAAATTCAATTGTCAGTTCCGAACGATTTTTCGGAAGCCTAAATTACCTGAGCCGCAACAACAAATACAAACTAAAGTTTTATTACTACACATACAACAAAAACAATGAAGAAAACGGCGGTTTAAAAGACGTGCAACAGTTTGAAAACGGCGGCGAAACTTTTAGTGATCGCGGACGAATCGATGTGCGTCTGTCCGATACCGAAAATCTGCTCAAAAACAAACGTCTCTTTGCCGAACAACAATACGGTATATTAAACAACAAATTTATTATCGGAAATGATTTTACTTACGAAAAAAAATCTTATGATTTTAGTCAAAAAACAAGCACAAAACTTATCGGCGAAACCTTTAACGAAGGCGAATTTAAAGATAGTTTGTATTTAAATCGGGTCGAAAACTATACATCGGTGCGTTTTCAAACCAGAATATTCAATATCAAAACAGGTATTCGCTTCATACATCAAGTATATGGAACCGACAGCACCAAAATTATAAACAACGAAACAATACCCCAAAAACTCATTTATGACGATGCTACATGGGACAGCAATTTACAGTTTCAAATTAAAAATATAAAACTCAAATCCCGCCTTCAACTGGGTTTTACCCAAAATCTATTAGGCTATTATTTCGAAACCAAAGCCGCCTACCGTTTCAGCAAACAAGCAAGAATAAGTGCAAAATTGACTAGTACCTCAAAGCGTCCCGACTTTAAATTTATAATGTATCAAAGTAATTACAAACCGTTTAATTGGTATCATCCCGAATTTAAAAACGAACTCAATCAACAATTGGTTGTCAAAATCAAACATCAAAAATGGGGAAAACTAAAATTCACCCAACAAATCATCAATAATTTTACATATTTCGACTTAGATTCATTGCCACGACAAAATACAACAGGAATAAAATATACAGGCTTGCAATACCAAAAAGATTTTCAATATAAAAAATGGGGACTGACAACCGATCTTTTATTACAACAAGTGCTTGACGGTTCCGACATTTATCCCCTTCCAACTTATGTTGTCAGAACAGGTATCTTTTATTCAAATTACTATTACAATCGTAATTTGTATGTGCAAACCGGTATCGATTTCAAATATTTTGACAGCTTTTATGCACCTGCTTACAATCCGGTAACCGCCGAATTCGTATTACAAAACAAACAAAAAACAGGCAACTATCCTTGGTTAAACTTTTTTATTAATTTCAAAGTAAAACGCTTCCGTTTCTATTTTAAATTGGAACATATCAATGCTTTGGTCGAAAAAAATCCCAACTACTACGCCGCACCGTTACAACCTGTTCGAGATTTTTCGATACGATTTGGTCTGCGTTGGATATTTTTAAATTGATTACTTATTGCAACTCATGTCGGTAACCGCCCTGTATAATTTTTAACATGTCATCTTCAAGGCTTTGCATGGGATATTCAATAATACGACCTTTTTCTTGTCCGTTCTTATAAATTATAATGGTAGGAACCCGTTTCAAATGAAAATTTTTAACAGGCTTGTATGACAAATATTTACGAGGCACACAATAAACTTCCGGCTCTTTTTGATAACCTGCCTCGTCCAATATTTTGTATAATACCGGAACTTGCTCTCTGCTGTCGCCACACCATGTTCCCATTACAATTACAATATCATAAGAATTGATTAGCGGTTTGAGTTTTTGAATTGTTACCGCTTGCGAACGATAATCTCTATAATTGGCATCAAACCATTCATTATAATATTTTTGGTAAAAACTTTTACGGGTAGTCTTACCGACCAATATCTCTTTTCCTTTATAAATTTCGGTATGTAATGCCTCTTGACCGCCACAAGACAGCAAAAAAGCAACTAATAAAATGACTATTTTTTTCATGAAGAATAATTTTTTGTTAAAAACACAACCAAAAATACAATATTAATTCGGATTTGTAAAAAATTGACTTCAATTAAATTCTTATTAATATTATAAGTAAATTTGAAGCACGAGTAACCAAAATACACTTAACAAAACAACTATGCAATACGACTTTGACCAAATCATAAACCGCGCTGACACCGACAGTATCAAATACGATAAAATGAAATATTTTTTCGGACGCAACGATTTACAACCGCTTTGGGTTGCCGACATGGATTTTGCCACCCCCGATTTTATACTTTCCGATTTAAAAAATCGTTTGAAACACCCTATTTTGGGCTATACCATGCGCAAACCGATTTTTTTTGAGAGCTATAAAAACTGGGCAAAAAAACGCTATAATTGGGAAGTTCAAAATCAATGGCTCGATTTTAGCCCGGGAGTCGTAGGTGCGTTGGCTATTGCCATTCTTGCCTTAACCGACGAAAATGACGAAATCATTATACAACCACCCGTATATCATCCGTTTTTTGAAGTAATTAAAGGAAACCAACGCAAATTGGTCGAAAATCCTTTGCAAAAAAATTCCAACGGAACATATCAAATGGACTTTGATGACTTGCGCAATAAAATAACCGACCAAACCAAAATGATTTTAATTGCCAACCCTCACAATCCGGTAGGTAGAGTTTGGAATAAAGAAGAATTACAACAATTGGGCGATATAGCCGTACAAAACAACCTGATTATCTTATCCGACGATATTCATGCCGATTTTGTTTACAAACCACACCGATATATCCCCATTGCTTCGTTAAACTCCGCTGTTGCTCAACAAACCATTACGGTAACATCGCCCAGCAAAACCTTTAATATAGCCGGATTAAGCACTTCCGTTGTTATAATTCCCAATGAAAAATACCGACAAAAATACAACCGAAAACTTACCGATATGCACTTGTTTTTAGGCAACATATTTGGCAATATCGCTTTGGTTTCGGCATACCAAAAAGGCGAAGAATGGTTAGAACAACTCCTACAATATTTAAAAACAAACCGCGATTTTGTCATACATTATTTAAATAAAAAAATACCTGCTGTAAAACCCGTTGCACCCGAAGGAACTTTTTTAATGTGGCTTGACTTCTCTAACACCGGACTACCACACGAAAAAATTAAAGATATATTGATAAACAAAGCTTTGCTGGCTCTAAACGACGGCAAAAGTTTCGGAACAAACGGCGAAAAATATTTTCGATTAAACTTTGCCTTACCACGACCCAAATTAAAAGAAGCCTTACAAAAATTAGAAATTTTTTCGACAAACAAATAAAATGTATCTTTGAAAAAACAAAATTTTGAACATATATGAGTTTAATTAAAAGCATATCGGGAATACGCGGCACCATAGGGGGTAATCCTGGCGACAATTTAACCCCGATTGATACGGTTCAATTTGCCTCGGCATACGGTAGTTGGTTGCAAAACCAATTTCAAAACAAAAAACTCAAAATCGTTATCGGACGGGACGCACGTATCTCGGGCAATATGATACAAAATTTGGTACAACACACATTAACCGCCATGGGTATAGACATAATTGATTTGGGTTTATCCACCACACCAAGTGTCGAAATGGCTGTTACCGGACTGCAAGCCGACGGTGGCATTATCTTAACCGCCAGCCACAATCCAAAACAATGGAACGCTTTAAAACTCCTTAATCACAAAGGCGAATTTTTATCGGCTTCCGACGGAGATACACTCCTCAAAATTATTGAAAATAATGATTTTTATTACGCCCAAATCGATGACTTGGGCAAAATAAACCCTAAACCAAACGGTTATATCGACGAACATATCGCAAAAATTCTGGACTTGGACGAAGTTAATACCGAAGCCATACAACAAACCGGATTTAAAGTGGTAATCGACGCCATCAATTCAACCGGTGGTATTGCCATACCAAAACTTTTAAAAGCTTTGAAAGTCGATTTCGTATGCATGTTTTGTGATGTGTCGGGCAATTTTGAACATAATCCGGAACCCCTCGAAAAAAACCTGCAAGCCATTATGCAACAAGTTCCTCAAAATCATGCCGATTTAGGTATAGTAGTCGATCCCGATGTAGATAGGCTGGCACTGATTGACGAACACGGAAAAATGTTCGGTGAAGAATATACACTGATTGCCGTAGCCGACTATATCCTTTCCAAAACCCCCGGCAATACGGTTTCCAATTTATCTTCGTCAAGAGCCTTGAAAGATATCGCCGACAAATACGGTGTACAATATGCCAAAGCCAAAACCGGTGAAGTAAACGTGGTGGAAAAAATGAGAGAAATCGATGCCGTTATCGGTGGCGAAGGTAACGGTGGCGTTATCTTTCCCAAATTGCATGCTGGACGCGACGCCTTGTTGGGCATAGCACTGGTTTTGTCTTATTTAGCCGAAAAACAAATCAGCCTGTCTCAATTGCGACAATCCTACCCAACTTATTTTATGAGCAAAAACAAAATGCAAATCGATGATAATTTTGACTTACAAAAAGCCATCGATTATTTGATTAACAAACACAAAAATGCCGAAATAGATACCCAAGACGGATTACGAATAGACTTTTCGGACAGTTGGGTGCAGGTGCGCAAATCCAATACCGAGCCCATAATTCGCATCTATGCCGAAGCTCGTTCGCAACAAAAAGCCGATAACTTGGCACTTGATATGATAAATGACATTAAACAAATGTTATAAAAAGGCTATCTTAACCGGCACATTTTTTTGTTAAAGTAAACAAAACACTATGAAAACCGCCGCAAACACATCGCTATCCGGTTATTTTGACCGATTTAGAAAAAATATCATAGGAATAGACGAAGTTATTGATACCCCTTACGGCATAATGCCCTTGGTTTATACCGACTGGACGGCAAGCGGCAGATTGTATGCCCCTATCGAACAACGACTGACCGAAGATTTTGCCCCCTTTGTTGCCAATACCCATACCAAAACCTCTACCTGCGGAAGCATCATGACTACGGCTTATGAAGAAGCACGTGAAATCATCAAAAAACATGTCCACGCCGACAACAACGACGTGCTGATTATGACCGGACACGGTATGACCGGAGCCGTCAACAAATTGCAACGTATTTTGGGATTAAAGTTGCACGAAAAATACCAAAACAAAATTTTAATTCACTCTGACAATAAACCTGTGGTTTTTATTACCCACATGGAACATCATTCCAATCAAACCAGTTGGCTCGAAACTATTGCAGATGTCGAAATTATACCACATACCGACGAAAAAAATATAGATTTTGAAGCTTTTGAAAAACTCATTGTTCAATACGATAAACGTCCTTTAAAAATAGCATCGGTTACAGCTTGCTCCAATGTTACCGGCTTTACAACCGATTACCACCGGATAGCTGACTTAATACACCAATACAAAGGTTATTGTTTTGTCGATTTTGCTTGTTCTGCACCTTATGTAAATATTGATATGCACCCGAACGACCAATCGTATTTGGACGCCGTCTTTTTCTCTCCCCACAAATTTTTAGGAGGACCCGGCACCAGTGGTGTATTGATTTTTAACAAAAAGCTATATACCAACCTCATTCCCGACCAACCTGGCGGCGGCACCGTCGTATGGACCAATCCTTGGAAAGAACACCGCTATTTTGATTGTATTGAAGCACGAGAAGATGGTGGTACACCCGGTTTTTTGCAAACCATAAAAACCGCTTTGGCTATCAAACTCAAAGAAAAAATGGGAGTAAGTAATATTTTGAAAAGAGAACACGAAATATTAAACCGCTTACTACCCGCCTTGAAAAATATTGAAGGCATCAATGTTTTAGCCGGACAATATTCCGACAGATTGGGTGTTATATCATTCAATATCGAAAATTTGCATTATGATTTGGGCGTTAAAATACTCAACGACCGATTTGGTATTCAAACCCGTGGCGGTTGTAGTTGTGCCGGAACTTACGGACATCTTTTGTTGGGAATTGACCAAAAAAAATCCAAAGAAATTGTTCAAAAAATTGAATCGGGAAATTGGTTGGAAAAACCCGGTTGGATACGACTATCCATCCACCCGACTACTTCCGACCAAGAAATTACTTACCTTATCAACTCCATTAAAGAGTTGGTTGTCAACAAAGAAAAATGGGCACAAGATTACCACTTTGTAAACGGCACCTTCAAACACAAAAAACGCGAGAACGAAAACAAAATGAAAAAAATTGTTAAAAACTTTTTTGAACTGTAACCGACTTATTGGAGTTTCATACACAATTTTGTATCTTTACCGAAAATAATAAAAATGTCATTATCTACCGTAATTATTGTCATTACCGGCATCGTTACTTATATGGGCTTTGATAACCATCGAATTTTTGAAAAATACAAATTTTCGGTAGCAGGTATCCAAGCCGGCGAATATTATCGTTTTATAACAGGTGCTTTTTTGCATGCAGATTGGGTGCACTTTTTGGTCAATATGTTTACCTTATTCTTTTTTGGTGACTATTTGGTTCATTATTTTGGTCAGGTTATATTTTTGCTTATATATTTCGGTGGTGTATTTGCCGGTAATTATTTGACATATTATTTTCACAAACGTGATTTATGGTATTCGGCCATCGGTGCATCTGCGGGAGTTAATGCGGTGGTTTTTGCTTATGTTACTTTAAATCCGTCTAAATTTATTTGGTTGTTTGCCATTATACCGGTTCCGGCTTTTATCTTTGCCCTGGGTTATTTGTGGTATACCACCAAAGGCACACAAGACATACACACACGTATTGGGCACAAAGCACACTTTGGCGGAGCTATTGCAGGAGTAATTTTAACCATGTTTTTTGATTTTGAAAGAGCCTTTTTGGCACACCCTTGGGTTGCACTCGCTTTGTTGGGTATTTTGGGTTACGGTTTTAGATATATACAAAAAAATAATTTATAACTGCTTAGTATTCAATATATTATACTCCATCCGCATGCCTTTTCGTTCAATTAAAAACCTGAGATGTTTTTTATTGTGATAAAAAAATCTCTTTTCCAATTCATCTAACCGGTAATCATAAACCGACTGTCCGTTTATTTCCAATAAAATATCTCCTTCCATTAAACCGGCACGATCGGCAGGTGAACCTTTACGAATATATTGAATAACTATTCTGTCAAGCATTTTGTAAACAAAAGTATAGGCTGTTTCACCCGTAACAAAAGTCTTATTGTTGTGAACATCTGTTTCAAAATATGTTTCAATTTGCTTTTGTTTAACAACAATTTTTCCATCATAAATCAAAAAAATTCCGGTATCGTTAAACAAAAATTTATCGTGATAAAAGTTTCTGTTTTTTTTGAGATACAACTTCTTGTGACGAAAATCAAAAATGACCTTAAAACGTCGTAATACTTCATTGCCGATAAGCCCGTCAAACGAAAAATTGCGAATTACGGAGCGAAAATAAATACTGTCGGGCAAAGCAACATATACATTTTTGAACTTATGTTTGGTATCAAAACCAAAACGAGCCGCTTTGATACGTTGCCCTTTTATATCACCGCTAAAACCCAAACCAAAATAATCATCTATACGTTTTTGAGTAACAGGTATCGACGGTTTTGATGCC
The DNA here is from genome assembly GCA_027065715.1 of Flavobacteriales bacterium. Lineage (GTDB taxonomy): Bacteria > Bacteroidota > Bacteroidia > Flavobacteriales > Flavobacteriaceae > WGBX01. Next base: position 20,768 of record JAMONO010000141.1, read on the forward strand.
GAAAACAACCAAACGGCATCGCTATTGCCCGTATCTATTAAAAATTTTAACTGTGTGGACGGTGTTTTTTTGTTCGGTTGCAAAAAGGCTTGCACATAGGGTTTATCACGCACTATTTCTAAATCATAAACTTGGTATTTCTTTAATTTTTTTTGGATAAATTTACCTTGTTTATAAAAAATAAGTTTCTTTTTATTGTAATCTATTTGCACCATAAAATTCTTAATCAATTCGCCTCCTATAAAACCGTTTACAGGCACACCTATATACTCCGAAAATTTGAAATCAAAATCTGCAATCATATATATCTTGGCATCTTTATTGACAATTTGATTGTGCAGTTGCACTATATTATGAGCCGATGATAGTCCTTCAATAATTGGATTGTCGGCACCAACACCGGTAAATTTTTTCGATTTCAGATGATTTAAATTTAAACTGTCGGTTGTTTTTACGTTGATAAGAATGGTTTGCTTGATACCCGTATCAAAAATCATATTTAAAACAACCCCGTTGACGGCAACTTTCAAAATAATCAAATTATTGACATATTGAAAAGGGATACTGACTTTTTGTTTTTGTGATGCAAGCTCAAAACGGTTTTGTGCCGTTGATATGCCCAAAGCCATAAGAAAAAGAAAATACAAAAGTTTGATTTTCATAGAAATTACTTATTCACTATAAATATAGCAAAGTTTCAATTACTATGTAACATTTTTAACATAAAGATAACATGTATGGGTATTTTTTTCATAAAAAAAGCGTCCGTAAAAGGACGCTTTAATCAATATACTGATTAATTAGTCTAATGGCGGAATACGTAAAACTTGTCCCGGATAAATCAAATCGGGGTCTTTAAGCATCGGTTTGTTGGCTTCAAAAATAACGTTGTATTTGGAAGCGTCTCCATAAACTTCTTTGGCAATTTTGCTCAAATAATCGCCTTTTTTTACCGTATAAAATGTAGCTTCGGGTTCGGCATTTGCCACTTCCATACGGTCATCAACTTCGGCTATACCTTCGGTATTTCCTACTACCAAAATTATTTTTTCTTTGGTAGCTTGGTCAGCCGGAGTTCCAAAAACCAAAGCTTTGTCTTCTACAATGACAATGTTCAGGTCTTCGACCGGAAGTCCCATTGCCATGACTTCTTTCATCAATTTTTGAGCTTTCTCAAAATTAATTTCTTCAATTGATTTGGTTTCCAATTCTTTTTTTTCTTCATGTCCGAACAGTTTGGCGCCGGCATCTTTGATAAATGAAAATAATCCCATAATTGTATGTTTTTAATAATTATTGTTAAAGCAAATTTACGATTATTAAATGACAAAAACAAGAAGGGGCAGAAAAAGTATTTTATAAATTAATCAATTTATTACACCGTGCTATTTGTTTTTTTGTTTCATCTATTATTTTTTACTTAAATTTTTATATTTTTCACATTTCATTTTATTATTGCAAAAGCTTGAAAATGAGTTGATAAATTTTTATTGAACTATATTGGATTAATAATTAGCCGATCTAAAAAACAGTTTTTTGTTTAAAAAAAAATAATATATTTGCCTTCAAAATAAATACACGTACAATGAGTTACACTTTTGCACAAACTTTGGAAGAAGCCAATGAATTTTTGAGAGAAAATCCGGCGGTTTTGGTATTTTTTTCGGACGAATCATGTAATGTCGGTGATGCTTTATCGCCCAAATTACAAACGATGTTACAAGAAGAGTTTCCCGAAATGAAATTTTTGGAAATCAACGTGCAGATGCTTCCCGAGGCACGCGGTTATTACAATGTTTTTGTTATTCCTACTGTTTTGGCTTATTTTGACGGTCGCGAAACCATACGACATGCCCGTCACATCAGTGTTCCTAAGTTGGCACAAGAAATTGAGCGTGTTTATCAAATTATGTTTAGTTAATCGTTTTTCGGAATATAAAAAAGGCTGCCCGTAACAGGACAGCCTTTTTAGTTTAACAAATTATGAAAAACTATTTTCGCTCACTAACTATTTTACTTCCTCAAAATCAACGTCTTGCACATCATCATCCGTTTTGGTGTCATTGCCGGTTGTTTGTTGGGTTTGTTGTCCGGCATCGCCGCCGGCGGACGTTTGTGCAGCATTTTGAATATCTTGACCGACTTTCATCATCAATTCTTCGGCTTCTTTGGTTAAAGCTTCTGCTGTATCGGCATCTTGTTTGTCATAAGCTTCTTTAATCTTCTTAACCAATTCTTCAACGGCTTTTTTGTTGTCGTCGGAAATTTTGTCTTTGTGTTCTTCAACCAATTTTTCCATTTGGAAAGCCGTAGCATCGGCTTTGTTGAGTTTTTCGACTTTTTCTTTGGCAATTCTATCGGCTTCGGCGTTAGCTTCCGCTTCTTTTTTCATTCTTTCGATTTCTTCTTTACTCAAACCGCTTGAAGCTTCAATTCGGATATCTTTGGATTTACCGGTTTTTTTGTCCATGGCGGTTACATGAATGATTCCATCGGCATCGATATCGAAAGTAACTTCTATTTGGGGTTCGCCGCGACGTGCCGGCGGTATTCCGTCCAAGTGAAAACGTCCAATGGTTTTGTTGTCTTTTGCCATGGGTCTTTCACCTTGCAAAACATGTATTTCAACACTGGGTTGATTGTCTTGTGCCGTAGAGAATATTTGTGATTTTTTGGTTGGAATGGTGGTATTGGCTTCGATGAGTTTGGTAAACACACCTCCCATGGTTTCAATACCTAATGATAAGGGCGTTACATCGAGCAACAGTACATCATCGACATCACCGGTCAATACGGCTCCTTGAATACCGGCACCTTTGGCAACCACTTCATCGGGGTTTACGTTTTTAGAAGCTTTTTTACCGAAAAATTTTTCTACTTCTTCTACAACTTTGGGGATACGAGTTGAACCTCCCACCAAAATAACTTCGTCGATATCAGAGGGTTTCAATCCGGCTTTTTCCAAAGCTTCTTTTACCGGTTTCATGGCTCGTTTAACCAAATCGTCGGTAAGTTGTTCAAATTTAGAACGGGTTAATTTTTTAACCAAGTGTTTCGGTCCGCTGGCAGTAGCGGTTATATAAGGCAAATTGATTTCGGTTTCGTTGGAAGATGACAATTCGATTTTGGCTTTTTCGGCGGCTTCTTTTAAACGTTGCAAAGCCATCGGGTCTTGTTTCAAGTCGATGCCTTCTTCTTTTTTAAACTCGTCAGCCAACCAATCGATGATACGTTGGTCAAAGTCATCGCCTCCCAAATGGGTATCTCCTGCTGTGGACAACACTTCGGTAACACCGTCTCCTATGTCCAAGATAGAAATATCGAATGTTCCTCCGCCGAGGTCAAATACGGCAATTTTCTTTTCTTTGTCGGACTTGTCCAACCCGTAAGCCAAGGCAGCAGCAGTTGGTTCGTTAATAATACGACGTACTTTTAAGCCTGCTATTTCGCCGGCTTCTTTGGTAGCTTGACGTTGGGCATCGTTAAAGTATGCCGGAACGGTTATAACCGCTTCGGTAACAGGGTGTCCGAGATAATCCTCGGCAGTCTTTTTCAATTTTTGCAAAATCATTGCCGAGATTTCTTGCGGCGTATATTGTTTACCGTCGATATCCACTCTCGGAGTGTCATTGGGGCCTTTAACGACTTTGTAAGGAACACGTTTTACTTCTTCTTGTACTTCCGAATATTTGTTTCCCATAAAACGTTTGATGGAAGAGACCGTTTTTTGAGGATTGGTAATGGCTTGACGTTTTGCCGGATCTCCTACTTTTATCTCTCCCTTATCGGTAAAAGCCACAACCGATGGTGTGGTTCTGTTTCCTTCCGGATTGGGTATAACAACTGTATCGTTACCTTCGCGAACAGTTACTACCGAATTGGTAGTTCCCAAATCTATACCTATTATTTTATTTCCTTTGCTCATAATTTAATTTTTTTATGTTAATAATGTCAGTTTCTTTTTTATTCAATTTGTAATTGTCAATGATTATGCCAAGCTTTATTTTTATAATTTTGTCATTTATAAATGAAAAAACACCCCAAACACATGACATCTTGTCATAAAAAGTAACATTTTTATCTTTTAAACGTAATTTTAAAAAAAGTTTATGATTTTAATCGCTGTTTTACTGCCTTGGTTATCATTTTTGTTAAGAGGAAAAATATTCAAAGGTTTACTTTGCATAATTCTGCAAATCACCCTTATAGGTTGGTTGCCGGCTGCTATTTGGGCGGTGGCGGACTTACTCGATGAGCGCAATAAAAATAGGTGTTGAGACAAAATAGTTTATACAAATAATTTTTATATTTGTAATAAAAAGAATATGCTTCCTTTAAATTTGGATATTACAAATAAAAAAGAAAGTTTGGGAGAATTTTACAATTTGACCTCTCGAAT
>JAMONO010000142.1 GCA_027065715.1 Flavobacteriales bacterium
TTTCTAAAATTTGTTTCATAATATTTTTATGAATTGTTTAATTAATGTTCCGAAGTTTCGAGAACTGAATTGATATTGTTATTTTATTAAAAAATTTCGTATCATCTTTTTTCCTTCGTCGGTCATTATGCTTTCGGGGTGAAATTGTAAGCCCCAAATATCGAAATCCTTATGTTTTACCGACATAATTTGCCCTTCTTCCGATAAGGAAGTTATTTGTAAAACTTCGGGTAAACCGTTGCGTTGTATGACCCACGAATGATATCTTCCCACTTGGGTTATTTTTGGTATTCCGGCAAAAATTTTGTCTTGCATATCGGTAATTTTCACAGGTGTTTTCACGCCGTGATAAACTTTTTTTAGATTTTGTAATTTCCCGCCAAAAGCCAAACCGATAGCTTGGTGTCCCAAGCAAACACCGAGCATCTTTTTTTGACCTGCATAAGTTTGGATGGTCTCAATCATAATACCGGCATCTTGCGGAAGTCCGGGACCCGGCGAAAATACAATCGTATCATAAGCGGCTACTTGTTCGACACTTATGGCATCATTGCGTTTAACAACCACATTGTCAGTGGTTTGTTCTTTGATATACTGCACCAAGTTGTAAGTAAAAGAATCGTAATTGTCTAAAACCAATATTTTCATAATTAATTTTTTTTGATGTTTTGTGTTTATAAAATATTGAGGTTCATACAAACACAAAAAAATTATAAAACATCTCGGACTAATCGTATTTGGCGGAAGCGAGTTTTATTGCCTTGCGCAAAGCGCCCAATTTGTTATCCACTTCTTTTAATTCATTTTCGGGAACCGAATCTACTACTATACCGGCACCGGCTTGGTAGTGCAATTGACCGTTTTGGCTCAAAAACGAACGTATGGTAATAGCTGTATTTATATCGCCCGTTAAACTGATAATTCCGACGGTTCCACCATAGAAACTTCTTTGGTGTTTTTCGTTTTCATGGATTAATTCCAATGCTCTGAATTTGGGAGCACCACTTAGTGTTCCGGCAGGAAAAGTAGCACCGAAAATATCGATGGCTTGATTTTGGTTATTTACTACACCTTCGACTTCGGAAACTATATGAATAACATGGCTAAAATGTTGTATTTCTTTATATTTTTTTACTTGTACTTGATCGCAAAAACGATTTAAGTCGTTTCGTGCCAAATCGACCAGCATAGTATGTTCGGCGTTTTCTTTGGGGTCTTTGCTGAGTTGGTCTGCCAGAATAGCATCGTCGGCATCGATTCCGGTTTTTTTGTAAGTGCCGGCAATAGGGTTGAGTTTGGCTTTGCCGCGTGCTATAATCAATTGGCTTTCGGGCGAAGAACCGAACAATTTAAATCCGCCGTAATCAAAATAAAATAAATATGGAGACGGATTGACCGAACGTAAAGTACGATACAAGTTAAAATCATCACCTTTGAAAGTTTGCGAAAACCGACGCGAAAAAACAATTTGAAAAACTTCACCCAATTGACAGTATTGTTTTCCTTTATGCACCAATTGGAGAAAATCATTATCGGTAATGAAAGATTTTTCGGCTCCGGTTACAGAAAAATCGTATTGAGGTAATTTTTGTGAAAAAACAACGGTTTCCAGTTGGTCTAAGGTTATTTGAGTTTGAGTGTTCGGAACATTTTCCATAATAATGACTTCGTCATTAAAATGATTAATAGCTACGATATATTGATAGAAATCGTATTGCAATTCGGGTATATCATCAACTTTTGGTTTATCATTAAAGTGTAAAGTATCAAAATATTTGACAGCCTCAAAAGAAGCATAGCCGTATAATCCGTTAAACTGTCGGGTTTCGGCGGTTTGTTCCACTTGTATGGAACGAATAAATTCTTTAAAAGTCGATTTTATTTGGCTGTTATCCGTAATCGATTCCGTTTTATCGTCAATAAATATACGATTATTCTTTATTTTAAAATGATGTAAGGGATTGGCTACAATAAATGAATAGCTGTTCCGATTGCTGTTGTAATCGGAACTTTCCAGCAATAAAACTTGCGAAAAAGCATCGCGCATACGCAAATATACCGCAACCGGTGTAATGGTATCGGCAGAAAGTTTTTTGAAGTGCACTTTGTATTTCATAATCAATTAGGTATTAATCCTTATTAAACAAAAAAGCCTACCGGAAACGGTAAGCTTGATAAAAAAATATATAAGCAGCTTAACCTATCCGGTTACCAGATAAGTTAAACGCCACCAAAAATTTCTATGTAAAAAACCATATTTCATATTGGCAACAAAATTAAACAGTTTTTGCAAAATTGCAAAACTTTTTTTGAATGTACTATGAAAAATCTTTGAAATATACAAAAAAGACGGATTATTAACATTGTAAATCAATAAGTTATACCAAATCGATTGATAAAATAGTCCAAAATATTTTGGATTACAATCAACAACGGAGAGACATTACAAAACTATTGCCATGGTCAAAATACTGATACGGGCACCGGGTATTTGTTGTAAAATGGTATGGGCACAGGCTTCGAGAGTTGCACCTGTTGTCATAACGTCATCGATTATTAAAAAATGTTTGTTTTGACATATTTTTGACTGTGAAATTGAAAAGGCTGTTGCTACGTTATGACGTCTTTGTTCGAGTGATTTTTTGGTTTGTGACTCGGTATTCACGGTTCGTATTAAAATATCTTCCCGGTAAGGGACATGTAATATTTTTTCGAGAGTTTTTCCAAACACAGTCAATTGGTTGTAACCTCTTTTTTTGTATTTTTTGGGGTGTAACGGCACCGGAACAATACAATCTACTTGTGAACTAAAATATTGTTTATCAATTAATTGAATAGTCCATTCGGCTATTAATTCGCCTATTGACTGCCGGTTGCGGTATTTAAGTTGGTGAATGAGTTCCTGCACCAAACCCGTTTTATGAAAAATTAAAACCGATGTGGCATTTTGTATCGGAACGAGGGCAGCCAGCTTGTTATAAACCGGATTGTCCGTTCCGAAAGGAAAACGGGTAAAAGGCATATCGGACAGACAATGATGACAAATCAGGTTTTCGTTTTCTTGCAATAAATTATTACAAGTCAAACACACTTGTGGAAAAAACAAATTGCTTAAATCGGAAAGAAGTATTTTAATATTGGAAACAAAGGTTTTCAAAAAAACAGAGATTATTATTTTCGTATTTCGGTCTGACTATGCCACTCGTTACGAAGTATTTATGCCTTTTTTTAAAAGACCTTACAAATTTACAAATTATTTTATTCAAATTTATTTTTCTCATAGACTTGCTTTTTAGTTGAATTCTATGGCTAATTCCTATTTTATACGTTAGTTAAAATGTATCTTATACCAAATCGATTTATAAAATTTTGGACTAATTTGTATGTCGTTTTGGTACACAAGCTTATTGGTTGATTATGCTTATTGGTGTGATTAATTTTTATTATCTTTGTTTTAATACAAACTTTAAGGCAGAACTATTAAAGAGCACCCTTAAAGTTGTTAGCTTATATTTGATACATTTATAAACCGATTAGTGTGATGAAATATTTAAAAACTTTAACTTTCAAAAGATTAGCAAGCTTATTCATAGGTTTCACGATTGCATACTTTATCAAAGAAAGCATCAATCATCCCGATGATTTTATCAACGGGTTTAAACTGGTGTATCATCTTACAAGTAAATAATATTTTGTTGTATGGTTAGTAAACTTTTGCAATGATTTGGGTTATCATTTTATCGGTTATCCAATCTATCGGAATAAATTAATCTTCATTTTTGTTAAGTTCTTGATAAATTTTGTTTTCCAGTTCTTCCATTAATTCGGGATTATCTTCAATAACGGCTTTGACCGAATCGCGACCTTGTCCGAGTTTGGTATCTTGGTAACTAAACCACGATCCGCTTTTATTGACGATACCGAGTTCGACGGCTTTATCGAGTATTTCGCCGACTTTGGATATACCTTTACCATACATAATATCGAATTCGGCTACACGGAACGGTGGTGCCACTTTGTTTTTAACTACTTTAACTTTGGTTTTGTTACCCATAACATTACCTTGCGAATCTTTAATGGCGGTAGATTTTCGCACATCTAATCGTTGCGAAGCATAAAATTTAAGTGCATTACCTCCGGTTGTAGTTTCGGGGTTGCCGAACATTACTCCTATTTTTTCGCGTAATTGGTTGATAAATATTACGGTTGAGTTGGTTTTTGAAATAGAAGAAGTCAATTTACGCAAAGCTTGTGACATCAGGCGGGCATGTAAGCCCATTTTAGAGTCCCCCATTTCGCCTTCAATTTCGCTTTTGGGAGTTAAAGCCGCCACCGAATCGACCACAACGATATCGATTGCCCCCGAACGGATTAGGTTATCGACAATTTCGAGTGCTTGTTCACCGTAATCGGGTTGTGAAATAATCAAATTTTCTACATCTACGCCCAAACTTTGAGCATAATAGCGGTCAAAAGCATGTTCGGCATCGACAAAGGCGGCTATTCCGCCTTTTTTTTGAGCTTCGGCTATGGCGTGTAGTGCCAAGGTTGTTTTACCTGACGATTCGGGTCCGTATATTTCGATCACCCTGCCGCGCGGATACCCGCCGACCCCCAGTGCAATATCAAGACCGAGAGACCCCGAAGGAATTACATCGACTTCTTCGACCGGTGCGTCTCCCATTTTCATGACCGTTCCTTTGCCGTAGGTCTTATCGAGTTTATCCAATGTTAGTTTTAAAGCTTTTAGTTTGGCTTCTTTTTCCGCTTGCAATTTTTTATCTGTTTCTTTTTTTGCCATTATTATTTATTTTAACTTAAATAATCGTTTTAGATTGTGAAGTATGTAAGAATTGTTTATCTAACAAATTTGCATAATATCATCTACACGGTCATAATATCTTTTTCTTTCTTTTCGAGGTGTTTTTCGACTTGTTCGATGTATTTGTCAGTTAGTTTTTGAATTTGGTCGTGTGCCGATTTGGATTCGTCTTCCGATATTTCTTTGTTTTTTTCGAGTTTTTTGATGTCATTATTGGCATCTTTTCGTATGTTTCGGATACTTACTTTGGCTATTTCGGCTTCTTCTTTGGCTTGTTTTACCAATTCTTTTCGTCGTTCTTCGGTAAGCGGCGGAATATTGATAATGATCATTTCACCGTTGTTGCTTGGTGCAAATCCTAAATTGGCATTGATTATAGCCCGTTCAATAACCGAAAGCATATTTTTTTCCCAAGGTTGAATGGTTAGTGTTTGGGCATCGCGTACACCTACATTTGCAACTTGTGATAAGGGTGTAGGTGAACCGTAATAATCAACCACTACGGTAGCAAGCATTTGAGGTGAGGCTTTTCCTGCACGGATACTTTTGAGTTCGTGCTCCAAGTGTGCAATACTTTTTTGCATGTGCTCTTCGGCTTCTTGATATATAAAATCTAATTCTTCACTCATAACATTATTTTTTGTATTGTTTCAAAAATACAATTTTTTGTTGAATTGGCAAAAATCATTTTATTTACAAATTTTTCAATTGGCAAAAAGGTTAATTACAAATATATTTTGTTGTGTTAGATACACAATTACGACCGCCAATTTCATTCATTGGGAATAAGCAGTTCCTTTTTGTCGGCAAAAAATAAAATTTGCAATAATCCGGTAAATCCGCAACGAAAAAAAATTCGTTGCAAAGCAACCATTGATAAAATCATATTTTTTGGATTACCAAACCGGTTTCGGTTTTTTGTTGGGAATGTAAAAATATTTGTTGTACCATTTTTTGGTAAAATTCGGGGTTTTTGACAAAGTCAATATCACTGATGTCAAGTATTAAAATATTTAAATCTTTTTGTGTTTTGATAAAATTCATATAACCTTCGTGTATCTGTTTGAGGTAATCGGCTTTAATGGTTTGTTCGTAAGTTCGACCGCGTTTTTTGATATTTTGCAATAGTTTTTCTACATTTTGATACAAATATATATACAAATCGGGTTTAACCAGATCTTTATACATAAAATTAAAGATTTTGCGATAGAGTGCATATTCATCGTCTGATAAAGTTACTTTTGAAAAAATCAAAGATTTGAATACAAAATAATCGGAAACCACTGATGTTTTGAACAAATCGTATTGCGATAAATCGTCTGTTAATTGTTGGTAACGGTCGGCTAAAAAGGACATTTCAAGAGGAAAAGCATATCGTTTGGGGTCTTCGTAAAATTTGGGTAAAAAAGCGTTTTCTTCAAATCGTTCCAAGACCAATTTGGCGTTAAAATCGCGTGCAAATTGAGTTGCAAAAGTGGTTTTTCCGGCACCTATATTGCCTTCTATTGCTATAAAATTATATGGTATTTCAGTATTTTTATTCAAATTGATTTGAGTTAATCGAGGAACACTTTTATCGGGCGATAAAGTTACTAAATCTTTGGTTGTTTTTTGTAAAACCGGATGAAAAAAATCGGGTAAAATATCGTTTAAAGGATACAATACAAAATTACGTTTGTGTAACAAAGGGTGTGGAATTTGTAAGTTCTTTGAACGGAATATTTTATCGTTGAAATACAAAATGTCGATATCGATACTTCGGTTGGTATATTGTCCGTTTTTCGATTTGGTTTTTCTATCCAGGAGTTTTTCTATTTTTTGAATTTGACACAATACTTGATAGGGTGATAAATCAGTTGACAAATTCACCACGGCATTTAGGAATTCATTGCCGTTAAAACCCCATGGTGTTGTTATGTAAACGGGAGAAACCGAAATGACAGGTCCCACCCGAGTTTGTAAATAACTTATGGCAGCAGTTAAGTATTGTAAGCGATTGCCTTGGTTGGATCCTAAACTTAAAACTAAGTGGTTCAAAAGTATTGTTTTGGCGGCAAGTTACAAAAACCTCTTATTTTGGACAAAAAGGAGTTTTTTCATTTACTAATTGATTTTATCACATATAATAATCCGATATTTTGTTCCGAAACTTCGGGACAAAATATCGGATTAATTTATATTTGGTATATAACCGACAACAAAATGAAATTATTGTTTACGCACCAAAAAAGTGGCATGATATATTTGATTGCCATTGCTAATAGTCAAAAAATAAGCCCCCGCAGACAACAATCTTACATCAAAGTTGATGTTTTGTCGGTTGTTGACGTTTTTTTGCAATACAATACGTCCGTTGGTATCATATACATAAGCACTTGCCTTTAATTTGTCCGGTAAATCGATATATACAAAATCGGTAGCAGGATTGGGATATACCGATAGTTTAATATGATTTTCTTCGTTTATAACATTCGGGGTAGCCGTAAATTGTCCCGAAAAAACACCTCTTCCGTAAGTTGATGCAAAAACGGCATTGTCGTCACGCAGTTCCAAATCGGTTACTTTTACATCACTCATACCGTTGTAAACCGGATACCAATTGGGTTGTGCATCGTTAAAATTGGGCGTAGCCCAAACACCCAAATCGGTTCCTATGATAACCTCATCGGGTAATAACGGATTTTGTAAAATCGTATTAACCGGCATATCGGGTAAATCACCCTCTTTGTTTACCCATGTTTGTCCGCCGTCTTGGGTGTAAAAAATATTTTTGACACCATAATTAAACATGGTTACCAATATTTCATTTTCACTTTGTCCAAACTCAATATCCGAAATACTTCCTACAAATTCGTTTCCGGTTATATCTACAAATTGCGGTGTTGCATGAGCATTGTTTATTTGTAACAATTTACCGTTTTGTAATCCTACAAACAATTTGGAAGCATTGGTTGTATAGGGTGAAACTTTAAGTGCCGTAGGAAAACTCGTCATTAAAGGGTCTTGCAAGGTGGTTTTGGTAATATTTCCCAACAAATTGGCATATCGTCTTATGGCATACGTATTGCCGGAAAGGGAGCGGGTGCTGTAATTGGAATATAAGATATTCAGATGAGAATCCAGTGCTTCCTGATTGATAAAATCACCATTGCGAGCATTTTCCGAATTAACGGTTTTCCATGATTGCGTATTATAATTATACAATCTTATATTGGCATTATATACATAATTTGAAATCCGGTATTTATCGGTTCCGTCTTGGTCAAAAAAACAATAAGCGCCGTCGCCTCCTTGAGTTTCGATAGAATTGGAAAGGGTTTGTGGAGCATTTTCAAATAATTGGGTACCGTTATCTTGGGCACCTGCCATAAAATAATCGCCGGTATAATTGGCAGTTGGAGCTACCGCCATGTGATAAAATTGAGCCGTAACATAGTTTTTATTTCTATGGCTAATACTGTTACCGCCATTGCTCGAATATGCCACACCTCCGTCATTGGCAAATAAAATTTTGGAAGGATCGCTTTGCAAAATGGCTATACCGTGTTGGTCGGGATGTAACAACGAACCGGCAAAGCCGTAATAATGTGTTATTTGTGTCCAACTGTTTCCGCCATTAGTTGATTTGAACCAGTCAATTCCTCCCATATACAAAATATTATCATTAGAGGGATCAACCTCCATAGCCAAATCGTAATAACCTTGTCCGTTGGTAAAATCATTGGCGGGTGTCGAATCGCCGTCGGGCAACGAAACAAGTTCAAAATTGCTGACAAAAGCATCGTTGGTTTTGATAGCTACGGGTACGATGCTACTGTTTGAATAATCCATTTCGAGCAAGTATATTTTATCGGGATTGGTTTTTGAAGTTGCCAATTCTATTCTGCCTACATTGGTTAAGGGTATGACAACATTAAAATTTTGTCCGTCGGAAGAAGATAATACGGCACCATGAGCGGTTCCGTGATAAGTACTTCGGGTAGTTGACAACCATATTTTGTTATCGGCTCCCAATTCCAAGTCGTTGGGTGTAAAACTATTGCCCGAAGGATCTGACGGAAGGTTAAGTTTAGTCCAACTTTGTCCTCCGTCCACCGACTTGTAAACGCCTTGATAACCATGTCCCATTAAAGTAAAGTTAGAGGCATCCGAATAATAAGAATCGCCTGCCGTAGCATATATTTCGGTAACCCCGTTATTGTTGCGAGTAATAATATCGTTGATATGAGTTATACCGGGCACCAAATATCCGTAAGAAATATCATAACCTGTTTCCGAAATACTAACATTAATTTGAGTTCCGTTTTGCAAAGCGGCCAATAGAGCGGCACCATCTTCTTTTGAAATCATAACACTGGGAATATTAATAGCAGGCGGATTACTGCCGGCTCCCATGGTAATGGGTGTTCCGCTTACATTATTTATCATTAGTACACCAATGGCTCCGGCATTTTCGGCATTTGATACCTTATCGACAAAATAACAAGTACCTCGTTCGATAACCGCAATATTTCCATTGATGTCGGCAGCATTGACAAAAGGGCTGTTACAACCCAAAGTAGGATTGGCACTGCCATCATTTACCAAAACCAAATTGCCCGAAAAAGAACCGAAATCGGTATTGCCGAAAGCCGCTTTAACCGCAAAAAAATCTCCTTGCAAAACAGCGGGGGCGCTAACGGTTAGTTTTGCATTGGATACCAATTGAGATTCGCCGTTTTTACCTCCGAAGACATGCGTCCAAGTCATGCCTCCGTCGGTGCTTTTCCAAATTCCGTTGCCATTTACGGCTCCTCCGGTATAAGATTCGCCGGTTCCCACATAAAAAGTTTGGGTATCATTTGGATCAACGGCTATGGAACTTACAGCCAAGTTATGCGGCAAGCCGGTTATGTGCCAAGGCGAATTGGGATTGGTTATATCGTTGTTATACCACAATCCGCCGCTTACACTACCCGCCCAAACTTTTTTGTGTGTAGGGTCGTTAGGGTCAAACATAACGGCTTTGGTTCTTCCGCCCACGTTGCCCGGACCTCGTTCTATCCACGGATTGGCAATGATACCCGGAACACTTCGCATTTGGTTGATGCGTTCAAACATATTTTGACGTATAACCGACAACTTTTCGGGAGTTGGTCTGCCTACGGCGGGATTGAGCGTTAATTCCCACTGACGTTCCATATACCGATTGGGAGGTAATCCCATATCTTTACGTTGATTGCGAGATAAAAGTTGTGTGGTAACAAACGGTGAATTTTTTAAAAAATCGGCATGTTTTTGTCTGAGTTGAACTATTTGCGATTGTTCATTGTTCCGACAAGAAATAAGCCCTATTAACAATACTAAAATTACAGGTAGCTTTTTATACATTACATTATATATTTTGTGATTAAATAACAAATGTAACATAAAAAGCAAAAAATAAACCTCGTATTTATGCTCAATCAACAATTGAACGTTTTTTTTGAATTTATGAAAAAATATTAACTGTTATTAAGATAAAATTTAAAAAGAATGGTAATTAAACACCTCAAAAACACCTCGAAAAAGCGACTGCAGGGTTCATAATAAACAGTAAACAAGTCAATCTATTTGAAAGAATAAGTAAACAATTCAAACTTTACAACAATTCTTTGATATTAGTGGTAAAAAGTTTAACGGCGATAGCCAACAAAATAATACCAAAAACTTTACGAATAACACCGATACCGGCTTTGCCGATGATTTTTTCTATTTTTTGAGAAGATTTTAATACGGCATAAACAAAAATCATATTTAAAACAATGGCAATCAATATATTAACAGTGTGAAATTCGGCACGTAAAGATAATATCGAAGTCAAACTGCCGGCTCCGGCTATCAATGGAAAAGCCAAAGGAACAATAGATGCCGATTCGGGTTCGTCATCGACAAAAAGTTTGATTCCCAAAATCATTTCTATTGCCAAAAAGAATAATATAAAAGAACCTGCTACGGCAAAAGAACCTACATCTATGCCAACCAACTTTAATATTTCTTTACCTAAAAACAAAAAAGCAATCATAATAACGGTCGAAATAATAGAGGCTTTTTCGGACTGAATATGTCCGACCTTTCGGCGTAAGTCAATAATGACCGGAATACTTCCCAAAATATCAATAACCGCAAACAAAACCATGGTGGCGGTCAAAATTTCATTAAGGTCAAAATGTAAGTTCATGATATAAATTTTTTAGCCGGCAAATGTAGAAAAAATCATTGTATAAAAAACAATATAATGTTAAATTTTTATTAATTAATTAAAACTACTTGTATTATACCTGTCGGCATTATCAATATAAAAAAACATTGTTTAGAACCTGATAACAAAGAGGGAGTGTTTGAAACTAAAACAGTTAGAAACCGCCTTACCGATTATTTGCGTTTTACTTTGATTTTTTTGATACGTTTTCCGTCTATGGCGGTGGCTGTCAATTGAAAGTTTTGCACTTTAATACTGTCGTTTTTTTGGGGAAATCCGCCCGATTGCTCCAAGAAAAATCCGGCTAAACTTTCGGCATCTCCTTTAAGGGTTTCAAAAGCTTGTTCTTCATCTTCGTTCAAATCCATAATTTTATAAAAGTCTTTGAGAGATATTTTGCCGTCAAACTCGTAAGTTTTGGCATTTATTCGATTAAAATTGTGTTCGTCGTGGTCATATTCATCGGTTATTTCGCCGACAATTTCTTCAATTACGTCTTCCAAAGTAATTATACCGGACGTTCCACCGTATTCATCGACCACAACAGCGAGATGTGTTTTTTTGTCTTGAAAATCTTTGAGCAAATCATCGAGTTTCATATTTTCGGGCACAAAAAAAGGTTCTCTCAACAATTGCAGCCAATTTAAATTTTTGTGATCAAGATAAGGCAATAAATCTTTGGCAAACAAGACGCCTATAATGTTATCCATGTTTTCATGAAAGACAGGAATACGCGAAAATCCCATTTTGCTAACGGCATCGAGAACTTCTTTATAAGACATGGTATCTTCCAAGGCAAACACATCGATACGCGGACGCATAATTTGACGGGCTTCGGTTTCACCAAACGAAACAATACCTTCCCACAGGTCTTTTTCGTCTTGTGTGGTTTCGTCGTCGCTTGCCAATTCAAGCACATGCGAAAGTTCTTCCATACTGACATTATCGGTTTCTTTTCGCAATTTTTGTTCTACTATATTGCTGGATTTTATTAAAAAGACCGATACCGGATACAGTATTTTTTGCAATATCAACAAGGGTGTTGCCATAAGACGGGCAAAATTGACCGGATTTCGGTTGGCATATACTTTGGGGAGTATTTCGCCAAAAAGCAATATTAAAAAGGTAACGACGATTACTTCCAAAACAAACTTCCACCAACCTTCAATATTTTGCAATAAAACGGCGGTACTGTATGTTGAAAGTATTACAATACCTATATTGATAAAGTTGTTTGCCACCAAAATGGTTGCCAGCAATTCTTTTGGTTTTTTTAACAATTTACCGATTATCTTCCCTTTATTTTCTTTTTCCAAATCGTGCAGATGTGCAGGTGTCAGGGAAAAGAAAGCTATTTCGGAGCCGGATATCAAAGCCGATAACAGCAACAAAATAACAATAGCCGCAAGGTAAGGCAAAACGTCGATAAATAGGGATAAACTATCCGGGTCGTCCATTTTTTACAAATTAATTAAAAGGGTAAATCGTCCTCGGGCATATCGGTTTCCGAAGGATTTTCGACCGGTGAATTGTTTGCCGGTTGTTTGTTTTGGGCTCGTTCGGGCTGAGAAGAAGTGCCGGGTGCATTATCTTTGGGTTTGGGCGTTAAAAAAGTAAATTCGGTTACATGTATTTCGGTTGTATAACGGTCTCTTCCGTCTTCTCCCTGCCATTTGCGTGTACGCAAACGACCTTCCAAATATACTTTGTCGCCTTTATGTGCATATTTTTCAAATATTTCTGCCAGTTTATTGCGCACAACTATGTTGTGCCATTCTGTATTGATTACTCGCTCGCCGGTTTGCTTGTTTACATAACTGTCGTTGGTTGCCAGTGGAAAACGTCCTATGCTGTTACCTCCTTCAAAATAGTGCATTTTTACATTGTCTCCCAAATGTCCTATCAAAATAACTTTGTTAATGGTTCCGTTCATAATAAATCAGTTTATGGTGCTTATAATTTAATTGTTTTTCAAATTCTATATATTACCGTCATATTGTGATTCGGTATAAATTTATTTCAAAGGTATATCATAAATTGTAATTATCCAAAAAATTTGCGATAACTACCGGCAACGGATACAATTTAAGTTGTTTTATATCAACAGCTTGTAACGACAAGCCGGTTGTTTTTAATTTCCAAAAATGAATATTCAAATGTTGATGGGTCAATTTATGATTGGTTTGAGACAAATGTTCGGGTTTATGTTCGGGTGTAATTTGCCATTTGTCATAAAACAATTTCCAATCGTTGTTCGACGGTGATTTTTGGTTTGGAGTTTCAATTAAAGGCAACTGATATAAATTTTTCCATATATCGTCGTTTTGTCTTTTTTGGAGTAAAATTTTATCGTTTGAATATACCAAAACAAAATGAAAAGTTCTTTTTTTAATTTTAATTTTGGGTAATTTTACGGGCAACCGTTCAACTTTTCCGGTTTGATATGCTACACATTCTGTTTGCAAAGGACAAGTTTTACAAAGAGGTTGTTGCGGTAAACATTGCAAAGCTCCAAATTCCATTACAGCTTGATTGTACCGTGCCGGTTGCGAAGTATCCATGCTTTGTGCGGCTGTAATTTTAAATATTTTTTTTCCTTCGGAAGTGTTTATGGGAACGGCTATTCCTTTTAATCGAGACAGCACACGAAAAACATTGCCATCGATTACGGGAACCGCTTGGTCAAAACAAAAGGAAGCAATGGCTGCTGCGGTATATTCGCCTACTCCTTTGAGTTGTAACAGTTTGGCATAAGTTGAAGGAAACCTGCCGTTGTAACGATGAACTATTTCTTTAGCCGTATGGTGTAAATTGCGAGCACGCGTATAATATCCCAAACCTTGCCAAAGTTTCAAAACTTCTTGTTCATCGGAATTTGCCAGAGCATATACATCGGGAAATTGTTTAATAAATTTTATATAGTAAGGCAATCCTTGTGCTACCCGTGTTTGTTGCAATATGATTTCGGATAGCCAAATTTTGTATGGATCTTTGGTGTGTCGCCAAGGCAAATCTCTTTTGTTTTGTTCAAACCACCGGATAAGTTTTGCGCTGTTCATGGTTTTATAAAATCATTTGTTGAAAAGAAAGAACGGTATGAAAGCCTTTTTGATGAAAATACTCGGGAACACTGTTGCCTATAGCCATAAAAAAATCGCCTCCCCAAGCTCCCAAACTTTTAACAACACCCGAAAAGTCGTTAAACAATTCGGTTTGCAATGCGGGACGTTGCAAAATATCGGAGATTATTTGTTCGTGGCGTTTTATTAAGCCTTCAAAATCCTGCAAGTCGGTAACAGCAGGCAATTTGCGACTTATCGTATCTATTTCCGATAAAAATTGAGCTGATGGCAATGTTTGTCGATATTTGCTTATTTCATGTCGGCTGTTTTGTTTGCGGTTGCGATAAACAAAAAATATTTTGTCCGAAAATGAAGGATTGAAAAAAGTAGTTTTCCAAACCGAAAATTTATTTCTATAACTATAAAAATCCTTATTTTCCGGTTTTTTACGGCTCAGCCGATACCAAATCGGTTTGTTTTCGATAGCAACTGCTATATCGTAACCACTTCCGCCAAAACTTATGTCGAGCAATTGGAAAGGATCAACACCAGACCATTGATGTAAAAGGACCAGTAAACTCGACGATGAACCCAATCCCCAATTCCGGTCAAAATTCAAACGAGTAACAAACTGCAAATTTTCGTGCCACAGATCGGGTTTTTGCAAACGAATATATTGCAAAAGTTTTTGCAACAATAAGGCTTTTTGGGTATCGGTTGTTTGCTCAATTCGGTTTAAGTTTTTTGAAAAAACAGCTTCAAACCATAATCCGGATGGTTCGTAACTCTGCCATTTGTGTCCCGAATATGTGTATGGCAATACTTGTAAAGATTGCCCGAAACGAACCGGAACGGCAAATGCCGTAGCGCCGTTTAACACTACATATTCACCGCTAATCATAAGTTTTCCGGGAGCAAAATAAGTCATTGACATGTATTTGAGGCAAAGGTAGTTATTTTTAGGACGGTAAAATTTACAAATATTCCGATTTCTTTTCTTTTACGATAAAAAAACCGTCACTTCCTTTTTTTTGATACAATGGCATCAACATATATCCTTTGACCGGACTGGTTATTTTTTGGTTATTTTGCAGTGCCAAATTTTCGGACTTATCTACCGGTTTGAAGTTGTAATATCCTTTATTCATTTTAAAATGATGCCAATCTTCGAGTTTGTGCCGGTATATCAGTTCCAAATGGTGCGGATATTTTTCGGAAATAAATTTTAGTTTACTACGGCTTTCTGTTACTTGGGGCAATTTTTCATCGACCAAGCCGGCATAAGCCAAACTATGCCATAGTGCAGCCGTTAAGTTTTCGGTAGCTTCATTCGTATTGTGTGTGCCACCTTCAAACACTACCGAAGTCATGCCTTTGTTGCCAAAATAAGACAAAGCGGTTCCGGGTAACATATCCGAAAGTTTTTCGATAAAAGGAACTCCGAATGAACGGGCAAAAGCTATGCTTTTGTCATTGCCGGCAGGAATACAAAACACGCCGCTTTGTGCCGAGAAAGTATGTAAATCCAAAAAAATACAATGCTCAAACTGTCTATGACAAATATCTTCGGTAATAATTTGATGCAAATCTTTTAAAGCTTGTATATCGGCTACTTCATTCCGATTGCCTGACAAATATTTTTTTAACCACAAACGGTTTAAGTCTTTTTCTATAAACCGTTCGTTTTTTTGCAAGGCTTCGATATTGCCTTTTAAAAAATAAGCTTGACCTTTATGGTTTTGAAAGTGTATTTTGAGTTGGGGCAATATATTTTGAATAGCTTGTACTCCGTTTTGTTCGTTGCCGTGCATACCGCCTATAACGATAAGCTTGGTTTTGGGATTTTGACCTAAACCGGCTATAAAATGTTTATTCGTTCTTTCATTCATCCGACACAAATTTTAAAAGAAGTGCAAAAATGATAAAAATTTATCAAATTTAAAAATGTATCAGAATCTTTCAAACAAACGTCGGCTGAGGTGAAAAAATTCGGTTTCGGTAAGCATGCCTATCAATTTGCCGTTTTGTACTACCGGCAAGCTGCCGAATTTGGAAGTATCCATTATTTTCATGGCTTCTTCTATTTTTTGGTCGGGTTTGATAGTTTGGGGTTTTTTGAGCATCACGTCTTTTACTTTTAAATCTTTGAGGGTTTTGTCGGCAGCCAGCTTACGCAAGGTTCTTAACAGCGAACGGGCGGTTACCAAACCTACAAATTTACCTTTTTCGTCTTCAACAGGCACATATCTCAGTTTAGCCCAATTCATCATATCGGCAACAAATTCGACTATATCGTCGGGTTGCACTGACAAAACATCTGTTTTCATAACCTCTTCAACCAATAGTTTGGAAGGGTGCCAGTGCGGCAAATCTTTCAACTCGGGGATTTTCCACTCGTGCAAAGGTTTTTCCTTTTTTTGATTTTCGATAGTGGACATGGTAATCAATGTCAGTATTTCTTCTTTTGAAGCTTTGTCTTTTAGGTTTTCGTAAGTTTGCAACATCCAATCGGCACCGGTATTTTCTTTTTTTACTCTTTTTTCAATAATTCCCAAATAGTGGTTGATGTCTTTGGTGTCGATACCTTGCAATTGTAATCCGTGTCGGGCAACCGGAAGTAATTCGTTTAGTATCAGGTCTTTGGCATAATATTTTTTGTTATTAAACCAAACAAATTGTTTGGAAATACCGCCGCGAGCCGCTGCATAAAAATTGGCTTTGGCTTGGTCGAAACGGATATATCGGGTGATGTCGTCCAGTTTATCGGCATAGCCTTGCATCAGTCCCAGCCAAAAAGCTGCGTTTGCCATTTCGTCGGGTACACTGGGACCGGCAGGAAACATGCGAGCTTCGATACGCAAGTGTGGTTTTCCGTTGCCCGATATACCGTAAACCGGACGGTTCCAACGGTAAATGGTCGAGTTGTGGACGGTAAGTGCTTTGAGCTTGGGAGTAATTCCTTTTTGCACCATTTCCAAACTGTCTTCTTCAAAGTCGGCACCGAGTAGAACTCTGTATCTCAAAATATCTTCTTTAAAAATATCCATTACTCCGTTTTGCACCCAGTCGGTTCCGAAGGTTACACGCGGGTGTCTGTCGCGAATATGTTCATCGCTGACACGGGTATCGATTGATTGCTGAAACAACGAAATACGAGTTTCGTGCCACAGTCTTTTGCCAAAGAGCAAGGGGGCATTAACGGCACTTGCCAATACAGGACCGGCTATGGCTTGGGCAATATTGTATTTTTTGGCAAAATCTTGCGGATCAACTTGTAAGTGCACCTGAAATCCGGTGTTGGCAGCTTCAATTAAACCGCTGTTAAGCTTAATATTGAGTTCGTCAATACCGTGTATATTTATCAAAAATTCTTCGCCACGCATATCACGCAAAGCATCCATCAGTGCAAAATAACGGTCAATAGGTGTTATTTGTTCGCGTTCAATATCAAATTTTCGTACGGTAGGAAGGATACCTGTCAAAACTATATCGGCTTCAAACTCTTTGGCTATTTTTTTGATTTTTTTCAAATCCGATTTAATTTCTTTTTCCATGGCAGACAAGGCGTCTTCTTTGAAATATCGCGGAGTGGCATTGGTTTCCAAATTAAATTGTGCCAATTCGGGACTTAGATTTTTCATTTGTGCTTTTTCCAAAATATCCAAATTATGGTGAAAGGGTTTGTAATTTTTGTCCACCAAACACAATTCTTGTTCTGCTCCTATTTTTACCACACCTTTTTCAAACCAATCGTTTTCGAGCATGGTTTCAAAAGCCTGCACGTCTTTTAATAAATTTTTGGTAAATTTTTTAAGTTCTTTTTTTGAACCGGCTATTTTGACTTTAAAATCGCCCATAGTTAAGCTTATTTTGGTTATTAAAATACGAAAGTAAGAATATTTTTAAACATTTTGACATATTATTGATTTTTTATTGTAATTTGAAGTATTTTATTGACATATAAATGATTATAATGTTAATTGTTTGACATATTATTTATGACAAAAACTACTGCAATTTTAGGCTGTTCGGGTCTATATTATTTTTCATTATATTTGTAAATTCTATTTGGGTGTTATTTTTTACCCCATTTATATTTTTGAATGTTTTAGCAGTATTGACAAGATTTATTGTTTAATACTACTTATGAAGTAAGCTTATAAACCATGAAAACAGACACCTGCGATATACCTATACAAAGCCAACCCACGGGTTGTTCCAAAATCGGAACTTGTGACATGAAGGGTTGTAACAAACTGACTACTTTTGACTGGTTGCATGATATACCCTTGGCTGCCGGCGAAAAACCTTTTCCGTATGTTGAAGTCCGGTTTAAAAATTCGCGTAAAGATTTTTACAGCACCAACGGGCTCGAATTGTACGTTGGCGATACCGTTGCCGTCGAAGCCAAAACAGGTCATGATGTAGGCGTAGTTGCCATGACCGGTGAACTGGTGCGTTTACAAATGAAAAAGAAAAATGTCGATTACAGAACAGCCGAAATACCAAAAGTTTATCGCAAAGCCGGTCAGCGCGACATCGATAAATGGCAAGAATACCGCCTTAAAGAAGAAAAAGTTAAACACAAAGCTCGCGAATATGTGATAAAACATAATTTGCAAATGAAAATTTCGGACGTCGAATATCAAGGCGACGGGTCAAAAGTTACTTTTTATTATACAGCCGACGGACGCGTAGATTTTAGAAGTTTAATCAAAGACTTGGCACGAGAATTTTCGACCCGTATCGAGATGCGACAAATTGGTTTTAGACAGGAAGCCGCTCGATTGGGAGGTATCGGCTCTTGTGGTCGTGAACTGTGTTGTTCGTCGTGGATGACCGATTTTAGAAGTGTTGCCACATCGGCAGCCAAATACCAACAATTGTCTCTCAATCCGCAAAAACTTGCAGGACAGTGCGGCAAACTCAAATGTTGTCTCAACTTCGAACTTGACAGTTATGTCGATGCTTTAAGTGATTTTCCGGCACATAATCTGCAACTCGAAACCGAAAAAGGAAGTGCCAAGTGGATTAAATCGGATATCTTTAAAGGACATTTGTGGTATGCTTATACCGATACACAAGAAAACGGCAATACCTGGCATAAACTTACCTTGGAACAAGTCAATGAAATTATCGAAATGAATAAACAAGGACAAAAAGCCCATAGCTTAGAAGAATATGCCGCCGAATTGTCATTACTCGAAATAAAACCGGTCGAAAATTTTGAAAACGTTGTAGGGCAAGACAATATCAACCGTTTTGATGAGGTAAAACGAAAAAGAAAAAAGAAAAAAAGACGTAAACCCCAAAACAACAAATCCGCTCAAAACAATACCCGGAACAAAAATCAAAACACACAAAGTTCGGCAAACAAAAAAAGAAAAAAACGAAAACGCAACAACAACCGAAAAAACAATGAAAAATAAATGGCTGTTCATATTAATATTTGCTTTGTCAAACTGCCGGCAACCGGTTGTTTTTAAACAAACCAAAGATATCGATGCAAAGGGCTGGCACAAAGACAGTATAGTACAACTCGATTTTAAACCGCAAAAAAAACACGGCAAATACAACATATTTTTCTTGATAAGAAACGACAATAATTATCCATACGCCAATATATTTTTGATAGCAAACCTAAAAAACGGTCATCGAAATATGGTTGATACACTCGAATACGAAATGGCAGATGCCAAAGGAAATTGGCTTGGCAGCGGTATTTGGGATTTGAAAGAAAGCAAATTGATATACCGAAAGAACTTTGCCGTTGAAGATACTTTACCCGTTCATATCAGCGTCCAACAAGCCGTGCGAAAATCGGGACAAATATTGGGCGACGAATATTTGCCCGGCATCAAAACCGTCGGCATAATTATTGAAGAAAAAACCGAATAAAACACTATTGATATACATGACAACCAAAAACAAAACATCAAAGTATAAAAAATATATCAAATGGTTTTGGCTCAGTTTTGCAGTCGGACTTTTGTCAGTGGTTTTGGTATTTTTTTTAGCCGCCAAAGGTTATTTGGGATATATGCCCGATTTTGAAGTCTTGGAAAACCCCAAATCCAACCTCTCTACCCAAATATTTTCGGAAGACGGTAAAGTTATCGGTAAATTTTACATCAAAGAGAACCGCACACCGGTTCGTTACGACGAACTGTCGCCTTATTTGCCCCAAGCTCTTATTGCCACCGAAGACGAACGATACTACAGCCACTCGGGTATAGATTTTCGCAGTTTAACCCGAGCCATAGTTTTTTTGGGTCAACGCGGCGGTGGAAGTACCGTTACGCAACAGTTGTCCAAACTCCTGTTTCACAAACGCGAAAACGCAACTTTGCTTAAAAAAATCATTCAAAAAATCAAAGAACAAATCATAGCCGTCCGATTGGAAAAACAATATACCAAAAACGAAATCATTGCCATGTATCTCAACCAGTTTGATTGGCTCAATCAGGGTGTAGGCATCAAATCGGCATCGCGTATTTATTTTAACAAAGAACCCAAAGACTTAAAGATAGAAGAAGCCGCCACACTGGTAGGTATGCTCAGAAATCCGGCATATTATCGTCCTATCAGCCGCCCCGAACGCACCCAAAAACGACGCAATGTGGTTTTGCACCAAATGGCAAAAAACGGTTATATTACTCAAAAACAAAAAGATTCATTGCAAAAATTACCTCTAAAACTCAATTTTCACCCCGAACGTCATGACGAAGGCATGGCAACTTATTTGCGCGAATATATTCGAAAGTTTGTAGGAAATTGGGCAAATAAACACCCCAAAGAAGACGGTAGTCACTACAATATTTATACAGACGGATTAAAAATTTATACCACCATAGACTCCCGTTTGCAAGCCAATGCCGAACAAGCCGTAAAATTACACATGAAACGCTTACAAAAAGTTTTTGACCAACAAGCAAAAAAATATTTTAAAAACGCCCCGTTTTATTTTCCCAAACTCAACGCCAAACAAACCCAAAAAGAAATAAAAAAAATCATGCAAACCGCCATGCGACGTTCCGAACGCTGGCGAGTAATGAAAAAAGCCGGATTAAGCAATAAAGAAATAGAAGCTTCCTTCTACAAAAAAACCAAAATGCGTATATTTTCGTGGAACGGCGACATAGATACCTTAATGACACCTTACGATTCCATTCGATACTATAAACGTTTTTTGCAAGCAGGTTTAATGTCCATGGAACCATCGAGCGGTCATATAAAAGCTTGGGTAGGCGGTATCAATTTTAAACATTTCAAATATGACCACGTCAAACAAGGTGCCCGTCAGGTAGGTTCCACTTTTAAACCATTTGTATATGCTACGGCTATTAACCAAAAACATTTGTCGCCCTGCGATTCGTTTCCCAATGTACCATATACCATTGAAGCCGGACGTTGGGGATTGCAAAAACCATGGACACCCAAAAATGCGGGTGGACAATACGGCGGTAAAATGACCCTAAAACAAGCCTTAGCCAACTCGATCAATGTAATTACGGCACAACTTATCGATATGGTTGGTCCGCAACCCGTTGTCGATTTGGCAAAAAATTTGGGAATCAAACACGATATTCCACCGGTGCCTTCCATTGCCTTGGGAACCCCCGAAATATCATTGTATGAAATGGTAGGTGCCTTAAACGGATTTTCTAATCAAGGGGTTTATATCGAACCTTATGTTATAAGCCGAATTACCGATAAAAACGGTGTGATACTGTATGAAAAAATACCCCAAACCAAAGAAGTTTTAAGCCCCGAAATAGCCTATACGGTTATCAATCTCATGCAAGGTGTTACCCAATACGGAACCGGCTCGCGATTGCGAGGAAGTTGGGCAAAAAACACCAAATTTTATAAAGAAGTAATGACCGGTTACCCTTATAATTTCACCAATGAAATAGCCGGCAAAACCGGAACTACCCAAAACCAATCGGACGGTTGGTTTATGGGTATGGTGCCCAATTTGACAACCGGCGTTTGGGTCGGAGCAGAAGACCGCTCTGTGCACTTTAAAAGTGTTAAATACGGACAAGGTGCCACCATGGCTCTGCCTATTTGGGGTACTTACATGAAAAAAAATTATGAAAACAAAGAATTGGGCATCAGCAAAGCTCCTTTTGCCAAACCCAACCATATCAGCATCCGTTTGGATTGTGATAAAAAAAACGATAACAATAAAACCGAAAACGATAAACCAATCGATAATGATGAGGAGGACGATTTGGAATAACAAATCTAATCGGATAAAATTGTGTATCATTGCAACGAGCAAGTTACAGAGTAGTCTATAATTGTTATTGAATGAAAAGTAACAAATTAAAGTGATAGGTATTTAACGAAAATATTTACACTAATTTTTTTTAAATAAATTTATTTTTTTTATAATTTTACGACAACTATCAATAAACTGTTTATTGCATGTTTTTAAAACTAATTTATTTGGAATGGAAACAATTTTTCCGTTCTTCTTATTGGCAACGCAGTTTGGCTATGAATTTGTTTTTAGGATTTTTAGCTCTTTATATGTTGCTCAATTTCTTTGCTATCGGTATTGGTGCTTTTTATTTGCTCAAAGAACGTTTTCCGGACAAAGATCCGTTGTTTTTGGTTAATTCGATATTGGGATACTGGTTTTTGGGAGATTTAATCATACGTTATTGGGCGCAAAAACTTCCAACTGCATCGGTTTATCCTTTGTTAATATTACCCGTTCGCAAAAAACTAATTGCCCGTTACATATTATTTAAATCAGGCTTTTCATTTTGGTTTTTTTTGCCTTTGACAGCTTTTGTTCCTTTTGCCGTTGTACTTTGGATAAACGGCTATAATCACTTGCAAGTTTCGGCTTGGTTGGCAACCGTTGTCGGTATTACATTGACTAACAATTATTTAAACTATTTGATAAACCGGTCAAAAAAATCCTTTTTTGTATTGATAGTTATATTGATAACAGGTCTTCTTTTGGATTATACCGGTGTATTGTCGTTGAGTAATATAAGCCTTTCGTTCTTTAATAGTTTGAAACTGATGCCTTGGTTGACATTTATACCTTTTGTTGCCGCTTATATCTTTTATTGGTTTGACTTTCAAAATATTTTGCATAAATTATATTTGGACAGTTTTGATGCAAACAAAACCCGAGCGCAAAGCGGCGATATTATGTGGGTGAACAAATTGGGTGAAACCGGAATATTTTTAAACAACGAAATCAAAAAAATTTGGCGAAGCAAACGAACCAAAAACCTAAAGCAGTTCATTATTGCCCCGTTGTTCGGCATATTTTATATGCAAATAATCGGTCAAGAGAAAACCCCCGAAGATATGCAAATCACATTTATATTTGTAGCCATATATATGTTGGGGATTTTTTCTATTTCTTATGCCAACTATATTCCATCGTGGGACAGTGCTTATTATCCGTTTATTATGAGCCAAAAAATCAATTTTAAAAAATACTTGGAAGCCAAATGGATTTTACTGATATTGGCAAACATCATTATTTTTATATTGAGTATTCCTTATATTTATTACGGTTGGTCTTATTTGGGTATTTTATTTGCCGTTTTGCTTTTCAATATAGGTTTTATCAATCCGGTTTTTTTGTGGTTGGGTAGTTACAACACACAAAGGATCGATTTAAATGCCAAAGCCAATTTTAATACACAAGGATTAACGGTGCGCAATTTTATAACGGCAATGTTTATACTGATGATACCTATGATAATCACCGTAATATTATCAAAAAAACAGGGTCTTGCCTACGGAATGATATTTTTGATATTGTCCGGTCTTCCCGGTATTTTGTTTAAAAATTATTTTTTGACCCGTATCGAAAATAAATATTTGCAAAAAAAATATAAAACATTACACGGTTTTAAACAAAAAACATAAATATACGTTATGATACAAGTAAAAAACCTCAGCAAAAAATACAATGGCAATACGGTACTCCATATACCCGAACTACACATATCCAAAGGTCAAAGTTTCGGGTTGGTGGGAAATAACGGCGCCGGCAAAACAACTTTTTTTAATTTGGTATTAGACTTGATACGTCCGACAAGCGGATTTATTACCAACAAAGGTGTTCAAGTAAATAAAAGTGAAGAGTGGAAAAGTTTTACTTCGGCATTTATTGACGAAAGTTTTTTGATAGGTTATTTAACCCCCGAAGAATATTTTTATTTTGTAGGCGAATTGCGTGGTGTAAACCGCAATGAAGTTGATAAATTTGTCAGCCGTTTCGAAGATTTTTTTAACGATGAAATATTGGGCAAAAACAAATATTTGCGAGACCTGTCCAAAGGTAACCAAAAAAAAGCGGGTCTGATTGCGGCACTAATCGGAAATCCGGAAGTTGTTATTCTCGATGAACCCTTTGCCAATTTGGATCCGACCACCCAAATACGCTTAAAAAAATTATTAAAAGAATTGTCCGAAAATCAAGAAAAAACTTTGCTTATATCCAGTCATGATTTGGGTCATATAACCGAAGTAACCGATCGTATAGTTGTATTGGACAAAGGAAATATTGTAAAAGATATACAAACCAATCCCGAAACTTTAAAAGAGTTGGAAGCTTTTTTTACGGTATGATAGTAAAACCACGTACTCAATTGGTTCGGTATTTAACGACATCTTTTTAACTTTATTCGTAAGATCAATTAAATATCCCGAAAGGCACTGACTTCCTACAGTCGTAAAAACAACTCATGAAAACTTTGCTATATTTATCGTATGTCAAATAAAATAATGAAACGGACAAACAAAGTTTTTTGTTTAAAATATTCATTTTTCAGTTCAAATATCCC
>JAMONO010000143.1 GCA_027065715.1 Flavobacteriales bacterium
TCGACCTTTTGGTTTAATTGTTTTACTTCTCTTTAAAAAAATAAACGTAACTTTGCGAACTTTTTCACGATTTATGTTACGAAATTACACTAAGGAATTCAAACAAAATTTAAAGATAGCCACGCCCGTTATGCTGGGTTATTTGGGGCATGTTTTTGTGGGGCTGATGGATAATATTTTTGTAGGAAAATTAGATCCTATTAATCTGGCGGCTGTTTCACTGGCAAATTCGGCTATATTTTTTATTATGTCATTCGGCATTGGTTTTTCGTATGCCATTACGCCTTTGGTATCCGAAGCAGTTGGTGCGGGCAAACATTATCGGCTCCAAAAAGTTTTGCATAACGGGTTGTTGCTCAATACAATACTTGGTTTATTAATGGCAACATTAAGTTTTTTTATACCCGACATATTACGTATGGCACACCAACCTCCCGAAGTAATTGCTTTGGCAGTGCCCTATGTTCGTATAGTGGGTGTTTCGTTGTTGTTTGTAATGATTTTTCAAGCTTTAAAACAGTTTTCCGACGGTTTGTCATTGACCACCTATCCTATGATTGCCACTTTAATTGCCAATTTTATTAATATTGTTTTGAGTTATGTTTTGGTTTTCGGCAAAATGGGATTTGCACAAATGGGAATTTACGGAGCAGCTTACGGCACGCTCATTGCCCGTATTGTAATGGTGGTTGTCTTGTGGTTATTTTTGCGATATGTCTCCGAAACATCGGTTTATTTTAAACATTCGGGCAGCAATTTATTGTCCAAGCCGCTTGTCAAACGTATTTTATATTTGGGGGTTCCGTCGGGTTTTCAAGGAGTTTTTGAAATGGGTATTTTTTCGGCTACCGTTTGGATTGCCGGAACCTTAGGTGCGGTCAGTCAAGCAGCCAATCAAATTGCTCAACAGATGGCTTCCATGACTTTTATGGTATTTATCGGTTTTGGAGTGGCAGCTACCGTTCGGGTTGGCAATCAAAAAGGCAGAAAGGATTTTGTTGAAATGAAACGTATTGCCAAATCGGTTTTTTTGCAAGTATTCTTATTTGAAATATTATTTACGTTTATTTTGATTGTTTTTCGCGAACAACTGCCTTGGTTGTATTTGAGCGAATACAATGATCCGCAAAAAACCGAAGAAGCCCGTCGTGTTTATCAACTGGCTGTTCAACTTTTGATTGTGGCGGGGTTATTTCAAATATCCGATGGCTTTCAGGTGGTTTTGCAGGGTGCTTTACGGGGGTTACAAGATGTTATTTATCCTTTTTTTATCACTTTGTTTGCTTATTGGATTATCGGTTTTCCTTTGAGTTTGTATTGGAGTAAGGTTTACGGAACCATGGGTATTTGGTATGGGCTTCTTACGGGATTGAGTTTGGCGGCATTGTTGCTCTTTTTTCGCTTCAAATATTTGTCCCGCAAATTGATTATCAAAACTTAGAACAACAATAAATCATTGATTTTTTTAAGTTGTTCGGCAGTAGCATTGGGTTTGTATATATGGATACGTTCGTCATTGTTAAATATAATGAGCAACCACTTGGGTAGTTCAATAACTTTTTTGACATCTTTAATCTTATAAGTTAAATCCACCTGTTTGTTACGCACCTTAACGTATTGATTATCAAATATATAAATAGTATTCAAATCATTTATTTTACGAACCGTTTCGCGGTATATTTTTCGTTCTCTTCGAAGCAGATAAAAAGCTAAGAACGTAAATAATAAAGTAAAGAACAAATAAGCATAATGGATACTTTCAAAACGGATATGATTGCGATAGCTTTCGTAATACAAATATACTGTAGCTACCAAGAACAGTAAACCGAAAGCCATATTAATAATGAATAAACGTCTTTTGTAAAAGGGTTTTAATACCTGAGGGAAATTGGCTTCCATAAAATCGTAAAAATCGAGTTTTTCTTTGATTGTAACAGGCATTTTATTCAAATGTTAGATTGATATATAAGCCGCGTGTCATCATTGATTCGACATGTCCTGTCCAAGGACTGTCGGGGTCATTGTCTCTTATGAGTTCGTCTTGTAACGAAAACACACCGCGAATACTGGGAGTAAATTTAAAGTAGAATAAATACATTTCAAATCCGAAACCCACTTCATACATCCAAACTTGCGAGCGCATTCTAAATCTTCCGGCATAATTGTCGTTATTGGAATTTTCCCATGAGTTTAAATTGTAAGCATAGATAATACCACCGGTTATATACGGACGGATATTTCCGTAACGAATGGTATTGAGTTTGATAGACAAGGGGACTTGCACATAATTGGACGTTATTTCGCGAAGGCTGTCTTTGGGGGTTATTAAATTTCTAAATATGAGTTTTCGGTTGGTAAAATACACGCCCGGTTCGGTACGAATACTCAAATTTTCGTTGATATTTAAATTACCTACCAATCCTACTTGGAAACCCGGGTGCGATTCTTGAATGATATGTTCGTATTCTTGGTCGTAATCTATTTTAAAATCATAAAAATTCATACCGAAATAATAGCCCCACGATACGGTTTTTTTGTCAAAAAAAGGTCTGTTTTTGGGAATATCATCGGTGTATTGGGCTCTACTTAAAAAGGTATTAAGCCCAAATATCAGTATGGTTAATATGAAATATTTTTTGTTCATTGTTTTATTTGTATTTATTGCGATCTTAAAATTATTTTTTAAAAGCTTTGTAAATTCGTGCCGCACCAAACATCAAAGGATAATCTTGCACTGATATAAACTCGTTTTTTTTCAAAATATTGTTAAAAGCTTCGCCATAAGGAAAAGCTTCTGCCGATTCGGGTAAATATTCGTAAGCTTTTTGGTCTTTTGAAAACAATTTTCCCAAGATCGGAATAATATATTTGGCATGAAACCGGTAGATTTGTTTGAAAGGAAAGGCTTCGGGTTGAGAGGTTTCCAATACGACAAAAACACCTCCGGGACGCAAAACTCTGTAAATTTCGCTTAAACCTTTATCCAAGTTTTCAAAATTACGCACACCGAAACCCACGGTTACGGCATCAAAACTATCGTTTTCGAAAGGTAAGTTTTCAGAGTCTCCCCACACCATTTCTATCAAATGTTCCAAGCCCTTTTCTTTTACTTTTTTCTTTCCTACCTCGAGCATACCTTGTGATATATCCAAGCCTACTATTTTATCGGGTTTTATTTGCGCCAACATAACGGCAAAATCGCCGGTTCCGGTAGCTATATCCAATATTTTTCGGGCTTTGGTTTCGGCAATCATTTTTACCACTTTTTTTCGCCATTTGACATCGATTCCGAAAGTCATAATCCGGTTCATAAAATCGTAATTCCCCGAAATATTGTCAAACATTCGGGTTACTTGCTCTTTGCGACTTCCGTCTTTGTCTTTATATGGTTTTATGTCTATACCCATGTTTATTGTTTTAAAATTGCAAAACTTTTTTTACTCTGGCAAAAGCTTCTTTGAGTTCGTCTTGCGACGTAGCGTATGAAAAACGCAAACATTCCGGATTACCGAAAGCTTCACCGGTTACGGTTGCTACTTTGGCTTCTTCCAACAAATACATTGACAAATCGGTAGCGTTGTTTATGGTGGTTCCGTTAAAAGTTTTACCGAAAAAAGCCGACACATCCGGGAAGAAATAAAAAGCCCCTGTCGGCATATTTACCTTAAAGCCCGGTATTTCTTTCAGCAAATTATACACCAATTGACGTCGTTGGTCAAAAGCGTCTATCATGTATTGAATTTTTTGTTTACCACCGTCAAGAGCGGCTATGGTAGCTCGTTGTGCTATTGAATTGGCACCCGAAGTTACTTGACTTTGTATTTTGGCACAAGCTTTGGCAATGGTGGGGTGTGCCGCCATGTATCCGATACGCCAGCCGGTCATGGCAAAAGCTTTGGAAACCCCGTTTACGGTAATGACACGGTCTTTTATTTCGGGGATTTCGGCAAAACCGGCAAAATTACCGGTAAAATTGATATACTCGTAAATTTCGTCCGATATAACATACACTCGCGGGTGTTTTTGTAACACTTTTGCCAAAGCCGACAATTCTTCTTTGCTGTAAACCGAACCGCTGGGATTACTGGGCGTATTAAAAATCATCAACTTGGTGCGAGGTGTAATGGCTGCTTCGAGTTGTTGAGGCGTTATTTTAAAATCGTTGTCAATAGTGGTTTTTACCGGCACCGGAATACCACCGACCAGTTTGGCAATTTCAAAATAACTAACCCAATAAGGCGAAGGTAAAATAACTTCATCACCCGGACTGACCAATACCATAGCCGCATTAAAAATAGATTGTTTGGAACCCGTTGATACGACAATTTGATTGACATCATAGTCTATACGATTATCTCTTTTGAGCTTACGCACAATGGCTTCGCGTAAATCTTTATAACCGACTATGGGCGGATACTTAAAAAATTTTTCTTCCATGGCTTGGCGGGCTGCATCGACAATGTAAGACGGGGTATCAAAATCGGGTTCGCCCAAACTGAGACTGATAACATCCACACCTTGTGCTTTGAGCTCGGCGGCTCGTTCGGACATGGCAATGGTTTGAGAAGTTGAAAGGGTTTTTATGCGACCGGATAACAAGGGTTCCATATCTAAAATTTTAAATGACAAAACTACTAAAACTTATTGATTTTTATACATGGTAATTGATTAATTCTTCTATGGGATCTTTTATGATTTTTCCTAAAATTAATCCGTGTCTGTTTACCACTTCTTTTAGTTCTTTTTGAAATTGAAAAGCTATTGAACCGTTAAAGTGCAAAGGTAATTCTTTGTAATTTTTGTAGGCACTCAGTTCTTGAGTAATAAATTTTTCAAAACCTCTGATTAACAAGTCTTTGATGTATTTTGACTTATAGTGCTTGGACATAAAGGGAGCAAATGAAGCCAAATAAGTATTGGGTTGAGGTTTTTGATACAGATGAGTGATAACGGTTTTTTCATCTACTTTGTATTCTTGCTTAAACTGTTGTTTGAGTTGTTTGGGCATCTTCTTAAAAAAATAATCACGCAAAAGTTGTTTGCCAAACCAATTGCCCGAAGCATCGTCCATAAGCAGGTATCCGAAATATCCTATTGATTTGACTATTTCTTTACCGTCGTAATAACAAGAATTGGATCCGGTACCCATTATTGATACGATGCCTTCATCATTGCCAGCCGTAGCACGAGCAGCGGCAAGCATATCCGAAAAAATGTGAATTTGCGCTTTGTCAAAAAGTTCCGAAAGCACTTTTTGTAATTTTTCGTAGGCTACTTTGTCATCAACACCCGAACCGTATAAAAAAATTTCTCGAATATACGGAGCATGATGGAGCATTTCGTTGTTGCGGGCAATGTTTTTGCTCAGGGTTTCTTCGTCAAAAACCGTCGGGTTTAAACCTCCCGAGACAAATTTGCCGATGAGCATTCGCTCATTATTGACCATTACCCACGATGTTTTGGTTGAACCGGCATCAGCTATAAGTATCATGTTTGTTTATTTTGGTTAATTTGCCAAAAATACAATTTTAGTTTGTAATATAAAACGCAGCCGATTTTTTTTCGACAAATCAGGTTGTTTTGAAGTATTTCCAAATATCATTTTCGGGGGGAATTGCCACTATTTGCAGGGGTTCCTTTTTTATCGGGTGTTTCAAATCGATTTGTCGGGCATGCAATGATATACCGCCATTGGGGTTGCTACGCTGATAACCGTATTTTAAATCGCCTTTTACCGGACTGCCTATTTTAGCCAATTGCGCTCTGATTTGATGCGGTCGTCCCGTTTCCAAATCAATTTCCAACAAATGATATTGATCGGACGAAGCCAACAAACGATAGTGCAAAACAGCCTTTTTGGCATCTTTAATCGGAAGTTCATAGACGGTTGTTTTGTTATTGCGTGCATTTTTTTTTAAATAATGTGTCAATGTATCCGTAGTTTTGGGTGGACGTTTTTTGACAATAGCCCAATAAGTTTTTTTTATTTGGTGTGCTTGCAACATTCGGTTTAAACGGGTCAGTGCTTTTGATGTTTTGGCAAAAATAACCAAACCCGATGTAGGGCGATCTATACGATGTACTACACCCAGAAATACATTGCCGGGTTTGTTATATTTTATTTTAATGTATTGTTTGACTATTTCGGACAAAGGTATATCGCCCGTTTTATCGCCTTGCACTATATCGCCCGGACGTTTATTGATTACAATGATGTGATTGTCTTCGTAAACTATTTGAATGTTATCAACATTTGTTTTCAAAATAAACTAATTTTCGGGCTTAAATATATTTTCACAGTCTTTGCACCTGTAATAACTGTGTTTGGTCAAAGGGTAAGTTGTAAATAATAAAGAAATCAATAATGATAGAAAATCCCTAAAAGAACGTGTGGCTTTAAAATCGTTTTCGATATTTACGGATTGACACCGGGGACAGTGCAAAATCTCACCGTTACGGCTTATAGGTGTATTATTTATTTGATGAATTACGGCTAAAGCTTTATCCTTATTTTTTTCGTCAACTTTTAATTTTATACCATGCAAACCGTTACTTAACAAAGGGTTAAGTGTAATCATTTGTTCGTCAAAGATAAAAGCCGGTATCCCTTCGCTTTCCAATTTGGATTTGAGTAAATAGGCTTCGGCACTATTATTAAAAGCAGCTATGTTTACTAAACTCATAAATGACTGGTTATTTATATACCCTAATACTGTTCGTTTTCATTGGGAAAATCCAACGATTTAACATCATTGATATATTGTATAAAAGCCTTGTGCATAGTGGTATGCAAATCGGCATAGCGACGCAAAAAACGCGGACTGAAATCTTTGGTCATACCCAACATATCGTGCATAACCAACACTTGACCGTCCACACCGGCACCCGCACCTATGCCAATAACCGGAATACTGAGATTTTGTGCTACTTTTTGGGCCAGTTTTGCCGGAATTTTTTCCAAAACCAAGGCAAACACACCCAACTTTTCCAACAATTTGGCATCTTTTATTAATTTTTCGGCTTCTTTTTCTTCTTTGGCTCTAACGGTATATGTTCCGAATTTATAAATCGATTGAGGTGTTAGTCCCAAATGTCCCATCACCGGAATTCCGGCACTGAGAATACGGGTAACCGAATCGGATATTTCTTCACCTCCTTCCATTTTTACGGCATGTCCACCCGATTCTTTCATAATTCTGATAGCCGACTCCAAGGCTTTGGTAGAATTGCCTTGGTAAGTACCGAAAGGCATATCAACCACTACCAGGGCTCTGTTTACGGCTCTAACAACCGAACCCGCATGATATATCATTTGTTCCAAAGTTATGGGAAGCGTGGTTTCGTGTCCTGCCATAACATTAGAGGCAGAATCGCCTACCAAAATTATATCGATTCCTGCGGCATCTAAAATTTTAGCCATTGTATAATCGTAGGCGGTCAACATGGCTATTTTTTCGCCTGCCTGTTTCATGTCAAACAAGCGTTTGGTCGTAATTTTTTTATATTCTTTATGAACACTCATAAGATTAATTGGGTTCCAAACCTTCGGCAATATTGTAGAGTTTGGTTTTGTCGAGCAATTTTATTTTCTTGGCTTTTGAATATATTATGCCGTCTTTTTTAAAAGAAGATAATATACGAATAACCGACTCTGACGCTGTTCCTATAATATTGGCAAGTTCTTCTCGCGATAGCAATATATTGATATGTCCTTCGCGGTCGGTCCCGAAAACATCTTCGAGGTGCAATAAAGTTTCGGCTAAACGCTCGCGAACGGAATGTTGAGCCAGATGCGAAATCACCATGTTTGCCAATTTTAAATCATTGCTAAGCAAACGTAACATTTCTAAAGTGAAGTCTTTGTTTGATAATAAATTTTTAAAAGCGTCTTTAGGTATCAAACAGGCGGTAACATCTTCAATAGCCGTAAGATTAAGTGTAACCGCTTCGTCGTTAAAAACCGAACGGTAACCTATCAAATTTCCCGATTTGACAAACCTGATAATTTGTTCTTTGCCCGACGAATTGTATTTGGAAAGTTTTCCTTTGCCCGACATTAAACAAAATACCGAACGACTGGGTTTGCCTTCTTCCAATATCAAATCGCCTTTTTTAAAATGCAAGACTTTTTTGTGTTCGGATATATAGTCCAAATCTTTTTTGGAAAGAGTTTTAAATGAGTTTAATTGATGTATTAAACAAAGATTGCAATTTTTCATTGAAATGAATTTTTTAAAGACTTCAAACAAAAAGCTGTTGCCTGTCAGTTATTGAATAGCAAAGTTATAAAAAAACTTGCAAAAAATGATAAATATCATTAAATTAAATAAGTTTAAGGTGTTTTTGAAAATTGATTTTGTTTTTAACATATATATTATAAATAATGTATAAAATACGAATTTGAAAGCTATTTTTTTTATTAGACAGGTTTTAAAACAAAGATTAAAAAAAACTTTTTTTTTCAAAAATAATTCATAGATTTGCAGAAAATTTTGCGAAAGCAATTAAGTGCTTGACATAAAGCAATTTTATTACATTCAAAGAATAATAAATTTATTAAATCATATTATCATGAAAAGGACTTATCAACCGTCGAAAAGAAAAAGAAGAAACAAACACGGATTTCGTGAAAGAATGGAAACCAAAGAAGGACGCAAAGTCTTAGCTCGTCGCAGAGCCAAAGGTAGAAAAAAATTGTCTGTTTCATCAGAACCCAGACACAAAAAATAAGTTTTAGCCTTTATACCGGATAGTCAAAAGCTCGCTGCAATGTAGCGGGCTTTTTCTACTTGTTGTTTTTTTTGTATCTTAGCCCCGAAAAAATTTTCTTGCTATGAAAAACAGAATTTACCTTTTGACTTTATTGTTGCCCGCTTATTTTTTAATGTCTTACTCGTCGGGAGCTCCGTTCGGTTATTCGGGATCGCCGGGAGACAACGGGCGCACTTGCACACAATGTCACTCATTTAGCGGCACACCTGCACACCCAAGTATGTCAATAAGTGGATTTCCAACCAATGGCTACGTTCCGGGACAAACTTACAACTTAACTTTGTCGG
The DNA here is from genome assembly GCA_027065715.1 of Flavobacteriales bacterium. Classification (GTDB taxonomy): domain Bacteria; phylum Bacteroidota; class Bacteroidia; order Flavobacteriales; family Flavobacteriaceae; genus WGBX01. Next base: position 9,060 of record JAMONO010000143.1, read on the forward strand.
TTAGTAACACCAATAATCCGGTAACCGGTTTTGAATTAACAGTAGAAGACAATTCACATCAAAAATCAGGAACATTATCACCTGTGGACGCCAACACACAAGCCTTGGAAAACAACACATATTTAACTCACACAACGCAAGGAAGATCAATAAAAACTTGGAATTTTCAATGGACAGCTCCACCCGCCGGAAGCGGTTCTGCCAATTTTTATTACGCTATAAACTTAGCCAACGGAGACGGAAACACAACAGGCGATCAAATTGTAAACACTTACGATGTATGGGGTGAAGACGTCAATAATGTCAAAACCTTGAACAATATTAATATTAAAATCTATCCCAATCCGGCAACCGATTATTTAATAGTGCAATCGGATAAATATAGATTTGAGCAAGCGCAAATCATTGATATATCAGGAAAAATATATCCTGTTAAAATAGTAAATAAGCAGATAGACATCAGCTATTTACCGACAGGAAAATATTACTTATACTTTCAAAACGAACAAATTAAGGGAAGTGTTTCCTTTATAAAAATTAAATAAGATGAAAAAAATTCTATTTCTATTTTCTTTTTTCAGCATACAAATCTTACTATCTCAATCTTTTCAAATAGATACACTTAAAGTTAAGGAGACATTGATAATTTCTAAAATAAAATTAACTCCTGAACAATTGAAATTGAAAAATAATATTAAGAAAGAAATCTCTCTGCACATTTTCCACGAACAAGAAAAAGGAAAAATTCCCGATTTAATAAATTACAAACCAAAACCATACGAAATAGCATTTTTTTATATGATAAATCAATCCGAAAAAAACATTCAAATGATTTTTATTTTTGGAAAAAAAATCAAAAAGTATTATCATAAAGATGATTTTAACAAGTTATTGGAAATTGTAAAATTGTTGGAACATCAAATTTTTTCTGTAAATAAATTTTCAGGAATGAAAGCTTATAGTGCCTTAGAGCAAGCTTTATCAGATTGAATTTTTTTTTTGAAAAATATACGTCGAATATTATAAAAAAATTGTACCTTTGCGCACATTTAAAATTCTAAAAAAGAAGAATTATGAACCATTATGAAACTGTTTTCATTTTAACTCCCGTTTTATCTGATGATCAGGTAAAGGAAGCAGTTAAGAAATTCGAGGATTTTTTAGCTTCCAAAGGCGGAGAGATAATTTGGAAAGAAGACTGGGGGCTAAAAAAATTGGCCTATCCTATCCAACACAAGAAGACCGGTTTTTATCATTTGATAGAATTCAAAATCGAGCCGGATGCCGTGAAAGATTTCGATCTTGCGTTTAGACGCGACGAAAGAGTTATGCGTCATTTGATTGTAAAACTCGACAAATATGCCGCCGAATGGGCAGAAAAAAGAAGAGAAAAAATTAAAGAAGGTAAAAAATAAGGATTATGGCAGGAATAGATCAAAGCTCAGGAAAACAATCTGAAATCAGATATCTTACTCAATTAGACATTGAGGTAAAACCCAATCAGAAGAAATATTGCCGTTTTAAAAAATACGGTATCAAATACATTGATTATAAAGACCCCGATTTCTTAATGAAATTCGTTAATGAACAAGGTAAAATTTTACCGCGTCGTATAACCGGAACTTCTTTAAAGTATCAAAGAAGATTAGCCAAAGCAATCAAAAGAGCGCGTCACCTCGCATTGATGCCCTATGTAGGAGATATGTTAAAATAAAAAAGAAGGAACGATGGAAATTATATTAATAAAAGACGTTGAAAATTTAGGTTTTGCCGACGATATCGTTACGGTAAAAAACGGATACGGAAGAAATTACCTTATACCACAAGGTTATGCCATATTAGCTACACCCTCAGCCAAAAAAGTCTTGGCTGAAAAGCTAAAACAAAGAGCTTTTAAAGAAAAACATATAGTTGAAGAAGCTCAAAAGGTTGCCGAAAAACTAAAAGCCTTACAAATAAAAATACCCGCTAAGGTTGGTTCCGGCGATAAATTATTTGGTTCTATCAACAATCAAAATTTGTCGGAAATATTGGCAAAAGAAGGTTTTGACATTGAAAAAAAATACATCAATGTTATCGGTGGGAGCGTAAAACGTATAGGAAAATACGACGCCAAAGTTCGCTTACATCGTGATGTAATCGTTGATTTGGAATTTGAAGTTACTCCTATTCGCGACGAAAAAGCCATTGCCGAAGCCAAAGCCAAAGCAGCTGCCGAAGCAAAAAGAGAAGAAGCCGCCGCTGCCGCAGCGGAAAAATCGGAAGAAAATTCCGAGGCTGACACAAACGAATAATTTTTTCTCAAACATAAACAAAAAAACCACTCCACAATTTCGGAGTGGTTTTTTGTTATAAACTTCTATTTTCAATACAATTGTTGAAAAAAACCGCCTATTGATTTATTATATATTTTTTGCAATAAACCTATATTTAATATTATTTTTCATGTCTATTTATGAATTTAATGATAATAACACAAAAATACAAAATACAACTTGCATTTTTATCAAGAAAACATTACATAAAATAAGTTTCTGTTTATATTTGTAAATTAATAATCATAAAACAAATATCTATGAAAAAAATTACTCTATTGTTTGCTTTCTTATTGGGGACAATAAGTTGGCAAGTTAATGCACAAGCTGTAAACGAAGCGGCAGGTTGGCCTAATACCAGCTGGACGTTAAATGTAATTGAACATACCGGTTCAAGTGCACAAGATGTTGAAGCGGACCCCACCGCTTCCGATCATTTTGCTTATGACGACGATGATACGGGTAGCGGTTCTCACGATGTAATTGCTGCCGAATCACCGGTAATTGATTTAACTCCTGCCCATACAGCCGGAGAAAACATTATCATTGTTTCCGGAAGCTATGTTTATAATAATTTTTCCAATAATGAATACCTTGCAATTGAATTTTGGGATGCCGATGCCGGTGATTGGGCACTTTTATATCAATTTCCCAATAGCGACACTCCCGGAGCTCCAACTGATGATTTCTGTTCGGGAACACCGGTTGATTATCAAGGAACATTAGACATTTCTTCTTTTACCGCTACACAATTGTCAGGTTTTAAATATAGATTTATTTATAACGATAATGTTACAGGTGACAATGGATATTATTGGGGTTTTTGTTTTTCATCTCCTACGCTGTCTTCCACGCCATATTCCTCTATATCTTTTGATTTAAATTTAAATCCCGACTGTGCCAATTCACAATTTAGTGTTGAAGTGAATGTGACAGATATGGGAGGAGCCCCAAGCGTTACCATAACTGACGATCAGGGAAGTGCTTCACAACAACTAAACGCTGTAGGTTCTGTTACCTTTGGCCCCTATGCCAGTGGGACCAATGTCAACTTTACGGTTACTAATGACGACGATAATTCCTTTAATTCATCCGATTCCATTTCTTATACATGCCCTACCAATAATGATGATTGTTATAATGCAGATGCTTTAACAGTATATCCGGTCGGGGGATCTGCCGGTAATGAAATAACTCTTGACACATCTGCTGATTATACGGATAGCGGCGCCCATCCTTCATGTGACAATACAGGAACAAACTTGGATGCTTGGTTTACATTTACAGTTCCGGCAGGTCAGGACGGCGTAAAGGTTATTTATGGTGGAACCAAAGCCGATAAAGTAGAAGCGGCTCTATGGGATACCTGTGGAGGTTCGGATTTAAGTTGTCAAAATTATACAAATAATGCATATCATGTTTTTCAAGGTTTAACAGCCGGACAAACTTATTATTTACAAGTTTGGACCGATTCGGGTAATGCAGGTGATTTTACTGTTGTATTGGAAGAGTTGTCTTACCCCAATTGTGCCGATAATCCTACACCTGCCGACGGAACTAACAACGTTACCATTGAAAGTGGCAGAAAAGTTGCTTTGAGTTGGGATCCTCCAACTTCGGGAGCTACTGTAGATTCATACTTAATTGAATTAGGAACAGTTTCCGGAACATATACAATCTCTGCAACTTTAACTAATAATTATGTTGACTTTTTAGGTGTTGATGAAAACACTACTTACTATTGGAAAATCACTCCCATATCTCAAGGAGTTAAAGCAATCGGTTGTTCAGAATGGTCATTCACAACAGGAGCTTACCCTGCGGCTCCCTCCAATGATACTTGTGCAAGTGCTATCGCACTTAATGTAGATCCCGGTGCTTGTGCAACTCCTACTGTTGCCGACAATTCCTTTGCAACTGATTCGGGTGAAGCTGCTCCGTCGTGTGCCCATTACGCCGGAGGAGATTTATGGTTTAGCGTAACGGTTCCTGCTTCCGGTAGTGTAACCGTTGAAACAACCAGTATTGCCAATTCAAATTTGAGTGATACAGGAATGTCTATTTATTCGGGCAGTTGTGGCAGTTTGACCGAAATCCAATGCGACGATGATAGCAGTGATGATGGCTATTTCTCAAAAATAGAATTAACCGGACAAACTCCGGGTGATGTTCTATACGTGAGAGTTTGGGAGTATGATAATGATAGATTCGGTGAATTTAATATTTGTGCTTGGGATCCCAATGCATCAGCTGTTGCCGACAACCAAATTGAAGGTTTTAAATTTTATCCCAACCCTGTCAATCATACTTTGAATATATCGGCTAAAAACAATATCGATATGTTGAGTATTACCAACATAGCCGGTCAAGAAGTTATGATATTAACACCCAATACTACGGCAACACAAGTTGATATGAGTCGTTTACCCAACGGAATGTATTTTGTAAAAGCCAGAGTAAACGGTGAAGTTACCGCCTTTAAAGTGGTTAAAAAATAATTAGAATAAATATCAAAATAAAAAGGGCTGTCTCAAAAATAATGGGGCAGCCTTTTTAATTTGATTATAACTTTGTCTTTAACGAAAAAAAATTGTATATTAGCCTATTATTAACCAAAAAAAGCAATTTATAATGAAAAAATTAACTACTTTTTTAGTATTATTTATCTTCGGAATCATTAATGCACAATATTTATCCGAAGATTTTGAGAGCGGAACAATGCCACCCTCAGGTTGGACATTGAATACTACAAATGCTTCTGAAACTTGGACTATTTACAACTCGGGACATAGTGGTGATTATTCGGCATCTTGTTTGTATGATGCCAATCTTCAACAACAAGATGAAGTTTTGCTCTCTCCGGTCATTGATCTGTCATCCGCTACAGATCCGGTTTTGCTATTTTATTTTTCCATGAGCTATTATTGGGGTGTTGATCCAAACAATAATTATGATTTAAAGGTTCAAGCTACTACTGATGGAGGTAACACATATACAGACTTATGGGTAGAAGATAATTTTGGGACATTTAATAACTATGTTTGGACACCGGTATCAATTGATTTAACCAATTATGTGGGAGTTAATAATTTACAATTAGCTTTTCGTTATGTTGGGGTTGATGGAGCACAAGCAATAATTGATGATATAATCGTGTCCGAAAGACCTGCGGCACCTAATTGTGCCGAAAATCTTATGCCGGCTGATGGTTCTGTTGATGTAAGCCTTAATCAGGGTCGAATGCTAACTTTTTCATGGGATGCTCCTTCCAGCGGACAAACGCCCACCGGCTATATTTTTAAAATCGGAACTGCACCCGGAACCTATATTTTTGAAACAAGTGTATCAGATACAACTTTTAATTTATCCGGTTTTCAAGATGACACAACCTATTATTGGACTGTTATCCCTGCATATTATGATACGGAAGCAACCGGCTGTCAAGAACTTAGTTTTACAACAGCACACATGGCGCCTGCCCATGATATTTGTAGTGGGGCTATGATGCTCAATGTTGATGCAGATGCCTGTGCAACCCCTACCGTTGTTGACAATTCCTTTGCCACTGATTCGGGTGAAGCTGCTCCGTCGTGTGCCGATTATGCCGGAGGAGATTTATGGTTTAGCGTAACGGTTCCTGCTTCCGGTAGTGTAACCGTTGAAACAACCAGTATTGCCAATTCAAATTTGGATGATACAGGAATGTCTATTTATTCGGGTAGTTGTGGCAGTTTGACCGAAATCCAATGCGACGATGATAGCAGTGATGATGGCTATTTCTCAAAAATAGAATTAACCGGACAAACCCCGGGTGATGTTCTATACGTAAGAGTTTGGGAGTATGGTAATGACACGTTTGGTGAATTTAACATTTGTGCTTGGGATCCCAATGCATCAGCTGTTGCCGACAATCAAATTGAAGGTTTTAAATTTTATCCCAACCCTGTCAATCATACTTTGAATATATCGGCTAAAAACAATATCGATATGTTGAGTATCACCAACATAGCCGGTCAAGAAGTTATAAGATTAACTCCCAATACTACGGCAACACAAGTTGATATGAGTCGTTTACCCAACGGAATGTATTTTGTAAAAGCCAATGTAAACGGTGAAATTACCGCCTTTAAAGTGACTAAAAAATAAATATTACTTTTTTAAACAAATAAGAGGCTGTCTTGCGGGACAGCCTCTTTTTTTTATTTCAACTTCCTAATACTATAAGTTTGGGTTCGGTAAAATCGTCCAGAGCATAACTGCCTCCTTCACGTCCCATACCGGAATCCTTTATGCCGCCATAAGGCATACTGTCTATTCTAAATCCGGGGACATCATTTACTATAACCCCTCCAACCTCCAAATCTTGCTGAGCCGTCAAAATATTGCTAAAATTATTACTAAAAACGCTTGCCTGCAAACCGTAACGCGATTCGTTTACCTTGTTTATCCCTTCTTTAAATGATGCTACTCTTTCCAAAACAACAACAGGAGCAAAAGCTTCATTATCATACACTTTCATACCTTTGCGGGTATCCGTTAAAACGGTGGGGGCATAAATATTGGCATGTTTGTTCAATATCGTTCCGCCTGTCAAAATTCGTGCCCCTTGTTTTACAGCCTCGTTTACCCAATCGTGAATACGAAATATATCTTGCCGGGAAATCATACTGCTGTTTACCACTTCGGGGTCAAACATATCCCCCGATTTTATTTTGGCTGTTTCTTCTAAAAAAACAGACTTAAATTTTTCAAACACTGTATCAATAACAAATATACGTTGCGTAGAAATACATATTTGACCGGCATTTAAAAAACTTCCGTATGCCAATTTCTTGGCAGTTCGTCGCAAGTCGGCTGTTTTATCCACAACAGCAGCCGCATTGCCTCCCATTTCCAACAATACTTTTTTCTTTCCCGATATAGACTTTAAAAACCAACCGATACGGTCGCTTCCGGTAAAAGACAATATTTTAACACGCTTATCTTCAACCATTTTCTGCGTATTTTCATTCGTTGTATATAGCACTTGAACAGCCCCCGCAGGCAAGTCGGTTTGTTGTAAGAGTTTGGCAAAAGCCAATAGGGTCAGCGGTGCTTGTGGTGCAGGCTTCAAAATAATAGGAGCGCCCACGGCAATGGCAGGAATTAGCTTGTGCAAAGCCAAATTTAAAGGAAAATTGAAGGGTGTAATTCCCAAAACCACTCCCAAAGCTTGTCTAATGGTATAGGCTGTTTTGCCTTTGCCGTTTAAATAATCCATAGGTATTTGTTTGCCTGCATAAGTCAGGGTGGTTCTCACGCCGGTTTGCAAATTATCAAGAGCCCTATTCACTTCGCTGCGCGCATAAGAAATGGGTTTGCCGGCTTCGGCAGCAATGAGTTGTGCAAAAGCTTCTTTTTGTTTTAATAACAAATCATAAAGTTGTTGTAGAATGTCGGCTCTTTTTTCTGATGAAAAGCGTTTAAAAATAGGAAAAGTTTGATAAGCCCTATCCAAAGCATGCTCAATTTGCAATTCGGAGGCAACAGAAATTTCAGCAATTCGTTCACCCGAAAATTTTTGAAAAACCGAATGGGTTTGAGCGGACGAAACAAATTTTCCGTTTATAAAGTTGGAAGCGGACAATATAGACTGATTCATAGCGTTTATTTTTTGAAGTAAAGTTAAGCATTGGTTCGATAAATACAAAAAGCCTCCACAAACGTGAAGGCTTTTTATAAAACAAAATTGATATAATTTATTTTTTAAAATTATCTAAAACAGTTCCTTTTTTGGAAGAGTAATTAACTTTAAGTGCATTTACTTTTCTAAGTTCTTCTTTGATATCGGTGATGATACCCATTCCTACATCTCCATCGGCTTTGATGGAGGTCAATATCAAAGGTTTTTCTTCTTCCCTTTTGCTTTCTTTAAATTTTAAGACAAAGGGACCTACTTCTTCGACACTGGCAAAAGCATCATTTAGTTGAATACGAGGCGCTTTACCGTATTTGGCTTGATATTTGGGAATGGGTTTTCCTACGTAAACATAAGCTACCAGTCCTTTTTTTTCTATCTTTTTAACCTGATCGGCGGAAGGCAGTCTGACCATAACCTTTTTTTCGCCGCTTTCGCGCATAACGGTAGCCACCATAAAGAAGAATAATAGCATAAACACAATATCGGGCAATGAAGCCGTTGAAATGGCGGGAGTTCCGCCTCCTTTTTTCTTTGAAAATTTACCCATAATTTATCTCTTTGGTGTTGACTCAGCAATTTTTTGAGGATAGGCATCTTTAACAGCCTTTTGTTCCTCTTCGGTTAATTTGTCAAAAGGTTTTCCAAACTTTTGTCTGGCATACCTGTTACGTATTTCGTTGTAAGCTGCAATCAGTTCGTTATAAACCGAAATATACTCTTTGTAAGAGGTTTCGCGTCCGTGTTTGATACTGATTACCGCTTTTTGCGGATTATCGGATGATTCGGGATCTTTGCCGTTATTGGTAATAAATTTAATGGCAATCTCCTTCACATCTTTTACTTCGGCAGGTTCTTCCTCTATCAACATTTTGTCTTGGTTGTTGATGACAATTTCCAACACGTTTTTCTTTTTGATAACAGGAGGTGGAGGAACATCCTTGGTTTCCGGCGGCGGTAATTTCCTTCTAATTCCGTAGTTACTTTCCATGGTAGTGGTAACCAGGAAGAAAATCAGCAGCAAAAAAGCGATATCCGCCATTGAACCTGCATTGATTTCTTGTAATTCTCTTTTAGCCATGAATAAATATTTTTATGGTTATTAACATCTCCTAAGCTTCATCTTCTTCTTCAAATTCGGCTTCTTCGTCCGATGTTGCCGAAGCGCTTCCGCCACTTATAAGTGACAAAACAGGAGATAAAAACATCAAAGCTATGGCTGCAAAGCCTAAGATATAAAAAGTATATAGTCCGGTATCCACCCAATTGGATGTATTGGCATCGACATGAATATTCGGATAGTAATCAACCGCTTCGTTTGAAGCCAAACCAAATTTGGCAATTAATACAACCAAGGCAAACAAACCTACAAAAATAAGGGTTTGCATCAGTTTTTTCGGGTGTGATACGATATCTTTTAACCAAACCAAAACAGTAGCAATCAAAGCCAAAACCAAAACTACATAAGTAAATCTTAACATGGCATCGATTGAACCGTCTGCTTCTTCGGTATTTCTCATTATAGAGACATAAAAATACAATGCTACGATTGCAATTATGCCTACTATAATTTTTTGTAGTAAACTTAATGTTTTATTATCCATTTTTTTTGAGTGATTTAAACGGTTTATTTTTTTGAATATTTGACTAACATATCTACCAATGAGATAGATGCATCTTCCATTTTGTTTACGATGCTGTCAATTTTGGCAATAATAAAGTTATAGAATACTTGTAAAATAATAGCAACAATCAGACCGAATACCGTAGTTAATAAGGCGATTTTAATACCACCTGCGACCAAAGAAGGTTGCATATCGCCGGCTGCTTCAATTTTATCGAAAGCTTCAATCATACCGATAACCGTTCCCATAAAACCGAACATAGGTGCCAAAGCAATGAACAAAGCCAACCAAGAAACATTTTTTTCCAAATTTCCTACTTGAACGTTGCCATAAGAAACAACTGCTTTTTCGGCTGCATCTACACCTTCGTCCATTCTTTCCAAACCTTCGTAAAAAATAGATGCGATAGGTCCTTTTTTATTTCTCAACAATTCCTTAGCTTCATCAACTCCTCCTTCTTCAAGAGCTTCTTCCACTTCATTGAGAAGTTTGTCGGTATTGGTATCGGCAAATGACAAATAGAAAATTCTTTCAATGGCGATAGCCAAACCTAAAATTAATATTAACAATACAATTCCCATAAAGGCGGGACCTCCTTCTACAAAACGTTTTTTCAATTCTTGATGAAAAGACAATTCTTTGGCATCGTCCGCTTTTTTTGATTTTTGAACTTTCTTTTCAGTTTTAGCTTTTTCCGATTGTGCTTGAATGTTAGTAGTTACAAAGAATAACATTCCTACAATGGCTAGAATAGTAAATACTTTTTTCATATCGATTTTAGTTTAATTATTATTTATTTTATTAATATTTCAAAAAAAATTAAGTAGCGGAGAGAGAGGGATTCGAACCCTCGGTACGCTTGTGACGCACACACGCTTTCCAGGCGTGCACCTTCGGCCTCTCGGTCATCTCTCCTGCGCCACAAATATAAATTGTTTTAATTGAAACACCAAATTTCGTTTTTTTATTTCTTTTATAACGTAATGATTAATATTTTTCGTGTATAAAACAATAAAAATTATTGTTTTTATATTTTTTTTGATAATTTTTTTTCTTTTTTATAAAAATCAAGGAGTTTTAAACACTCATCTCTCCGCGTATGGAACGTTCAAAAGCTTGTTTGAGGGCTTTTTTTGATAAATTTTTGCCCAATAGATACATCATTTTGGTCAAAGCAGCTTCGGTTGTCAAATCCTTTCCGTTGAGAGCACCGGTTTCCATCAATTTGCGTCCGGTTTCATATTTATCGGGCGAAATACTTCCCGATAAACATTGAGTTATATTAACTATATGTATACCTTTTTCGGTAACCGCTTGTTTGAGCAAACCCAAAAACCAATCTGCTGTTAAAGAATTTCCCGAACCGTAGGTTTCTAAAATAACTGCTTTTAATCCCGGTATATTTATAATGTATGATAATTGGGCTTTGGTTAGAGCCGGGTGCACTTTTAAAACAATAACATTTTCTTCGAGTTTTTTGTGTATTGAAAAAATACCTTGTGATACCGGTAATATACGATGTTTAAAAAACTTTAAATGCACCCCCGATTGTGCCAAAGGAGCATAATTGGGTGAATCGAAAGCGTTAAAATGTTCGGCACTTGATTTAACGGTTCGATTGCCACGCAAAAGTTTGAATTCGAAATAAATTCCTACTTCGGGGACAAGAGGTTTGCCGTTTTCATAACTTCCGGCTATTTCGATAGAAGTAATGATGTTTTCTTTGGCATCGGTGCGCAAATCGCCTATGGGAAGTTGCGAACCGGTTAAAATAACGGGTTTGGATAAATTTTCGAGCATAAAACTCAATGCCGAAGCCGTGTATGCCATGGTATCGGAACCGTGTAAAATAACAAAACCGTCATAATGATCGTAATTTTGTTCTATAATTTCGGCTAACTTTATCCAATGCCGGGGTTGGATATTGGAAGAATCAACCGGTTTTTCAAAAGAAATGGTATCAATCTGTTTATCAATTAGTTTTAATTCGGGGATTTGTTCCAAAATTTTTGAAAAATCAAAAGGGACCAAGGCACCGGTCTCGGCATCTTTGTGCATACCTATGGTACCTCCGGTGTAAATTAACAATATTTTGTTGTTGCTCATTTGCTCTTTAAGATTTGTTTTTATTAAACGAATTGATGTAAACTAAACTTCAATCTGAATATCAATCTGTATCGGGGTCAAATTTAATCAATATGTTTTTATTGTAAAGTGAATTTTGACAGTTATTAAATTCGTTTTTGCAAAGTTTTTTCTTCTTTTCATAAATATGTGAAGGGGATTTTTTGAGGTTTATTTTTTTTTCTTAACTTTGTCTTAACGTAAAAAAAGCACATGAAGTTAGAAAAATACATATCCGATTTGCTATATCGCTATGATTTGGTGATAGTTCCCGAGTTTGGTGGAATTATAGGACGCAAAAAAAATGCTCATTTTAATCGTGAAACTTATATTTTTTCACCGCCCCACAAAGAAATTTCTTTTAACGAACTACTACAAAACAACGACGGTTTATTGGCTAATTATGTTGCCGAAACAGAAGGTATTTCGTATGAACAAGCACTTAAAACAATTAATAATGAAGTTGATAAGTGGAAGAAAACCTTGCGTGAAAACGGTCGTTTAAAACTTGATTATATTGGTGTTTTTAATTTAAATACCGAGCAAAAATTGTTCTTTTTGCCTTTGACTACCCAAAATTATTTAGCCGATGCTTACGGTTTAACATCATTTATTCATAAACCTTCGGTTCAAAAACAAAATGTTTCGGTTATAAAACAAAATATCGTTTCGGTTGTTTCAAATAATCGGAAACCACAGCCAAAAATTGTCAAAAAAAGAACTTCCAAACAAACAAACCAATGGTGGCGTTATGCTGCTGTTTTGGTGGCAGGTATAGGACTAATGGGCGGTGTAGCCAAATGGGTTGATACGTCTTCAAAACCACAACCTGCCGTTTATCAAAAAGCCAGTTTTGTGCTTCCTTCCGATTTTCCGACAATAGTAATAAATAAACCTGTTTCCGAAATTACTGTTACTGCGAATAAAAAGGAAGAAAAAAAACATAAATATTTTATCATCAGCGGTGCGTTTAGAAACAAAACCAATGCGGATAAAAAAATACAAGAGTTACAACAAAAAGGTTTTAAAGCCTTACTGACCGAAAAAAACTCCAAGGGGCTGTATATGGTTGCCTACGAAAGTTTTTCTAACGAAAACGATGCCGTTTCTCAATTGAAATCCATCAAAAAAATACAACCCGATGCTTGGATTTTTGTTCAAAAATAATTGTATCGAATGAAAAAAGTATTCATTTTATTAATCCTGCCCGTTTTTATAGGCGGGATTTTTATTTGGGATGCATCACAACGTTATAACTATAAGCAAATTTGCTCAAAGGATATTAATGGCGACAGTTTGATATTTTTTCCACAAAGTAAAATATCGGAAATCCGAATCATGCAAAACATTCCTGTTTGGGGACAACTGACTAAACAAAAACTAAATCGTCCAAAACAAAAAGACCTGTTACAATTTATCAACAATCCCGACAATTTTTCGGAACAAAAACATTTTATGCTACATAAACAAGCCGATTACATCATAAGTTTTTATAACAACGACAAACAAGAAACAGGTAAAATATGGTTTTGCAGTTCATGCGGACAATTATTGTTTTCGGGGTATGCCCCCCGTTCCAAGTCGGGTGTAGTTAAACCCCAAAAACTAAAAAAACTGACCGGCATAATAACCACAAGCAATTAAACAATACGGTATAACTTTCCGTTTATCAGTTTGTATAAGAAAAGATAATCTTTAATTTCGTTAAAAATTTCGATGCGTTTTTGTTCGTCGGTGTCATTAAGTGCCTCTTTTTGCCGGTCGATTAAATCCAGAATTAGCAAACGGCGTAAGTTCAACAGAATGTCCATCACGTGCCAGCCCAAATTGGCATCTTTGGGTTTGACGTCCACTTGATATTCCTCCCATTTTGCCAGTTGATATTTTTCTTCATCGAGTAAAATATCCGAAACCAAACGAGCTGCTTCTTCGGGTATTTCGGTCAAAAGTCGGGCTATATCAATGGCTTTACCATTGAGGCTTTGCGTAATGATTTTGTTATAAATTTCGTTAAAAACCGGATTGGAAAACTCCAATTCGTCTTCTTGCAATTGTTTGTAAATTTCTTCGGCAATTACCGATTTTCTTTCTACTTTTTCTACTAAGGGCAATGAATTATCTTCGGGAATTTCTTTAATTTGCCAATCTTCTATTATCACCTCTCGATTGCCGTATAACAACAGCAGTTTTATAATCTCACGTTCCAATATTTCTCTTTTGTTCAGCACCGGCTCAATTGCTTTGTTTTTTTCGACCGGTTTTAAAACTTGTTTTTGACGTGCTGCCTCTTTTTCGGCTTTTCGTTGGTTGCCTGTTTTGACCAATGCCAGTTCTTTAAACAAAACTTTTTCGGAAATATCCATAATACGAGCAACTTCTTTGACATAAATTTCCTGTTGAATATAACCGGGGATTTTGGCAATGCTTTCAATAATATTTCTGATTAATTCTCCTTTTTTTATCGGGTCATCAGTTGCTCTGTCTTGCCATAATCCTGCTTTAAAATTGATAAAATCTTGTTGATTTTCGTGTAGATAAAGCAGAAGTTCGTCCGATGAAATTTTTTGACTAAAACTATCGGGATCTTCGCCTTCGGGCAATAACAAAACCTTTACGTTCAAACCCTGTTCCAAAATCATATCGATACCGCGCAAGGCTGCACTGATACCGGCACGGTCACCGTCAAAAATAACCAGGATATTGGAAGTAAGACGTTTGATAAGTTGTATTTGTTCTACCGTAAGAGCTGTCCCCGACGAAGCGACCACATTTTTTATACCGGCTTGATGAAGTGCCATCACATCGGTATATCCTTCGACCAAAATACACTGGTCTTCTTTTACAATTTGTTGTTTTGCTTGATAAATACCATACAGTATTTTGCTTTTGTGATATACTTCGTTTTCGGGTGAATTGATGTATTTGGCGGTTTTTTTTTCATTATTCAAGATACGTCCGCCAAATCCCAATACACGTCCGCTTAAACTGTGTATGGGAAACATAATACGACCTCTGAAACGGTCAATTAAGCGTCCGTTTGAATCGACCGTTAAACCGGTTTTTATCAAAAATTCTTTTTTATAACCTTTTTTGAGTGCTGCTTGGGTCAAAGCATCATTTTGGTCGGGCGAAAAACCGGTTTCGTAAGTTTTGAGTGTTTCGTGTCGAAAACCACGCTGTTTAAAGTAACCCAATCCGACCGACTTGCCTGTTTCGGTTTCAAAAAGTTGTTGTTTAAACCAGTTTTTGGCAAATTCCAAAACCAAATACATGCTTTCGCGTTCGGAACGTTTTTGTCGTTCTTCGTCGGTTTGTTCGGTTTCTTCTATTTCAATATGATATCGTTTTGCCAACCAACGCAAGGCTTCGGGATAGGTCATGTGTTCATATTCCATCAAAAAACTAATGACGTTACCACCTTTTCCCGAACTAAAATCTTTCCAAATTTGTTTGGAAGGAGAAACCATAAATGAAGGTGTTTTTTCGTCATTAAACGGACTATAGCCTTTGAGATTGCTACCGGCTCTTTTCAAATTGACAAAATCACCGATAACTTCTTCAACTCGTGCCGTTTCAAAAATTTTTTCTATGGTTTCTTGTTTTATCATGACTAATAAATGATAAAGTTTGGGTTATTTTTTACGTTCGATGACATAGTTAACCATTAGTTTTAGACTTTCTTTGGCTTCGCTATCGGGGTATTTTTCCAAAATTTGAAGGGCTTGCCGTTGATATTCTTTCATTTTTTTTATGGTATATTCAATACCGCCATGTGTTTTGACAAACTCGATCAACTCTTTGACTTTC
>JAMONO010000144.1 GCA_027065715.1 Flavobacteriales bacterium
ACCGCTAAAATCATGCTCTTTGCCAAATGCCGTATTTTCGGCACTGCTGACTAATTGACGTAATACTTTTTGTTGGGCTTGCACCGGATTATTAATCCATTTTTGGTTTTGACCAACCACCCTGGCGGCATAAAGTTTGGCTAAAAAAGATTTTAAACCCATATTTTATTGATTAAAATTGATAAAATCTACCGGATTAACAGCCACATCTTTGATCCAAAGTTCAAAGTGCAAGTGTGGTCCGGTTGTTTTTTCACCCGAATTGCCCGATACGGCAATAACTTCACCTTGTTGCACTTTGTCGCCCGATTTGCGAAGCAATTTTTGGTTGTGTTTATATACCGATACCGCATTATTGGTGTGTTTTACAATTATGGTGTTGCCCGCATCTGACGACCAATCGGCAAAAATTATTCGTCCGTTTGCAATACTTTTGACCGGTGTGCCTTTGGATAGGGCAATGTCAATACCGTAGTGTTGTTTTTCGGGGGCAAAACCGTTTACAATAATACCTTTTACCGGTGCCGTAAAATTGTATGATAAGGTATTACGCGATTTTTGAACTTTAAATTTTTCTCTTTCGGCTACTTTTTGACGTAACAACGAATCGGCTTTGCCGGGATCCAGATTTAAAGTATCGGGATTGAAGTTTTTGCGGTTGTAAGTTTGATTAAATTCCTCCATGCTGATTTCGTTTCGCAAAACTTTTTGTAGCAGTTGTAAGTAATAGGTGTTCAAAACAAGAGCTTTTTGCAACGAATCGGTTTTAAGCCGCAGTTTAACGGCTTCTTTTCGCAATCCGGGAGCGGTATATCCGGGTATGTATGTTCGCAAAGGGGTAAAGGCTATGAGAAAAGTTGTTCCGGCAATTAATAATAGGGCAAATAAACTGGTCCATACAAAAACATTGAGCCGGTTGAGTTTAAAACTAAATTTTTCTTCATAAGTATCGTCATTGATAATTAGAATACGATAATGATATGTCAGTTTTTGTAACCAATTTTTTTTCTTTTTATTGCCGGCTTTCATAGCGCTGATTTTAAAAGGTAAAAATACAAAATATATTATATTAATTTGATTTGCAGAATTGCAAAAAAAATTTAAAATGTTTTGGGCAAATTTAGAGTAATTTAGAAAGGTTTGTTTACAAAAAAAACTGCTCAACGAGCAGTTTTTTTGTATGATGATTGGTCAAGAATTTTATTCTTTTTCGGCTTTGGCGGCTTCTTGGGCGGCTTTCATGGCAGCTCTTGACATCTTCACTTGCACTACAACGACATTGTCGGGGTGCATCAACTTGTAGGTGTCGTTGCGCAATTCGCTGACATAAACTTTATCGCCGATGTCTAATTTGCTGATGTCCACCATAACTGCATCGGGAAGGTTAGCCGGAATGGCTTTAACTTTGAGTTTTTTCATGGTCATGTTTAAGGTTCCCCCTTTGATGATACCGGGCGCTACACCTTCGGTTTTAACCGGAACGGTTACGGTAACTTCTTTGTCAGGGAACAAACGGAAGAAATCTACGTGCAAGATTCTGTCTGTTATCGGGTGAAACTGAATATCTTGCATAATGGCTTCGTGTTTGGAGCCGTCTTCCAATTCAATCACTACGGTATGCGTTTCCGGAGTGTAAACCAAGTTTTTAAATTCTCTTTCATCTGCCGAAAAGTGCATAGGGTCACCTCCTCCGTATAAAACGCAAGGGACACTTCCAGCATTACGTAGGGCTTTTGTGGCTGCTTTGCCCACGCTTTCTCTTTTAGAGCCTTTGATAGTTAATGATTTCATTTGTTTATTAATTTTTGTTTTTAATGAATTAAATATGCTATTGCTCGTATCTTGCTGATGTCCAATTACATAATAAATTTTGAACTGATAGATTTATGCGTATGAACATTGTGCATGACATCGGCAAATAGCGGGGCGCAAGTTAATACTTTTATTTTCTTTGACAAAATTTTTCTCGGAATTGAATCGGTTACTACCAATTCAATGATTTCCGATTGCGCAATTCGTTCTTGTGCGTTGTCCGAAAGCAGGGCATGGGTGCATACCGCCCGGACGCTATTGGCACCTTTTTCTTTCATTAGTTTGGCAGCTTTGACCAGCGTACCTCCCGTATCAATAATATCATCGACCAATACGACATTTTTGTTTTTAACATTGCCTATCAGTTCCATACTGCCTATTACGTTGGCTTTTTTGCGTTGTTTGTAGCAAATAACCACATCGCTTTTTAAAAATTTTGAATAAGCATAGGCTCGTTTGGAACCACCCATGTCGGGTGAAGCGATAACCAGGTTGTCGAGTTGCAGGTTTTGAATGTAAGGAACAAAAATAGTGCTCGAATACAAATGATCAACCGGAATTTCAAAAAAACCTTGTATCGGGTCGGCATGTAAATCCATGGTTACCACCCGCGAAGCTCCGGCTGCTTGAAGCATATTGGCAACCAATTTGGCGGCAATTGGTACACGCGGTTCATCTTTTCGCTCTTGACGTGCCCAACCGAAATACGGAATAACCACATCGATATATTGTGCCGAAGCCCTTTTGGCAGCATCAATCATCAATAATATTTCCATTAAATTATCCGAAGGAGCAAAAGTTGAACCGATGATAAATACCCGTTTTCCTCGAATAGATTCTTTAAAGGAGGGTTTAAATTCGCCGTCTTTAAAACGTTGTAATTCAACTTTTCCAAGCTTGATACCAAAAGCTTCCGCAATTTTTTCAGCCAATTCTTTACTCTGCGAACTGGCAAAAATTTTGGCTTCTTTGTATTTTTTTGACATGACTGGAACGGGTTTGTTTTACAAAGATAAACTATTGCTACAATTTATGAGTTTTTTTTGTAAAAAATCGAACACAAATTTAAAAAGAAGTATTTGCCATATTAAAATTAATTATAAATTTGCTGTGTAACAACTTAAAAAACACATTATGACCATAGCACAACTCAAATATTTATTGGCAGTTGCCAAACATTTAAATTTTACCAAAGCATCACAACAGTGCCATGTTACCCAACCTACTTTGAGTATGCAGATTCAAAAACTGGAAGATGAGTTGGGTGTAATTATTTTTGACCGAAACAAAAAACCGATAAAAATAACCGAAATAGGAAAAAAAATAATCGATCAAGCCAAAACCATTGTCAATGAAAGCGCTCGTATCAACGATTTGGTGCAACAAGAAAAAGGTTATATAGGCGGTGAATATATATTGGGAATTATACCTACTTTGGTGCCGACCATTTTGCCCATGTTTTTACGAACATTTATCAAAAAATATCCCGAAGTAAATATAGAAATTGTCGAAATTCCCACCGAACAAATGATAGAATCTTTGCTCGAAGGAAAACTCGATGCCGGTATTGCGGCAACACCTTTGGAAGAAGATAAAATTGTAGAAAGACCTTTGTTTTACGAACCTTTTGTGGGTTTTATCCCCGAAACACATCGGTTGTTTCAAAAAAAAGAACTCGACGAACAAGATTTGGATGTCAAAGATATTTTGTTGTTAGACGAAGGACACTGTTTTAGAGATAATATTTTGAATATATGTAGAATGACTTCTAACGAACCCAAGCAATTTGACCTGAATATCGGTAATTTTGAAGCTCTGATAAAACTCTCCAAAGAAGGTTTGGGTATGACTTTGTTGCCTTATTTACAAACCGAAGATTTATGTGAAAAAGACCGAAAATATTTACGTAACTTTAAAAAACCCGAACCGGCTCGCGAAGTGAGTTTAATCCATTCCAAAGATATTTTTAAGAAAAATATAACGGAGGCTTTGTTTAAAACCATTAAAGGAATTGTAAGAGGCGCCATTGAGTTTTACGATGTGCGAATAATCAGCCCTTTGCCCAAAAAATAAATATATGAACTGGATTGCCTATTTTGAAAATGCCAAACAACGCTTATGTGACAATAGAAAATACGAAACGGAAAATCGTTCTGTCTTTCAAACCGATTATGATCGTATTGTTTTTTCATCTGCTTTTCGACGTTTGCAAAATAAGACACAGGTCTTGCCTTTTCCTAAATCCGATTATGTTCGTAACCGATTGACACACAGCTTGGAAACAGCCTCAGTAGGACGTTCTTTGGGCAATGAAGTCGGACGTGCCATTATCGAAAAATATCCCGAACTTTTGCATAAACTTCATGTGCTACCTGCCGATTTCGGACATTTGGTTTCGGCTGCCTGTTTAACGCACGATATAGGTAATCCGCCTTTTGGACATAGTGGCGAAGATGCCATAAGCGAATTTTTTAAAAGTGCACATGCCCAAGATTTTTTAGCAGATTTAACCGACAAACAAAAAGCCGATTTACAACATTTTGAAGGCAATGCTTCGGGTTTGCGAATTATTTCTCAAACACTTGAAAATCAATCGGGTATAAAAGGAGGATTGCGTCTTAGCCTCGGACTTTATGCAACTTTCGTCAAATATCCCAAAGAATCGTTGCCCGAAAGAAAGAATGAAGGTGTTGCCAGTGCCAAAAAATTCGGGATTTATCAATCGGAAATCGATTTGTTTGAAACCAAAATAGCCGACAAATTGCATCTGATACCACAGCATAACCGACAAGGCAAAGCTTGGAAACGTTTTCCGCTTACCTTTTTGGTAGAAGCCGCCGATGATATTTGCTACCATATTATCGACTACGAAGATGGTTTTAATATGGGATATATTCCGTTTGAACACATTGAACACCGTTTTAAAGCCCTTGTAGATTGGGACAAAAACAGACAAAACCGATATGACAAAATTTATGATGAACGCGAAAAAATCAATTATTTGCGAAGTTTAGCCATAAATACATTGGTGCAAGCCGTTGCAAGCATTTTTATTCGAAACGAACAAGACTTTGTGTCGGGTAATTTGGACAAAGCTTTGCTCGATTTGTTACCGGACGATATGCAAAATAATTTAAATCAAATAATTGAAGACAGTATAAATAAAATATACCGATCCGAAACGGTTTTGCGTATCGAAATGGCAGGCAAAAAAGTGATTCCCGATTTGTTAGATAAATTTGTGTCGGCTGCTTTGTATCCTTCACAACACAAACAATTGAAAAAAATATTGCCCGTAGCTTATCAAAGCGGTCAAAATACGTATGAAAAAATCCTCAATGCCACCATGTTTATCAGTAACATGACAGACCGGCAAGCCGTTGAGCTATACAAGAACTTAAACGGTATAGAATTGGCAGGTTATTGATTTTTTGTATATTTGTATGACTAACCTTATAT
Organism: Flavobacteriales bacterium; assembly: GCA_027065715.1. GTDB lineage: Bacteria > Bacteroidota > Bacteroidia > Flavobacteriales > Flavobacteriaceae > WGBX01. The sequence continues at coordinate 5,272 of JAMONO010000144.1, forward strand.
AAGGTTGTTTAACCTTTTATTGAACTTTGCTATAATGAAAAAATTAATTACCATTAATGAGGCTGCCAAAATATTAAATGTAAGTAAAGAAACTTTAAGACGCTGGGACAAAACAGGAAAGTTTAAAAGTTATAGAAATCCTATAAACAATTACAGAGTATATGATAGGAGTGAGGTTGAAAATTTACTCAAAGAATTCAATATCAATTATGAAAAACATACAGCAATAATAGATAGAACTTTATATTTTGAAACATCTTTAGGCAAATTATACCACACAGATGCTTTGACATTATTAAAATCGTTAGCTGACAAATCGGTTGATTTAATTTTTGCAGACCCACCATATAATATTAAAAAAGCCGAATAGGATATTTTTTCTTCTCAGTCAAGTAAATACGAATAACTTGACTAAATTTTTTAAACCTTCATAATCAAAGTGCTCTAAGATATAATCAGGTACTAATAGGCTAATAAGGTCTCTTTTCATGAAAACAAAGATACAAAGAACGCATCAAAATAGGAATTAGCAGTTATAAAAGGAGCAGGAATAAACGAAACCCCAAGAAATCTAGTTAAAGAAAAAAAATTAGTCAAATGAATAAAGATGATAAAATAACAAAAAAGAAGGGTTATGAAGCAATGCTATATTTGTTGGAAAAATATTGGAAATTATCAGGTTCTGATGATTTAACTGATGTTTTAAGTGGAGGAGAATATTTAGAAGATGGGAAACCTGCCGATCCTATTTTTTGGGAATATTGGATAGAAGCAATTGAAAAAGTTAAGAAAAAGGGTCCCCCACCACCCAA
>JAMONO010000145.1 GCA_027065715.1 Flavobacteriales bacterium
TCATATTGTTAAGGTTACAGACAAACGACCTGCCCGTGGCGAAGTAGAGGTTGCTCATATTATGACCATGGACAAAAAAGATAACAAAGGCAATGTTATAAAAGATCAAGCCGATGCCAAAACCCGGATTTATGAAATTTACAACAAACTAAAAGACGGTAAAGACAGTTTTGAAAATTTGGCAAAAAAATATTCCGACGACAAAAATACCGCCCGTTTCGGAGGAAAATTGCATCGTTTTAGCATAAGACAAATGGTACCCGAAATCGAAAATCAAAGCTTTGCTTTGCAAAATGAAGGTGATTATTCAAAACCCTTCCAAACCCGTTACGGCTGGCATATTGTTAAACTACTCAAAAAATATCCGGTACCGTCCTTTGACAAAGCCAAAATAGAACTGAAACAAAAAATCTTACGCAGCGAAAGAGCACAAATGGGCAAAGAAAAATTGTTGCAACAAATAGCCGAAAAATTTCCGATACACATGCAAGGAACATTAAAAGAAGTAAATCGTTATATCAATCGAGATTTTTTTAAAAACAAATGGACCTTACCAACCGGAAAAATCAACAATAAAATTTTGTTTGAAATTGACGGCAAAGAAAAAATAACTTACAAAGATTTTTTTGAATACCTCTACAAAAGACAACAACACAATGTCAATAACTTCAATAACAAAAAACAAATTATAGACAAACTGTTTGAACAATTTAAAAAAGACAAACTGTTTACCTACTACATGAACCATTTGGAAGACATCTATCCCGATTTTGCACGTACCATGAGCGAATACAAAAACGGATTAATGTTATTTTATATCAAATCGGACATGGTTTGGAACAAAGCGGCAACAGATACAATCGGACAAAAAGAATTTTTTAACAAAAATCATTCAAAATACAAAAGTCCCGAAAAATATCAAGTATTGATGGTGCAAGCCAATGATCAAAAAACCGCCCGAAAAATAGTCAAATACCTCAAAAAAGGCAAAACGGTAAAATATCTGAAAAAGAAATTTAACGATTTGATTATCAAACAAAAAGAATTTGACAAAAACGATGATTTTATTCAAAAACACCAACTGAAACAAAATCAAATAGTAACCTACAAAGACGGCAACCAATATATGGTTTTAAAATTAACAGCCGTAATTCCCGAAAGCGAAGTCGCTTTTAAAAACGTTGCCGGAAAAGTCATTACCCAATATCAAGATTATTTGGAACAACAATGGCTTAAAGATATTGAACAAAAATACCCCGTAAAACTCAATGAAGAGATTTGGAAAAAACTTCGTGCCAAATATAAAAAATAGCCTGTTGCTCACAGTAGTGCTGTGGGCAACAAGTTGCGGCTTTTTTAACAAACCGATAGAAAAACACCCTGTTGCCAAGGTGTACGACGTTTTTTTATATGCCGAAGATATCCCGAAAAAAATTTACTTGCAAAAAAACAAAGAAGACAGCATAAGTGCCGTGCACAATTATATCGAAAATTGGGCATACAAGATGCTGTTAATAAAACAAGCACAAAAAAATGTCGATACCGCACAAATCAATCGTTTGGTGCAAAAATATCACGAAGATTTATTAACCGAAACATACAAAAATTTATTGTTGCAAAACTATATCGACACTTTAATTCCCAAAGACACTTTACAAGCTTATTATCAAAAATATGCCTATTATTTTAAAGCCAACCAACCCATATTGTCGGTAAAATACTTGGTAACCCGCAAAGACAACGTCAAAAAAGACATGTTTAAAAAATGGTTCTTTTCGGGCAAAAACCAATACGAAGACAGCCTTATAAAAAACACCAAAACCATTACCAAAATGAATTTGTCGGGAAAATGGTTTGAAATTGATAAATTAAAAAAAGAATTTCGCGTTTTTGAACACATACCGGAACGCTATATCTTAAAAAAAAGCAAAAAGTTTGTATTAACAGACAGTTTAAGTTTATATTTGATGTTTATTAATAATTTGGTTTTACAAAATGAAACCTTACCTTTGGATTTTGTTCAAAACGATTTAAAACAATTAATTTTGAGCAAACGCAAGCAACAAGGATTAAAACATTTGGAAAAAGACATTAAACAAGAAGCCATTAAAAAAAGACATTTTAAAATATACAAAATCGCAACGAAAAATGAACAGTAGAAAAAACATTATTCTAATACTATTATTAAGTTTGGCACAACTGATTTTAGCACAACAAAATCGGATCAAAGTAGATGGAATTGCTGCCGTAGTAGGCGATCAAATCGTCTTAAATTCGGAACTTAATCAACTTAAAATTCAACTCAAACAACAAGGTATCGATACCCGAAACCTGAACGACTGCAAAATTTTGGAACGTCTATTACAAGACAAACTTTTGTTGATTGAAGCCCAAAAAGATACCTTGATTAAGGTCAGCGACAAGGAAATAGACGCCATGGTCGATCAACAAATCGAATATATGAAAACCCAAATGGGCGGTAGTTTGGAAAAAGTTTTGGAATTTTATAACAAAAAAACACTCAGCGAACTCAAAGCCGAAATAGGTAAATTGGATAAAAACAAAAAACTCAGTGAACTTATGCGACAAAAAGTTGAAAAAGACGTCGATATAAGTCCCGAAGAAGTCAAAGCTTTTTATGACGCCATTCCCAAAGACAAAATACCCGAAATAGGAACACAAGTAGAACTATATCAAATAATTATAAAACCAAAACCCGATAAAGAAGCCGAACAAAAAGTAATTGATAAACTCAACGAAATAAAGCAAAAAGTAGAAAACGGTGCCAGTTTTAGAGCACAAGCCGTCTTGTATTCGGAAGATCCGGGTTCACGCGCCAACGGAGGTAAATACGTAATCAACCGAAAATCGGCTTTTGTGCAAGAGTTTAAAGACGTAGCTTTTAGTCTGGAACAAGGACAAGTATCCGCTCCTTTCAAAACAGAGTTTGGCTGGCATATACTTACCGTTGAAGAAATAAACGGACAAGAACGTGTTGTAAGACACATACTTATGGTGCCCGAAATAAGTTTTATAAACAAACGTGCCGCTCAAAAACAACTCGATACCATACGCAAAAGAATAATTGACAAAGAATTGAGCTTTGAAGAAGCCGCCCGCGAATTTTCCGACGACGAAGAAACCAAAAAAAACGGCGGCAAAATAGTCAATCCCAATACCGGCGAGTCATTGTTGGAACTCACCTTGTTAGACCCCCGATTACACCAAACCGTGCAAGATATGAAACAAGGTGAAATAACCGATGTAATAACCGAAAATGACAGAACCGGAAATGAACTTTACAAAATAATTATGGTTAAAAAACGAATCGAAGCACATCAAATGGATTACGTAAAAGACTACCCGAAAATCAAAGAGATGGCTTTGGAACAAAAAAAAGAAAAAGTTTTAATCAATTGGATGAACGAAAAAATAAAAAACAATTATATCAAAATAAACCAAGAATTTCAACATTGCGAATTTGACAGTAATTGGAAAAAAAATTAAACCGGACAGAAACCGAAAACATATTCTTTGAATTCACCTTCTAATTTCTAAATTTATAACACACATGTCAGACGTAGCCTTAGCCAAAGAATTACAAAAAAAAATAACCGACCTCAAAACAGAAGTAAGTAAAATAATTGTAGGACAAGACCAAATCATACACCAAATTATTTTGTCTGTTTTGGGAAACAGCCACGCCTTGCTTATAGGTGTTCCCGGCTTGGCAAAAACCCTTATGGTGCATACCATTGCCCAAGCACTGGGTTTAGATTTTAAACGAATTCAATTTACCCCCGATTTGATGCCTTCCGATATTTTGGGAACCGAAATACTGGACGAAAACCGTCATTTTAAATTTATCAAAGGTCCGGTTTTTACCAACATTCTTTTGGCGGACGAAATTAACCGGACACCTCCCAAAACACAAGCGGCACTACTCGAAGCCATGCAAGAAAAACAAGTGAGTATTGCCAATAAAAATTTTGAATTGGACCAACCTTTTTTTGTATTGGCAACCCAAAATCCCATTGAACAAGAAGGAACCTATCCGTTGCCCGAGGCACAACTCGACCGGTTTATGTTTGCCCTAAAATTAGATTACCCCGATTTTGAAGAAGAAATTTCCGTAGTAAAAAACACAACTATTGCAAGGGACATAAAAGTTAATCCGGTTATTAACAAAGAACAAATTTTGGCATATCAAGCTTTGGTACATCGTGTTCCGGTAGCCGACAATGTTATTGAATATGCCGTTCGGCTGGTAAGAAAAACCCGTCCCAAATCAGAACTTGCACCCGAAATCGTAAAAAAATATTTGGATTGGGGTGCCGGTCCGCGAGCTTCACAAAATTTGATACGTGCCGCCAAAGCACATGCCCTTATCAACGGTAAATTTTCACCCGATATTGAAGATGTGCAAGCCATAGCCATAGGTATTTTGCGTCATCGTATATTGCTCAACTACAAAGGCGAAGCCGAAGGTGTAAGTGTCGAACAAATAATTGAAGAATTGATGGCTTAAAGTTTCAATAAACAAAACAATTTTGTTTAATAAAAGATTGATATTTCTCACCGCAGAACGACGGGTGTCGCATGTTGATGCCGAAGGACAAATGTCGTTCCGCAGGAGTACAACGATTGTGAAATCATAAGCCTGAAAATCAATAATTTAACAACTTGCTTTTTATTAAAAATTATTTCTTATAAGCCTAATGAGACGGTTTTGAAGTGGCAATCTGTGTTTATGAGTTGTTTTTGGGGGAGGGAATTTGCTTCTTCGCTCCGCTTTTAATTTGATGCTAAAACCGTTTTAATAAAAAGGCAGGCAAGTGCTTTAACAACCAAGCCACCAAAATCCAACGGCGGGTAATATATGCTACCTTTTTCTTTTTATAAATCGCTTTAACAATTTGTTGTGCGGCTTTATCGACATCGGCTTTCCAAAAAGTTTCGCCTTGTGCCAACTTGGTATCGACAAATCCGGGTCTAATATCCGTAACACTTATATTCGTTCGGCTGCTTTTTTGAGCTTTTAGCCATAAGCCTTCCATAAAATTTGCTTGAAAAGCTTTACTGGCATTATAACTCGGATTGGCTCCGTTGCCCAACAAGGAAGCAACGGACGAAACATTGACCAAGTGCCCTTTGCCTTGTTTTTTTAAATAATTGAAACTGTCGATCAAAGCTTTGGTTACACCCATAATATTGGTTTTTAAAACAGATTCGCATACGTCCCAATCCAAATCCAAATTAAATTTACCAATACCGGCATTGACAATAATCAAGTCAATTGTCCCCAAAGTTTTAGCTGCATGACTTATAATTTCGGGCGTTTCATTCAAATCGCGAATATTATGACGAATTGTTAAATAAGCACTCGGATTTTCGGCTTTTATTTCGTCCAGTTTTTCTTGACGTCTTCCGGTAACGGCAACTTTGTGCCCCTGCGATACATATTGTTTGGCTATTGCTCTGCCGATGCCCGATGTTGCTCCAAAAATAAGAATATTCATAGTGTATTTTTTTGAATGATAAAGATATAAGATTTTTTTTCAAAATTGATAACACGAATTCACAAAATATATTTTTCAAATTTTGATTGCTATTACCAAAAAATAATATTCGGATACAGAAAGTTTTTGTAATATATTGATAATCAATAAGATGTTCCGTCAATAAAAACACATACAGACACAAGATTGAGGAAACCGGTGGTAACAGTATCCGGCTATTTAAACAATATTTTAGTATCTTTTCTTTATTGCACACCGGTGTTGTATTCGTAGAGTTTGTCACACCCCAACGAGTTGGGGGTCGCAATGACATCATTCATTTCGTAATTTTTTGATTAACAGAACGTTGTCATTGCGAGGTGCGAGGCACGAGCGCCGTGGCAATCTTTTGTTTTTGGGTTGATTTATTGAATTAGATTCTTCACTT
>JAMONO010000146.1 GCA_027065715.1 Flavobacteriales bacterium
TGCAACTTGACAAAACCTACAAATTGGCAATTTTATTGCCCTTTAAATTAAAATCTTTTGACAGTTTAACCAAAGGTAAAAACTGCAATAAATTGATGAATAACAAAATACTCGATTATTATTCGGGTATAAAATTGGCGATAGATTCATTGCAAAATTTGGGTTTAAAGGTGCAATATGACGTTTTTGATACGCAAGCTTCGCCCTATGTAACCGGCAAAATATTGGAAACCACCGATTTGTCCGATTATGATTTTGTAATAGGTCCCGTCAAAAAAGACAATATTGAAAAAGTTGCCCGAATACTCGAATATGACAATACCCCTATTGCAGTTCACAATTACAAAGGCAAACAAAATTTTAGAAATTTGATAATTACTTCCACACGTTCACAAGCCTTGACCGAGCACATGTTACATTACTTGAAAGAACAATCGGAAGGCAAAGCCATCAGTATTGTCTTTGACCCGAGCCAACAACAACTTGCAGATACTCTGGCTATCCGATTGAATAAAGAAGTTATTAAAATCCCCGGTAAAGAAACCAAACAAGGTTTTTCGATTTTTGCCGATGATATTGCCAAAAAATTAGATGATAAAAAAGATAATTTTGTCATCTTATTATCCGATGACGATTCGTTTGTTTTTTCGGTTTTATCTACTTTAAATTCTTTACGAAATAAACGAAAAATTACCCTGTTTACCATGCAAGATTTAAAATTGTATGAAGATGATACCAATGATCGTATGAATGTTTTTTTGGCAAATTTGAATTATCATTTTCCGGCTAAAATGACTCGACTGATTAACCCGCAATTGGCACAAAAATACAAACAACAATATCATACATTGCCGAGTTTTACCGCCATAAACGGTTTTGATACTACATTTGACTTATTGGTAAGAGCCGCCAATGCGGATAACTTGTTTGAAGGTTTGCAAAAAATAGGTAGAACCGCCCAAACTTCCAAAGTTTATTTATACCGGCACCAACCCGAAACCGGTTTTAAAAACATAGGTTCAATTATTTTGCGTATCAACGAACAACTGCAATTGGATAAAGTAGAATAATGTATCGATTTATAAAAAAATACCATTATCAATTGGTTATTGTCTTAACCCTAATGAGTTTAGTCGCTATCGCTTTGGTCGATACTCATTTAAAAACTCCAATAACTCCGCATGGTATTCTCGACTTTGAATGGGCTAAAACACCTCTGAAAACCAATCAAATACTACATGCATGGGGAACGCAAGGCAGCTTGTTTGCGGCTTTTAGCTTGGGGATTGATTATTTGTTTTTGGTTTTTTATACCCTGTTTTTCGTATTAACCACCCAACGACTTTCCAATAATAATCACTTCATTATCAAAAAAACTACCAACGCAGTCATACTATTGTTTTTGTTAGCAGGCTTTTACGATGCTTTGGAAAATTATTTTTTACTACGAATTTTAACCGGTCAAAATACATCTAATATGGCGCTACAAGCTTATATGGTATCATTGAGTAAATTTTTGCTTATAGGGCTGGGTGTATTATATTTAACGGTTTCGGCAATAATAAAATTTGTCGAACACAAAAAACAATAAATATTAACAATCTATAATTGGTAACATTTTATATTTTAAGACCAATTCCGGCATGTGCCACCGGAAATTTTTGAAAAGTATAATCGGCATAAATCGACAAAATCCAAAGTTTTAATTTAACACCTATACCGGCACTCACTCCCGAACTGTCAAAATCCAACTGCAACGGATCGGTAACCGTTTCGTCTTGTGAACCCAATGTATTGCCGTTGCTGTCTTGTATTGCATAAGTATAATGATAGGGACCCAATACGTCCAAACTCGAAAAACCGGAAGTATAGCCCAATGAGGAGTATAAACTCAAAAACTTGTAATCAAAAGAAGCTAATCCTTTGAAAGATAAAGTATTAATGTGCAAATTAACCGCTTTGTCATCATCCGGATTGTCATAACCGGCTTGCAAATTCTGGTAGGCGGCATGTAGTGCCAAGTTGAAATTTCTTTTTTGTTTATTGCCGTCTTCATCTTTGGGGGTAGGAAAATATTGCGACAAACTATGTTTAATACCAATACCCAAAAGTTTGACATAACCGCCGTCTTCACTTGTCAGTTGGGGCAAATATCTAAGATTTACTTCACTGCTTAAAGGCAATCCCATTGACAATTGCAATAAGGGAGCGGGAACGGCATTGATAGGTAATTCGTTTTTTATCCCCCCCGGTGCGTCAAATTCCATTACTTTGTATTCATTATTGTTTATGGGAATAACTATTTTGATGCGGCTGTCGGTATCTTCACCCATAACTGTTGGCAAAATACTATCCCCCGATTCTAATCGTAAGTAATTGTAGTCGTTGTCATTAAAAACAAAAGTTTCGGACGAGACAGGCACAAAAGCCGCCGCAGCACTGACTGTCAATTCCAAGCGAAAAGGTTTTAAAGGCTCGGCGGAAGTTGTCCAACCCGAATTATTGGCAGACATAATACCGTCAAAGACCGGTTGCATATACCGAGTCAAAAATTTATCGGCATCACCCCCCGAAGCAAAAATATCTTCAAATTGACCGAAACCGTTTATGGAAGTTAAAAATATACTTAATATCAAAAAAAATTTTTTCATAAAATAAATTTTAGGTTACAATTGTTACAAATATAAAGTTTTTCGGTTAAATATTATTAACATTTTTTAATATTTTATTAAACTGCTGATAGGATATCCTTTAAGTTTATCTTTTCCGTTTAAAAATTCAAGTTCAATTAAAAAGCTGAACATTACAACATTTCCTCCGGCTTTTTCAACCAATTTGGCTACGGCTTGTGCAGTTCCTCCGGTTGCCAAAACATCGTCGTGTATCAACACACGTTCGTCTTTTTGTATGGCATCGATGTGCATGGTTAGGGTATCGGTTCCGTATTCGAGGGCATAAGTTTCATCGTAGGTTTGATAGGGTAGTTTTCCGGGTTTTCTTATGGGCACGAATCCGGCGTTTAGATGTTCGGCAAGCAAAGTTCCAAAGAAAAATCCTCGGGCTTCTATCCCAACGACTTTGTCTATATTTCGGGGTATTGTTTTAAGTAGCTGTCGGGTTGTTTCTTGCATGGCTTCGGCACTTGCCAATAAGGGCGTAATATCTTTAAAAACAATTCCGGGTTTTGGAAAATCTTTGATGTCTCTGATATATTTTTCGAGTTTCATGTATGTGGTTTTATAGATTAGTTTCCAATATGAATAGGTGTCCACCGAACCGGTGAAGCGATAAAAAATCCGAAAGCTTTTTCGCCTTCCACATTGTCTTGGGGATTACCCAGAGCAATTCCGTAAAACGGGTGTGCACCGTTTACCAAGCTTTTCATGGCACGTAAAATGGTGTGCAAGTAGTTGTAATTTTCGGTATCGACGTGGTAGAACAAAACAAGCCAATCTTCATCTTTGTTAAATATTTCGTCTTCTATGCTCAAACTTCCTTCCGCACGGTTGTAAAGCAAGTCGGATCGGACGGTAAAACGAGGTTCCAAATCGGGGTCGTTTTGATTTTGAGGCATCATGATAAACAAATAATAATCTTCGGTTTCGGGCGGATCGTCAAACTTCATTTTCATATAATATTTATCTGTTGTATTGGCAACCGGAACGGAACTAACTCCGTTAAAATTAACAATGGAAGTCATGGTTTGTCGTGCGGTAATCTGTTGTCCTTCGGCTTCAATTTTTAACCGGTACTGATGTCCGGGAATTCCGGCAACTGTGGTTTGATACTGACCTTCGCCGGCTACATAGGTAAAATCTATCACTGTTCCGTCTGTCAAATCCTCTATTTGCACTGTGGCATCTTTAACAATAGGGTGCCCGGTGATACTTTCATAAATACCTTTGGTCTTGGACAAACGAACATAAGATAAAGGGGTCAAGTCGGAAAAAATACTTTCGACAAAAATTTTTTCTTCGCTGTTCTCCGGGTGTAATTCAATCTTTTTTTCACATGATGAAAATAACACAAAGAGCCAAAGCAATATGATATAATGATATGATAACTTCATAGGCTAAAATTAACAAATTAATCGATACGAATTCTTTTTTGCCAAAAAATTCCTTTGAGATTGGATTTCATTTCTTTTAATCGGATTAAAAAAAACATGTTTTCAATGAATGAAAAAGTTGCCAATACAAACATCAACCAATAATAGGGTTTGATAAGTCCCACGGTAAATAACAACAAAAAGAACAAACCTTGCACAACACCGTTTATTTTGGAAGAAATTAGATGCAGGCTTGCTATTTCGTTAAATTTTAACAGTGAAAAAATATCGATAAATAAATAGTAGAAAATAATGAGGTAGAAACTGTATTTGTATTCTTGCAAATCATTCCACTTAAAGTGTATCATGGCATACATAGCCAACAAATACATGAAAAAATCCGCCAACGAATCGAGTTTGGCACCCAATCGGGTTTGCATATTAAATTTTCGGGCGACAAAACCGTCCAAAGCATCGGTAAACATATTGATTAGAAACCAGTAAAAAAATATTTTTTCATTGTCCGAAAAAGCTATATAAAATAATAGCGGAACAGTCAATAACCGGTATAACGACAAAAAATTGGGTAAATTGTATATGTTTTCTTTTGACGCTGTCACGATTTGAATATTTTTTTGGGTTTTAAATATACCAAAATCTTTTATGCCAGCCAAATAAACTTTTTTGATCAAAACCTCATACAAATTTGTCCGATATTTGTGTATATCAAAAGTTAAACAGCTTGATATGATTGAATGAATTTGGATTTCACACTGCGTTCAAACCAACAGTATTTTTTTTACATAACACTTTGTTTAATAGTGTTTTATACTTACAAAGCTCTCCAACTCGGGAGTGGAAGCAATCTTTTATCGGGTTGTTTTTTTGGTAAGACCTTACTATAAAATTCGAACTGTCCGTTAATTGACATAAACCGTATTAAAAAGTGAGATTTTTCGCTACCCTCAGTATGTTAAGCTACCGTTCCCAAAAACCTTCTTCGGTGTATATAAACGGAAAAAAATTTATGTTAGTAAAATTCAACTATTTTTGTATCTTTAAGCCGCTAAAATATTCTTTATGACAAACAAAAGAACAATACCTTTGCACTGGCAAATTATGTTAGGCATGTTCGCCGGTCTTATCGGAGGGTTTATTTTACTTCAATTTGATTACGGCAAACAACTTACTTACGACTGGATTGCTCCGATTGGAAAAATTTTTGTTAATCTGTTAAAACTCATTGCCATTCCGCTCATTTTGGCATCGCTGGTAAAAGGTGTTTCGGACTTAAAAGATATTGCCAAATTCAAAAGTATAGGACTACGAACCATTGGACTATATATTACAACTACGGTTTTTGCCATTAGTATAGGTTTGATAATGGTCAATGTTTTTCGACCCGGCAAAGGTATTTCGGCTCAAACCGTTTATAAACTGGAACAAACCTATGCCGGTAATCAAAAAATTGCTCATAAGATAAATGTTGCCAAAGAACAAAAAAACAAGCCCAAATTGCAGTTTTTGGTCGATATGGTACCCGACAACATTTTTAAAGCCATGAGTAGCAATGGTAACATGTTGCAAGTCATATTTTTTGCCATCTTTTTGGGCATTACATTAATTTTAATACCCGAACACAAAGCTGCACCCCTTAAAGATTTTTTTGATTCGATGAATGAAGCCGTTTTAAAAATGGTCGATCTCATTATGCTTATGGCTCCTTATGCCGTTTTTGCTCTTATAGCCAATGTTATTGTAGGAACCGCAGGTGATTGGGAATTGTTGCAAAGTTTGTTGAAATACGGTTTTACGGTTATAATTGGTCTCATCATTATGATAGGTGTATATATGACTATGATAAAACTTTTTACGGGCAAAAATCCTTTTTGGTT
>JAMONO010000147.1 GCA_027065715.1 Flavobacteriales bacterium
GATAGACAAAAAAATAAACAATCGGCAAATTTCGTTACAGGTATTGATAAGCGCTTTTAAATGAACAATTATACATTAAATAAATAAATATGAAATTTCCTTATGCCGAACCTTTTAAAATAAAAAGTATTGAAAATATCAATCGCTCTACTGTTGAACAACGAAAACAGTGGATACAAGAAGCTCATTACAATCTTTTTAACCTCAAAAGCGAACAAGTTTTTATCGATTTGCTAACCGATAGCGGTACCGGATCAATGAGCGATAACCAATGGGCTGAAATCATGAAAGGCGATGAAGCTTATGCCGGTTCGCGTTCGTTCGAGTTGCTCAAAGATACCGTGCAACGCATAACCGGTTATAAGTATTTGATCCCGACCCACCAAGGACGTGCCGCCGAAAATGTACTATTCTCGGCAATGGTCAAAGACGGTGATATTGTGCCGGGCAATTCGCACTTTGATACCACCAAAGCCCATATCGAATTTAGAAAAGCCAAAGCTATCGATTGCACAATTGACGAAGCTTCCGACACCTCCAAGTTTCATCCTTTTAAAGGAAATATCGATTTAAATAAACTCGAAAATGTTTTTAAGAAATACCCCAAAGAAAAAATTCCTTTTGTGATTTTGACGGTTACTTGCAATACCGCAGGCGGACAACCGGTTTCTATGAAAAACATCAAAGAAACTTCCGAATTGTGTCGGCGTTACGGTATTCCTTTATATTTTGATGGTGCCCGTTTTGCCGAAAATGCTTATTTTATCAAAAAAAGAGAAGATGCCTATAAACACAAAACCATCAAAGAAATTGTACGCGAAATGTTTGGTTACGGCGAAGGTATGACTATGAGTGCCAAAAAAGACGGCTTGGTCAATATGGGAGGTTTTATAGCAACCAATAATGAAGAGGTTTATAACAAAGCAACTGTTTTTGCCATTCTTTACGAAGGTTTTATTACCTATGGAGGTATGAGTGGTCGCGATATGGGTGCTTTGGCAATCGGATTGGACGAAGCAACCGAATTTGACTACCTCGAAAGTCGTGTCGAACAAGTGCACTATTTGGGACGAAAACTAATGGCTGCCAATGTGCCGGTACAACAACCCATAGGAGGACATGCCATCTATCTCGATGCCAATAAATTTGTCCCGACCATACCTCGCGAACAATACAGAGCCCAAGCCTTGGCGGTGGAGCTGTATATTGTAGGAGGTATCAGAGGAGTTGAAATAGGAACCATACTGGCTGATCGTGACCCCGAAACCGGTAATAACCGTTATCCCGACTTGGAATTGGTGCGTTTGGCTATCCCGAGACGGACTTATACCAACAACCACATGGACTATGTGGCGGCAGTTTTGGAACATATCTATCAAACTCGTCATGAAGCCAAAACCGGTTATGAAATTATTTATGAACCGCCTATTTTGAGACATTTTACCGTCAAATTAAGAAAAATTTAATCCTTATAAAAATAAAATTTATCAATCTTAAAATAAATATCATGAAAAATTTAAGTTTATTTATACTGTTATTCATTATTCAATGGAATTTTGCTCAAATCAGTGATCAAAAAGAATTTACCAATGTAGAAGGAAGTCATTACCGTTTCAAGGTAGTGAAACACCTCGATGCCACACCGGTAAAAAATCAAAACAGAACCGGAACTTGTTGGAGTTTTTCGGGTTTGTCATTTTTAGAATCAGAATTGTTACGCAAAGGCAAAGGGGTTTACAATTTGTCCGAAATGTGGATTGCTCGAAATGCTTATTTGGGCAAAGCCAAAAATTATTTGTTAATGGACGGATACCTTAATTTTGGTGAAGGCGGTGAATTTCACGATATACCTTGGGTTGTAAAACGCTACGGGTTAGTGCCCGAGGCGGCTTATCCGGGCAAAGTTTACGGTGGAGAAAAACACAATCATGCCGAATTACATGCCGTATTAACCGGTATGCTCAAAGCTTTGAAAAAGAAACCCCAAAACAATCGTCTAACCAAATCGTGGTTACCGGCTTATACCGAAGTTGTCGATGCTTATTTGGGTGAAGTGCCCGACAATACCGAAAATTTTACTTTTGTTATTGACGGACAAAAATTTACGCCCAAAAGTTTTGCCAAACATCTCGATTTAAATATGGACGATTATGTCGAATTAACTTCGTTTACTCATCACCCTTATTATCAGGCTTATACTATGGAATTGCCCGATAACTGGCAATTGCATCAAGCATACAATATTCCGTTGGACGAACTGTTGGAAGTGGCTGATCAAGCTATAATGAAAGGTTATACATTTGCCTGGGGTGCCGATGTGTCGGAAAAAGGTTTTTCACATCGAAAAGGACTGGCAGTTGTCCCCCAAGACGAAAGAACCGTGCAAGACAAAAAATCAAACCAATTGACTTTTGAACAAGACGGCGAAAAAATACCCAATGCTTTTATGCAGCCGGTTAAAGAAAAACTAGTTAGCCCGCAAGAACGTCAAGAAGCTTATGAAAACGGTACTACTACCGATGACCATGGTATGCACATAGTAGGTATTGTGCAAGACCAAAACGGCACCAAATATTTTGTAGTAAAAAATTCGTGGGGAACCCAATACAATCAATTAAACGGATATTTTTTGGCATCGTATCCTTATTTTCGATACAAAACCATCGATATTTTTGTGCACAAAGATGCTTTGCCCAAAGCTTTAAAGAAAAAATTAGGAATTAAATAAGAAATATTGTTGATTATATTTAAAAAAATTCATAACAACCGGTGTTTTGTCGGTTGTACGGGTGTGTCGAATTATTTATAAGTTGGTTAGTTATCTTGGTTTGACAAATTGCCCGGTGATATTCATATTCAAGACAAGGGCGTCCGTATTTTGCGGACGCCCTTGTCGTTTGATGACAAAAACAAAGTTTATAGGAGTGTATTAGTTTAAACGAGCAAGTTGCAACATTTGTTTTTCGAGTTGAGAAAGCATGATAAGTGTTTCAAAATATTCATCTAAAATACCTTTGGATAACAATTCCAATGATTTCTTTTTCAATTGTTGATATCGGCTAAAAGATTTCATAGTCGTAAATTTTTTTGTTTACGTCTATAAAATTGCAATCATCATGCCAAATCTGTAAAATATTGATTATAAGCTATTTAAATCTTATTTTTTAGATGGCATTCTCGCCACACCCGATAAGTTTATCTTGAGTTCCCTTCTCTGTCGAGCAAGTTGTTGTCTTTCTAATACCAAAACGACATACAAAATATTTTGGGCTATTTTATAAATCGATTGGGTATGATTGCATGCAAAGTATCATTTATTACAATTAATATGGTTTCGGATACTGTTTCAATTTTTGTATTTTGGTGTTAAGTTTATTATTGGGGACTGAAAACGGCTTTGTAACGGGCTTTTTTTATCACTTCGGGCAAGTCGAATATGTCGTTATACAGTTTGCCTTGCATGTAATCGGCTGTTTGATTGCAATAGTATTTACTTGCCGGATTGCCACTGATACCGGTTGGTAATATGCTATACGATTGGTTCCAATCGGCGGTATTGTATATGTGTTTTTCGGAAGCTCCGAAATTGGATTCATACGGATTGTTAAATGAATAAGGGAACGGATTGACCGTATTGGCATGTCCGGGGGCATTGAAACTTCTGTTTAGATTGAATATTTTGTTCAAAATTTTCTTTTTACCCAATGGGTGTTTCAAAACCAGTTGATGCGCTTTTCCCCACTGCCATTGTTCCGGTTGTCCGTATTTTTGGGTTAATTCTTCAAGTGTTTGTTTAAAAGTTTGCACAATAATTTGATGCAGATTTTCTTTTTGAGGTGTATTTATGTTATCTGCCCAGACACTTTTATTGTTGGTAAATACATTGTAAATCAAATATTTTGAAAATAGCAGGGAGCCATTGTAAGCTTCAAAAATTTTGCTGTCCATTTCGTCGGCAGTTAAGTTTTTGACCATATTAATGATAAAAGTATCAAAAAACAATGGGGCACCCCGATCTGTTTCGTAAGAATTATCCCATTTATTCAATACTTTTATCATTTGTTGTTCTGCTTTTGACCAATTTTTTTCTTGTTTCAAATGTGTTAATAAAACGGGTTTTATTTCATCGGCTTGCACCGAATGGTGGTCGTTGAGCATTTGTTTAAAGTCATCGATTGATAATTTTTCTTTTGCTTTGAGCATTTGTCTTATGCGTTTGATTCGGTAAGGTACGTCATACCATTCACTGATATAGTAAGGATATTTGTCATTTACCGATTTGTTGTTGGCGGACGATACAAATCCGCGTTTCGGGTTGTATTCGTAAGGCAAGCTGTCAAACGGAATATAACCTTTCCAATCGTATCGGTCGGTATCGCCGGGCAAAAACAAGTAGCCGGGAGCGGTTCTTACGGGCACTCTTCCGGTCATGTGAATTCCTATATTGCCTTGTATGTCGGCATAAGCTATATTTTGACTTACCGATTGAAATCCTTTGATGGCTTTGGTAAAATCTTGCCAATTTTTTGCAGTTGCCAATTGTTGCAGGGCTTCTATTTCACGACTGTCTTCATTGCCTATCCATCGCATTGAAACAGGGTGAAGGTTTAAACCGGCAATTTGGTTGAAAATGGGGCCTCGGTGGGTAAAGTACAAAGTTTTTTCAACCGGCTTATTCTTGCCTTTGACATAAATTTTTTCTTTTATTTGTTGCATATCTTTCCATTGCCCGTTTAGTTTGTATTGGTTTTTATTATCCGGATTTATGGTTTCGATATAAAAATCGGCTCCGTCGAGCATAACATTGGTCATTCCCCAAGCAATGTGTTCGTTATGACCGGCCACGATAAAGGGTTCGCCCGGCAACACTACGCCCGTAACGTTGAGTTTGTCGGGAATGATAAAGTGCATACGTGTCCAGATACCCGGAATATCTAAGCCTAAGTGCATGTCGTTTGAAAAGATAGGTTTGCCTGTTGTGCTTTTTTTGCCGGCAACAACCCAATTGTTGCTTCCGTTGAAAATATCGGGAGTAAGTTGATTTATTTTTTCCAGTGAAGCGACCAATACACTGTCGATTGTTACTTTTTCCGATAATTTGAAAGAAGGATAAGCATAAACGGACATAGCTTGATAATCGGGCAAAAGTTCATCGAGGTGTGCTTTGTCAAGCTTGTTTTGTAATATGTGCAACATGGCTTCCATTTTGTAGCCGAGTTCCAAATTCCAAGCCATAAATCCTACTAAATTTAAAGATTCTTGCGGTTGCCATTGATCGGGTTTGTAGCCTAAGAGTTTAAATTCGAAAGGTAATTCATCTTGTTGATTTTCAATGTATTGATTTACTCCTTCGGCAAAATATATCAAAGGTTGCTTAACTTCATTTTTGAGACTTTGGTAGAGTTTTTGGGAGTTTTGCGGCATCCGAAGTTTGCGGAGTAAAACATCGGTATCGATGAGTTCTTCTCCGAAAATTTCGGATAGACGCCCTTGGGTTACTCTACGCAACAAATCCATTTGCCACAGACGATCTTGTGCCGAAAGATACCCTACTGTCATATACAAGTCGTGTTCGTTTTGAGCGACTATGTGCGGCACACCTTGATCGTCTCTGTAAACATTGACTTGTTTTTGTAGCCCTTTTATTCGGATATGGGCGTTGTAATCGGGTAGGGCTGATTTTTTAAGATTTTGTAAATAAAAATAACCGCCGCCAATCAATAAAACCAGCGTGAGAAAAAATATTCCGAGTGTCTTTTTTTTCATTTTATAAAAATTTTTGTAATCAAATTTACATGAAAAAATATTAATAATCCGGTCAGATTAAAAAAATACTTAAACTTTAACTTTTTTCTCTTGCTTTTAAAAAGTGAAAATTTATAAAAAAAACAGTAGAATTA
>JAMONO010000148.1 GCA_027065715.1 Flavobacteriales bacterium
GGTTTTGTCATAAGTGCTTAAACCGTAGCGTTCCAATTCGCGCCGATAGGTATCAATCTGGACGTTCCAAATCCGGTAATCGGTAATATAAATCGCCAATGTATCATTAACCATATTGATTAAATTACCGACCTTTTGCGACGCCGGAACATGAAACCGGATACGCAAATGAAAATCGGGGTCGTTGTAACGAATAAAAAACCATTGGTCTATGATTTTTTGTTCCAAAAAATAACGAACAAGTTCCCGTATTTCGAAAACCAACAACTGTTCGGCAATGGTTTTGCCGGTATATATTTTGAAATAAACCCACTCATGTGCCGGCAAAAAATAACGTTTATCATTCATCTGTTTTTGTTTTTTTGTAATAACCCAAAATAATTTCATTGGTAAAATATTGGTGATTTCGAGTAACCGGCGTTGCACCGGTATGCAAAAACTCCTCAATCCAAAACTCTTGTTGGTTACGCGTTTCGTGTAAGCACAAATTGAGATGAACGGGATTGTATAAATTTAACAGCAGTTTATTGTCTCCTTTGGGCAACAAAATCCATTGGGGTATTTGCTTGGTTCTCAACCACTGTTTAAAAGTTTGAGGGACGGTTTCAATGTGTTTTTTCGACAACAAAGTTTCCATATCGGTTCGAATAATTTTCCACTTTGCCGGATGCAATATATTTTTTTTGTAACAAACACGAGGTAAAAAATCGAGTATTTTTTCGACATCGCCCCATTGAAAACTCCAATTGCTGATTTGAAACTGATTTTGATACAAGGTTAAAAAATGATATACGGGCAAAGCATCATTATGGTAATTGTGAGCATTGGTCAATTTCGGTACAATTTCTTTGCCGTGTTTGTTCGAATACAATTTTACCGTTCCATCATGATTGGCTTTGATATATAAATCGGTTAAGCCGATTTGACGTGAAATCGGCACCGAAGCCTGTGCCAAATACGGAATTTCGTAGTTTCTAAAACGAGGACGCAACAATATGTTTCCGACACGTGACTCGGGTAAGTGCACTATTTCGGCTAAAATTTTATCGGATTGTAACCGAGCTTCTTTTTGGGCAATTTGTTTTAAATAAATTTTTAATTTGGGGTGTAAAAAGCCGAAACGGGCAAGGAGATTGCCGGCGCTGTTGTTACCGACGTTTACGATATAAGGTTTTGTTTCGCCATCTTCACGAACCAATTGTATCATAACCGAAAAAGTATCGGGAAATTTGTAATTGTTTTGCGGTATTTCTTTAAAATCGCTACGCGACAAATTGATACTTAGCCGGTTATTACGAGCCGCTTCTTTGGCTTTTTGCCACAAAATTTTTTGAACGGCATTCAATTTAATTTCTTGTGCTTCATTGTTTGAAAGACGTGGAAAAGGCAAATCGTCAATTAACGGATTAATACCTTCCGACCCGATAGCCGTATCAATCGGAATACCCAACTCGGTGTCCAAAGCCAAACTTAAAGGTATTAACTGATTTTCAAACCGTTGATAAATCTTTTGTCCAAATTTTTTTAATGTTTCCGAAGTGGTTTCGCCTGTTATGAAAGCCAAAAAATCAACACTTTCGGTTATTCTGTCAATACAAGAATATGAAATGGTATTGTATTGCAATCGGATAAACGAATCGGTTTGAAATAAATATTTTTCGTTAAAGGCAACACCTGTTTTGGCAATTTCATTTTTTAGTTCATTGTAGGCTGTTTGGCTATTGGTGAGTTTTTTATCCAACAAAATCAATTTTTGTTGAATGCTTTTTAATAAACCTGTATAGTCAGGCGACTTATTTTCGGGTAATTTTTTAATCAATTGCTTCAAAAGTTCAACACCTGTCAATTGCGGTTCGAGTTCGCTTACAATAACTTGGTTTGCAATAAGTTGTGTTACAAAATCGACTGCTTCGTTTTCCGAAATTTCATCCGAAACCAAAATTTGGGAAAGTTGATTAATAGTGGCTCCCGAACGGGCTTGACGCAAGATTTTATCGATATACTCATTATTTTCGATAGAGACCGTTTCGTGTATGCGTTGATTATTTTCGTAGTAATACTCTATATATCTCAATTCGTTTCCAATTTGATACAAACCGGTATTGGGATAAAACTTCAATTGTTTTTGTATGTTTGTATCCGTGCCGAGTTTTTGACTTAATTGCACCAAAAAGTGCATATCCAAACGGGTTTGTCGCTTAAAATAGTTATCCGGTTGCACCTCAATACGGGTATGGTTATCAAGCGTAAGTAAGCCGATACCCGAAAACATACCAAAGGGTGTAGCACGACTTTGAATACGCAACAGGTATTTTAACAACGCATAACCTATTTTGTTTATTTTATTGTGGTCTTGTAAAACAGATTTTATTTTTATAACTTCGCCGTGCAATTCGGGAGAAGCCAAATATAAGGCTTCCATAAAAAAAGCGTCCTTTGACAATCGGCTTATCAATTTGTGCAAGTTACTGATTTCGAGTGCTTTTAAATCAACCGGATAAGCAGGTATCCGTAATACGGCTTGCTCAAAAGTTGCATAGTTTTTTTTTATTTTCATAAGGTAAAAATAATAAACTCGGACGGTATAAAAAATTTTAGGGCAATGTTCTCTTGAACACTGCCCTAAAAAATAGAGAAATATAAAAAATAGAGAGAAAAATATAAAAAATGAGAATTTAAAATGTTTGTTTGTGTGTTAACCTCATTTTTTTGCTATGAAGTTAAGATTAACCTATGGAAACTTAACTCTCTCTATTTTTATCATCATAATTACATTGCTAATTGAGTCGTTTGCTGTTTGTTTGTGCATTATGATGATTTTTTAGAAACAAATCAATTAATGAACGCTTTCCTACTTGTTTCTAATACAAATATCAACCGAAAAATACCCCGATGCAAATTAAAGATGCGTCGATTGAAAAACGGTAACTCCTTTTTTTGAAATTTTTGAATTATCCTTATATTTTAGACTAACACGATAAATATTTTGCAAAAAATGAGTAAAATTCGAGGTATAAATTATCATATTAATATGCCTATTTTTTCAATTTTTCGTCATTTTTGCTCTTTTCAAGGTAATTTCAGAAGTTTTTTGAGCCGATTTTTTGCCCAAAAACGACATTTTTTTGTCAAACTGCGTTCAAAACCTTTCAAAAACATATTTTAAGAGAATGTCGTATTTTGAGTTTGTTTGTGTAAAACGACATTCTCTTAAAACAAATGTCAAATTGCATAATAAATAAATTAAAGAGTTCCAGACATTGTTTGATAATATGTTTTTTGTTGGTTTTGGTTTTGGTTGTTTTGAAATTTTGAAATTCTGTTTTTCTTGATTTGAAGTTTGGCTGTGTTTTTCATTTTTTTATTTTTTAATGATTAATAACAGCACAAATGTATAACCGGTTTGGTGTGATTTGCTTACAGTTTTTCAATGGTAAGACTTGGAGCGATTACAGATTGTATAATTATCGATAATTTCGCTATTTTATTAATAAATTTACATAAGGTTTATACAGACTCCTCCAATTTCAATATACAACATATATATTTGGCTTTAAAAACCGTTTTTCAACGGGACGCAAAAAAACAGGTGTTTTTTAATTATTTATTAACGAAACGAACCTTTCTTTGTCATCTTGATATATTCAGAAGGATAAAATCCGGTAAACTTTTTGAAGGCAACACCGAAAGTTTTGGCGGTTCGAAAGCCAAATTCTTCTGCCATACCCTTAATGTTGTAGTTATAAATAACATCGGAATTGCTGATATACTCCTTTGCATATTTTATTCGCAGTCGGTTTACGTAGTCTTTTAAGTTCATTTCATAGTAGTCGTTGATCACCGCCGACACGTAACTTTTGTTATAGCCGACGTAATCGACCATAAAATTCAAATCGATATTGTTTTGCAAATACAGGTAAGCGTTTTCAAATTCTTCGAGGCGTTTGATTATATCGTTGTATATTTTATCGGGCGGCAAGTTAGCCGGACGTCCCGATCTGTTTTTTTTCTTATCGAGTGCGGATAATTTTTTGCTCATTTCATCAATGGCTTTCAAGAAATTTCGTTCTTGTACCTTGCGCCGGTAAACGGTCCACACCAAAAACATAAAAAACAATAGCAAACCGAATAGCAAATAGTTGTTGGTTCGGCTTTCTTTTACAACTCGTTCTTGCAACTCGCGTATGCGACGGTTGATGGTTTTGTAGTCGTATTGGTCGCGCAGCACCTTGTCAACCAATATACGTTGCTGCTCTTTTGCTTGCAACAATTGATTGAGTTCCATGGTTTTATCCAGAGCTTTTCGGGTCATGCCCAGCTCTTTGTAAACCTTGGCATACAAAGCGTCAATCTGGTCTTTATACATCAGTTTGATACCGCCTGCTTTAACCGTTTGATCGATGAGTTGCAAATAGTGTAAGGCTTTTTGGTATTGTTTGCGGTTGTAATAGTAACGGGCTTTGTAAAAGTAAGTAGGTGCATCGACATAATGAATGTCTTGCTGCCATAAGTGCCCCAAGATACTGTCTATTTTGACTATTAGTTGTTCTCCTTTTTGGGGGTACTCGCCGAGTGCGATACGTAGTCGGGTCAAATTGACCAAATCTTTGGTATGCGTGTTTCCTATATCAATATTTTGTGCAATTTGTATATATTTATGAATGGAATCATTGTATTCGGGGTGGTCTTTATACCGGTCGTTATAGTCCAAATAACTGTTTACAATGTCTATTAGGTTTACCAAACGCAATCTGTCGTACCCTTTGGCGTGTTCATAACTGTAATATATTTTTTTGTAAATATCTATTGCACCCAAATAATCACCCAAGTCTTTTTTGATAAAAGCATAGTTGCGTAAAATATTGGTTTTGACAATTTCATTGTTACTCAATGAATCGCCTTTGGTAAAATATTTAATGGAAGTTAAATAATCTTTTTGGTAAAAATGTATGGCTGCTTTGGTTATATAGCTGAGTCCCAACAGCGAATCGCTTTTGATTTGGGCGGACATTTTTATGGCGTCATCTATTGTTTTGACGGCTACATCCAATTTTCCGGTTATGGTATATATGTAACTGATTCGGTTTTTTAGGATAATCAGGTTTTTAGTGTCATTTTGTTTTTCGTAGTAGTTTTTTAGTTTATCGGCATATATTAAATATTTGTTATTGTCTCTATTGTAAAATTTTTGTAAGCTGTCCCGCCAAGCTTTAACTTGATCGGGTTTGCCATTGCTTTGTCCGTGCAGAAATGACACTGCAAGCAGAAAACATAATAAAATGAGATAATACTTTTTCATAAATACGTTAGGATCCCAAAAAAACTTAAAACTTTAATTTTGCTTTTGCCCGATAGATTTCTTTGTTAAAAAATTTTCCTGTATTTTGATCGATTATTTCAAAAATCATAAAAATATTAAATTTCATTTCTTGTATGGGTATTCGTCTTTTTTCATTGACCACAAAAAAATTGGTAACTTTACGGTAAGCCAATATTTTGCCGTCTTTTTTTACGATTCGGTCAAATTTGTTCCAATTGGCATTGGGATTATAACCGAAATATTGAAAAAACTCTTCATTGATTTTTAATTCCTTATACGGATTAAATTTGTGTTCGGAATAGACCTTTTGAGGCAAGTAGTTTAAGTCTTTTATGGTTTCGGAAGGTTCCAAATTGTAGTAATCTTTTAAAAATGAAGTATTTATATACACACCGTTAAATTTTTCCGGTTGATTATATACTATTATTAAGGTAAAAGGTTCTTTCTTTAATTTTACGGTGTTGTTATTGAGTTTGATGCTGTCATTTCCCTGTTTCAGATATATTTCGATAGGTTCATTACTTTGAGCCTGTAATGAAAACTGCCAAAAAACAAGAATAACCCACAAATACTTTTGCATACAAAATAATTATGATGTGTAAAAATACAAAAAATTAAACACATGTGCCCAAAAAAAATATACGGCAAAGTCTTTTTTTTGCTATATATAGATGTTAATGGTTTGGCAATTGGGACAATACCCCTAAAAATCAGTTGCAAATTATTGTCCATACAATTTTTCGAACGGATAAGAGACAATATGGAAGCCAAAACAAAACCCGACCAAAACAGCCGGCGTTAGTTTTGTATTTACTCGAAAGTTTTTAAAAAACTTCGAGTTATTAGTTTAAGTGCGGATTTAACGGTGCGTTTTTCCAAATAATATTTTTAGGATCGACCTCTACAATTTTTTCTTTCCAAATGTTTTTGGGATTTAAAGTGAATAAGTCCAAATTATTATCGGTTACAAACCAAGCTTTGTCTATTACTTCATTATCCAACTGTCTTTTGCGCCAACCGCTGTAACCCAAAAAGAACTTAATATTTCGGTCATCGATAATCCTATCTTTGAGCAGCTGTTTAATTTGATTAAAGTCTCCTCCTATATACAAATCTCTGTCGGCATCAAAAGGAACGGAACCTTGTATCAAATGTGCAACATTGTGCAGATAAAACATATTACCGGGTTCTACCGGTCCGCCGTTCCACAATTGCAAATTAACAGGCACATCGTCAAACACATCGTTTAACCGCAAAATTAATGGTTTGTTGATGATAAACCCCATACTTCCGTTTGCATTGTGCTCGGTCAGTAAAATTACCGACTGATTAAAAACGTGGTCTAAAAGCAACTCGGGAGTCGAAACCAATAATTTTCCGGCTTGTATTTTCATGATAACTTATTTTAATGCATTATACCAAACGACCTATCAATCAATTTGATTTTATCAGCTCAAAAATAATACCATTGAATGTAAAAATAAAAAAAATGACATAAAAAAAAAGCCGTTTCCTAAAAAACGGCTTTTAAATGATTTAAAAGTGTTTCTTAGTTTACAGATTTTGCTAAGTCAGATCCGGCTTTAAATTTAACAACTTTTTTAGCAGGAATTTTAATGGTAGCACCTGTTGCAGGGTTTCTACCGTCACGAGCTTTGCGGGTTTGAACCGAAAAAGTTCCAAATCCGATCAAAGATACTTTTCCTCCTTTTTTAAGAGTGCCTTCCACACTGTTTAAGAAAGACTCCAATGCTTTTTTTGCAGCTGCTTTTGAGATGCCGGCATCTTGTGCCATAGCCTCAACTAATTGTGATTTGTTCATAATCGTGAAATTTTAATATTTACTGTTTAACATTGCAAATATAATATTTTTTTTTAATTATTTTCAATACATCTTAAAAAAGACGGCATAAAAGGGGTTTTTTAGAAGTTTTTTGTCTTTTTTTAGTACGTTTAAACACAATATTTTTTCTTTTTGTTCTTTGAAAAACACTTATACCAAAAGCACTCTTGTATATATATCAAGTTGATTATCAATTGTTTATAAAACAATTAAAGAAGTCAATCGATTTTTGTTTTTCGACATCGTAATAAAAACGGTGTAACAAAACCAAATTATTTTCTTTATATGTAAAATGTTAAAAATAAACTATTTTCGTATTTTAGTTAAAAAATAAAAGTATTTTTGAAGGAGTAAATCAGCTAAATTTCAATCGAAAAACATTAAAAAAACTATTTATGAGACAAATTTTTTCATTTTTTTTGTTATTAATCGTTACGCAATTGGCGGCACAAAGGGTCATTAAAGGAAAAATAACCGATGCACAAACCGGCGAAGCTTTGGCTTTTGCAAGTGTCATGATAAACGACAACGACGGTACCATTTCGGACTTTGAAGGAAATTTTGAATTGAAAATTCCACCGTCATTAGCCTTGGTAACCGTTTCGTATATGGGATACGAAACCCGAAAAATAACATTGACACCCGAAAAAAAATACTATCATATAAAACTTAAACCGACAACCGAAAGTTTAGACGCCGTTATTATAGACGGCAAATACGAAAATCCGGCTGTTAAATTGATGAAACGCGCCGTAGCCCGCAAGTACAGTAATAATTATCGCAATCAGTTTGACAAGGCTCAATACAACAAATATCTGAAATTTGTCATCAGCGCCGAAACCGAACGTATTAAAAACGAATTTGATACCATATATATTAATAATCGTATTCATACAATAGATTCAAGTCTTTACAAATTTAAAAAAGAATTATCCGACAAACACGCTTGGTTGTTTGAAACCATTTCGGAAGTTTACTTACAAAACGGACAAGAAAAAAACAAAGTAATTGCCACCCGCACAGCCGGACTAAAACAACCTTTGTATGAGTTTGTCGCCTTGCAGTTTAGCGAACAAAGTGTTTATGACGATTATTACAAGATGCTTTTTCAAGAATATTTGGGCCCTTTTTCGCCAAAATCATTCAAACAATACCGCTACGAAATAAGCGATTCGACCTACATACAAGGGCGTCCTGTCATAGTAGTCGATTACAGAAACACCCGCAAACCACTAATTTCGGGCAAAATATACCTCGATGCCAAGCGTTTGGCTATTGCCAAATTAACCTTAAATACTTATAAAGACTATCAAATTAACGCCGTGTATAATTTTAAATACATACAACCTTCAAAATACCATCGCGTATGGTTTCCCGACTCGGTACACATAAAAATTAAAAAAGCCGAAAAAAAAGACGGCATCAATATCGGCGATAGAATAAAATTGACCGAAGGACAAAAAGATACCCTAAGAATCAACCAAAAAGGAGACACAATTGTGCATACCAATACCCGATCGGAATTAGATTATATGTATGCCGACTACCGGTTAAAATTTTTCGGATTTAAACCTTTTATCAATCGCAAACCACCCAAATACGATTTGGAAATAGCACCCGATGCCCATCAAAAAAATGAAACTTTTTGGCAACAAATTACCGGAAAAAAACATACCGAAAAAGAAATGAATACCTATCAATATATCGACTCAATAGCTCAAAAAGAAAATATTGAAGCCAAAATTTACAAATACAAAATACTATTGGAAGGATATTATCCTGTACACAAATATTTCGATTTCGATTTGCACAATTTTATTGACTACAACCGATACGAAGGTTTTAGAATAAAACTTGGTGGTAGAACTTCTCGCACCGTATCCGACAAATGGCAAGTATCGGGTTATGCCGCTTACGGTTTTAAAGATAAAGAAATCAAATATGCCGGAAGTTTTCAATACAAATTGATACACCGTTTGCAAACATATATAAAATTTACCTACCAAAAAGACCTCCAAAAATCCGCCGGATTTTACAATTGGCACCAACACGGTTTAATGGTTTTACCCCAACATTTAAACGACGATAAATTTTATAGAAATCAAGGTTTTGAGATAAGTTTATCCGATCTTTTAACCCCTCAATTGGAACTGGTTGCAAGTTACAATCAATACGACCATAGCACTTTATATCCCATACCTTATCACAACGGTCGTTTTGAATTTGTCAAAAAAGATTTTAGATTTGTCCGATTTTCAGCCATTTATACTCCTTTCTCCAAATATTATTTGGCACCCGAAGGACGCAAAACCCTCAAAGAAGCTTATCCCAAGTTTTATTTCGGTTTTGAAAAAAATTTCCCCGAATTACAAATCAACCCTTCCGATTATATTCGTATAGAAGTACAAGCTTGGCTCAAACAAACATGGAAAAACAAAAATATCACACAACTGTTTTTACAAACCGGCTTTGCTTCATATCAAGCAAGTATCGACAAATTGTTTATCCCCAATACCAATAATTATACGGGCAGCAATCCTTTGAAACGTTTCAGTTTGAAAAAAGAATTTGCTTTTGAAACCATGAAAGACATGGAATTTGCCGATAATTTTGTTTTTGCCGCCTATTTTTATCACCAACTAACCGATGTTAAACTTACATCTACGCACAGTATTGATATACAATGGCAAGGAAAAGTCGCTTACGGTTTGAGTTATTCGTCAAACAGCTACGTCGGTATTCATTCTTTGGATAAATTATATTTAGAATCCGGCATTGAACTTAACAGGCTTTGGGGCAGTTTGGGTTTGGGATTTTACTACCGCTTTGGACACTACGCCTACCCTGATGCCATGGATAATCTGTCTATACGTTTGACCTTAAAACCTTGGAAATTGCTCAAATAAAAATTAATGACACAATTTTTTTGGTTCTATCACGAGTTTAATGAAAATTGTTGTTAGTTGAAAGAGGTGATTTGTATTGCCATACATAATATATTAAGTAGTCGCAGGCATATAATATTCAATCGTGGCTTTACTGTGCATCATTTTCAATAACATCAATTGGCGTTCCAAAGGAGTGCAACGACTGAGGAAATTTTTACCAAAGAGAAAAA
Organism: Flavobacteriales bacterium; assembly: GCA_027065715.1. Classification (GTDB taxonomy): domain Bacteria; phylum Bacteroidota; class Bacteroidia; order Flavobacteriales; family Flavobacteriaceae; genus WGBX01. The sequence goes on from JAMONO010000148.1 coordinate 10,282, forward strand.
GATTTCTCACTGCGTTCGAAATGACACTGTTTATTACGTAACTGTTTGATTAATAACACGTTGTCATTGCGAGGTGCGAGATACGAGCGCCGTGGCAATCTTTGGTTTTCGGGTTGGTTTATTAAATTAGATTATTCTCTTCGCTGTCGCTTCGCTCAGGATGACAGGTGTCAAATGACGGGTATCGGATATAAAATGCTGAGGGGTAAATATCATCGTTTCATCTCCCGAAACATCGGGACAACCTAAATTATCCGCTAAAATATCATAGAGCCCAAGCATAAAAACTAAAAAATATTAGTTTCTCTTACACGTATATCAAACTAATAAAAGACATGAGTTTTTTGTGTTTTTTAAAAGTATCGTTTTCTGTTTTAAAAGTAAACATTTTGTTAAGATGTCAAGACAAATGGATAAATTTTATGTTTTATCTCGGTTTATTGTCTCAAAAACAAGGCTTTTAAATTCAAACTGTTAAAAGTTTAAAGTCTCGGTTATTTACAATTATTTTACCTAAATTTGTGTAATTTTTATGACCAAAGTCATATTTAGCCGTTATAAAGGGCTTAAATTTGTTTTGATTTTTTTAACACAGATATATGGGAACAGTAGCAATATTGATTTTTCTATTGGCAGGTATCGCTTTGATATTGATAGCCAATAATTTATCAAATTTAATTTCGCACAAATCCGACAATCCCGCCAAACGTGAGCCTTACGAATCGGGAGTTAAAACCATTGGACCTACCTGGGTTCGATTTAAGATAGGATACTATTTATTCGCTTTGATTTTTCTCATCTTTGATGTTGAGATTGTATTTTTGGTTCCTTGGTCAGTCGTTTTTAAAAAGATGGGAGGTGTTGCTTTGATTGACATTATCATCTTTTTGGCCATTCTCGGATTAGGTTTAATTTATGCATTGAAAAAACGCGCTTTAAAATGGGTTTAGATAATAAAATGAATTGGATAGGGGACACACCCGAAAAACCCTATTCACACAATCAGATTGTTAATGATTTTCCAGGGCAAATTATCCCTGCGGGAAACGGTGGAAATATATTGATTACGTCATTGGACAAAATCATCAATTGGGGACGCAGCAATTCGTTGTGGCCCTTGTACTTCGGAACCAGTTGTTGTGCTATTGAAATGATGCAAACCGGTGCGGCACGCCACGATTGGTCGCGCTTCGGATTTGAAGTAGCCCGCCCTACCCCGCGTCAAGCCGACTTAATCATTATTGCCGGAACCATTACCATGAAAATGGCACCGGTTTTACGCCGTTTATACGATCAAATGGCTGAACCCAAATACGTAATTGCCATGGGAGCTTGTGCTATTTCGGGCGGTCCGTTCTTTTACAATACCTATTCGGTGGTAAAAGGTGCCGACCATGTGATACCCGTCGATGTATATGTGCCGGGCTGTCCGCCCAGACCCGAAGCTTTGCTGGATGGAATGATGCTCCTGCAAAAGAAAATAAAAACAGAAGGAATGAAAACCCGCAAAAATCCGATTGTCGGGTTTGATGAGGGGAAATAGTGAAGTTAGAAATTAGATTTTAGAAGTTAGAAGTGGTGAAAGTGCAAAAATTTGAAATTTCAATTCTTAAAAATTATGAAAAAAAACGATTTAAGAAACAGGACTTTTCAATTTGCACTTATGATTATAAAATTAGCAGAACAAACTTCCAAAATCTAAAACAACAGACATAATACATATCAAATTGTAAAAGCAGGAACATCTGTTGGAGCAAATTATAGAGCGGCATTAAGAGCAAGAGTAATAAGGAATTTATTTCCAAAGTAAATATAATACTCGAAGAAGTGGATGAAGGTTAGAAATCATAAAAGAACTTAATTATTTGAAAGATGAAATATTAAGTCCGGCAATGAAAGAAGCAAATAAATTAACAGCCATATTTACGAGTTCATTAAAAACGATGAATAACAAAATGAAAGGAAATTAGGTTGAATTAATAAACAAAATTGGATTTTAGCATTTTCAATAAATCTAAAATCTAATTTCTATAATCCAATTTCTAAAATCTAAAATCTAATTTTAGTATGGAAAATTTAATCAATAAAATACAATCCAAATTCCCCGAAGCCACCATAGAAACCGAAGGCGTTCAGTTTCCGGTTATCAATGTATCGCCGGCAGATTATTACCCGCTGATGGAAGCAGTGCGTGAGGCGGGCTTCGATTACCTGTTTTCAATGACCGGTATGGACTGGGGTAAAGAATTGGGCGTTACCAATCACTTGGAAAACACGAAAACACGTGAAATGATTGTAGTAAAAGTAAAACTCGAAGATCGCGAAAATCCGGAACTCGAAACTTTGGAAAATATTTGGAAAACCGCCCATTTGCACGAACGGGAAATCTACGATTTGTTCGGTATCAATTTTAAAGGACACAGCGTGATGAAACGTTTGCTGCTGCCCGATGATTGGGAAGGCTATCCGATGCGTAAGGATTGGATGGACGAAACAAAAATGATTATCAGATAACTATGGATACAGTTACTTTAAATACAGGAGACTTAAAATCACAAGAATATTTCTTAAATATGGGACCGCAACACCCTGCTACACACGGGGTATTGCGATTGATATTGACCATGGACGGCGAAGTCGTCAAAAATATCGAACCCGATTTGGGATTTATTCATCGAAGTATCGAAAAACAATGCGAATACGAAGGATACAAACAAATCATTCATCTGACCGACCGAATGGATTATCTTTCGGCACACATCAACAACGAAGCCGTCGCTTTAGCCATCGAACAAGCTTTGGAAATTGAAGTGCCCGAACGGGTCAAAGTTATTCGCACTATTATGGGTGAACTCACCCGCATCGCTTCACACTTGCTTTGGTGGGGTGTAATGGGTATGGACGTAGGGGCGCTTACCACTTTTATGTATGCCTTTCGCGACCGTGAAATGATCAACGATATTATGGAAGAAACTTGTGGAGCACGCCTAACAATGAGCTATAGCACACCCGGAGGCGTTATGTTCGATTTGCACCCGAATTTTGTTAAACGGGTCAAAGAATTTATTCCGCACTTGCGTAGTGTCATTCCTAAATACGATGAACTCTTGACCGGAAATGTAATTTTTCAAAAACGAATGAAAGGAATAGGAATTTTGTCTTATGAAGACGCCATATCACACGGTGCAAGCGGACCGGTAGCGCGTGGTTCGGGTGTGAGTTGCGACCGTCGTAAAATTGCCCCTTACAGTGCTTTGGATAAAGTCGATTTTAAAGAAATCATTTATACCGAAGGCGATAACCTGGCAAGATATAATGTAAGAATGAAAGAGATGTTGGAGTCACTGAATATTATCGAACAACTTATTGACAATATTCCCGATGACGGTATTCAAGCCAAAACCAAAGCTTTGATTAAACTACCCAAAGGTGAATTTTTGCAAAGAGTTGAAACCGCTCGAGGTGATTTGGGCGTATATATTGTAAGTGACGGTAAGAAAAATCCGTATCGGGTAAAGTTCCGCAGCCCCGGATTTTCCAATTTAAATGCGTTGATTGAAATGGGCAAAGGACACTTAATTGCCGATGTGGTAGCCATAATGTCCACTTTGGACTTTGTGGTACCGGATATTGACAGGTGATGCTTGTGCCGGGTGTCATTCCGAAGCGGGGAACGAACGAGGAAGCTATTGTAATTTAGATAAAGATTTCTCACTACGTTCGAAATGACAATCTGCGGTCAAAATGACCATGAAAAAGTAAACAAAAAATATCGATTAATCAAATACTCAATTCAAAGGTTCATCAATTAATCGATTAAACGGTTAAACGAATAAAAAATAAACAATGATACTGACAAATACAACCAATTACTTCGCTCAACTGATTGATTATCTGTTCGAACAAATGGGTTTGGGCGGACAAATTCTCGGCTATGTGATTGTAGCGGCTATTTACCTGACCTTTTTTGCAGTAGCCGGATTGCTCTTGGTTTATGTCGAACGAAGAGTAGCCGCTTTTTTTCAATTGCGATTGGGTCCCAACCGCGTAGGACCTTGGGGACTGCTACAAACCATTGCCGATGCGTTAAAACTTTTGGCAAAAGAAATTACCGGTACGGAACGCAAAGATAAACTATTGTATCATGCAGCCTATTTTTTGGTTATTCCAGCCGCTTTAATAGGTTTATCGGTTATTCCCTTTTCCAACGGAGTGCAAGCTTATGATTTAAACATCGGCGTGTTCTTTATTTCGGCGGTTTCGTCGGTAGGTGTACTCGGTATCTTGTTTGGAGGCTGGGGAAGTAACAACAAATATTCGTTGATAGGCGGTATGCGAAGCGGTTTGCAAATGATTAGTTACGAACTGTCTGCCGGATTGGCGATTTTAACCATTATATTAATGGCGGGTTCGTTACAAATGAGCGAAATCATTAACCAACAAAAAGACCTTTGGTTTATCGTTAAAGGGCATATTCCGGCACTGATTGCTTTTGTGATTTTTGTTATTGCCGGAACTGCCGAAAGTAACAGGACACCTTTTGATTTGCCCGAAGGTGAAGCGGAATTAGGCGCCGGTTTCCACTCCGAGTATTCGGGTATGGGCTTTGCCTACTTCTTTTTGGCGGAATTTATCAATATGTTTATCATCTCTGCCGTAGCCGTTACCTTGTTTTTTGGCGGTTGGTTGGCACCGTTTGGCATAACCGACAGCTTGCCCTGGCAACCGCTTTGGGGTGCCGTGTGGTTTTTTGTCAAAGTATCGGGTATGATTTTCTTATTGATGTGGTTTCGTTGGACCTTTCCGCGCTTGCGAATAGACCAATTATTAACCTTGGAATGGAAATACCTGTTACCGGTCGGATTGTTGAACATCGTGTTAATGGCAATTTTGGTTTACTATAATATAATATTGTAAAGAAACAGATATGAGTTATATAGGAAATATTTTGGGAGGTATCAAAACATTATTGACCGGTATGAAAGTTACCGGCGGATACTTCTTTCCGTCCGTTATAGGACGAAAATATACCATTACCCGTCAATATCCCGATGAACCGGCTATCGTAGCCGACAGGTTCAAAGGTGAAGTGGTAATGTGGCACAACGAAAATAACGAACACCGTTGCACCGGTTGTCAGGCTTGCGAAATTGCTTGTCCCAACGGTTCTATCGAAATTATTTGGGACAGGGTGCTCAATGAAGAAACCGGCAAAAAAGTGAAGGTGATTGACCAACATATTTATCATTTGGGCATGTGTACCATGTGCAACTTGTGTATTCAAGCTTGTCCTACCAATGCTATTATGTGGTCAACCAATTTTCACAATTCCACTTATGACCGTTCGCAATTAACCAAAGTATTAAACAAACCCGGCTCTAAACTGATGGCGGGTGTAGAAGAATAAAATGACTATGGAAAAAATAATGTTTTATCTCTTGGCGGCTATCATTGTCATATTTGCTTATATGAGTGTTACCAGTCGCAAATTATATAGAGCTACCATGTATCTGCTGTTTGTTTTATTGGCAGTTTCGGGCTTGTATTTTATGATGGAATACAACTTTATGGGGGCGGTTCAACTTTCGGTTTATGCCGGTGGTATTATGGTTCTGTTTGTATATGCCGTGATGCTGACCGACAAAATAGGAGAACCCTTGCGAAGCATACCCGCCAAATGGAAAATTTTGCCTGTTGTAGTTACCGTAGGAACGGCTTTGTTGGCAATTTATGCCATTTATTCGTATCAAGGTATCAGTGCCGATAACGAAGCAACCGTTACAACAGTCGAACAGGTGGGAGAAAAATTGTTGAGCTACGAAGACGGTGGTTTTGTACTGCCCTTTGAAGTAATTTCAATCCTGTTGCTAGCAGCAATGATTGGAGCAATTGTGATTGCCAAAGCAAAAAAATTAGTTAATCAAGAAAAAAATTAAGTTATGATTGAAGGTGTAACGCTATTTGAAATAATGTCATTGACTACTATATTGTTCTTTATCGGAATATACGGTTTTTTGACCCGCACAAACTTAATTGCCATGTTGATGTCGCTTGAATTAATGGTAAACGCCGAAGCGATTAATTTCGTCGCCATTAATAAATATTTATCGCCGACAGTTATGCAAGGACAAATATTTTCGCTGTTTATCATTGCTTTGGCTGCCGCCGAAACCGCTTTGGCACTGGCAATTATCTTACACTTATACCGCTTGACCAAAACGGTTGATGTGAAAGAAGTAAAAGAATTAAAATATTAAAAAATTTTTACGATGAACGAATTCAGTTATATATATCTCATTCCGCTTATTCCCATTCTGACTTTTCTTTTTTTGGGTTTTACCGCCAAAAAAATTAAAGAACCCGTTTCGGGATATATCGGTACGGCTTCATTGGCTGCCGTATTTGCCTTGTCGGTTTACACCGCCTATAAATATTTCTTTGAAGTAGGCATGGTAAACGGCAAATACGAACCTGTTTTGGTTATGATTAAAAAAGGCTGGGTCAATTTTACCGATAAACTCGCCATCGATTTGGGTATTCTACTCGACCCGATTTCGGCAATGATGCTTATTGTGGTATCGACCATTTCGTTGATGGTGCATATTTACTCTTTGGGTTATATGCACAGCGATACCGGATTTAGCCGTTTTTACGCTTATCTTTCGCTCTTTACCTTTTCCATGTTGGGATTGGTCTTGTCGTCCAACTTATTTTTGATTTATATCTTTTGGGAATTGGTAGGGGTTTCATCCTTTTTGCTCATCGGATTTTATTTTGAAAAACCTTCCGCCGTGGCTGCGAGCAAAAAAGCCTTTATCGTTACCCGTTTTGCCGATATGTTTTTCCTTATCGGTATTTTGATGGTCGGCTACTTCGGACAAAGCTTCGATTTTGAAACTTTGAACAGCGAAAGCACCATACACATGATTACCGGCTGGATTGCCAATCATCAAATTTTCAGTTTTATGGGCTTGTCTATTTTTACATGGGCATTGATATTGATTTATATCGGCGGTATGGGAAAATCGGCAATGTTCCCGCTACATATTTGGTTGCCCGACGCCATGGAAGGTCCCACGCCCGTTTCGGCATTAATCCACGCCGCCACTATGGTTGTTGCCGGTGTATATTTGGTAGCCCGTTTGTTTCCTTTGTTTTATCATATTGACAACGGAGCGGCACTGGGAGTTGTAGCGGTTGTCGGAGCTTTTTCGGCACTATTTGCCGCCATTATTGCCTTTACACAAGAAGATATCAAACGGGTATTGGCATTTTCCACCATGTCGCAAATCGGTTATATGATGATGGCACTCGGAGTATCGGGCTACGAAGGACACGAAGGTTTGGGATATATGGCGGGAATGTTTCACTTGTTTACACACGCCATGTTCAAAGCCTTGTTGTTCTTGACTGCCGGTGCAATTATCCATGCGGTACACAGCAACTTTATGAAAGATATGGGGGGCTTGCACAAATATATGCCTATTTCAAGATGGGTATTTTTGATTGCCGCTTTGGCAATCTCGGGAATTCCGCCTTTTGCAGGTTTCTTCAGTAAAGATGAAATTTTAACCGCCGCTTTTGAATACAATAAATTTATTTGGTTTATCGGATTTTTAGTAGCCGGTATGACCGCTTTTTATATGTTCCGTTTGTATTTCCGTATTTTCCACAACAAAGATACGGATTACGGCGACCATAAACCGCATGAAGCTCCATTTACTATGGCATTTGCTTTGGTCTTTTTAGGCATTATGACCATAATAGCCGGATTTATTCCGTTTAGTGAATTGGTATCGGCAGATCGAATGCCTTTCCATAGCGAAATTCATTGGACTAGTCCTTTGGTGATCGGTTCAATTTTGATAGCGGCAAGTGGCATCGGTATTGCTTACTTGATGTATTACAAAGAAACCGATTATCCGCAAAAATTTGCTTCCGGTATGGGAGCCGGTTACAAATGGGCAAAGAACAAATTTTATATGGACGAGCTATACATTTTTGTTACTCACAAAATTATTTTTGATAAAATATCCAAACCTATAGCTTGGTTTGACCGAAATGTCATCGACGGTTTTATGAATTTGTTGGGAGTTACCACCGAAAAAGCCGCCGAAAAAATCAAATTTATTCAAACCGGACGTATGCAAGATTATGCAATGTATTTCGTTTCGGGTGTGATTGCTATTGTGATGTTGATTGTTTACTTTAGAAATTAGATTTTAGAAGTTAGAATTGGCTCGCAAAGGTGCGAAGACGCAAAGAAAGATTGAAATAAAAAAAAACATCGATTTATCGATTAAACGGTTCAACGATTTAACAGTTACCGTTTTAACGGTTCATCAAAATTAAAGAATAAACAAAAAAAGAAATGGATATATTAACCTTATTTGTAGTAGTTCCGGTTATCATCACCTTGGTATTGGTATTGTTTACCAAAACCTTGGAACAAGCCCGTATGGTAACCTTAATCGGTATGTTGGTGCAACTCGGCATGTCTATCAATCTGATTTACAAGTATTTGGAAACTAGAAATTCCGGAGACCATTCTATTATGTTGTTCCAAAAGAACATACCTTGGTTTTCGGAATTCAACGCACACTACCATATCGGTGTGGACGGCGTTTCGGTATTGATGATATTGCTCACTACCTTAATCGTTATCGCCGGAACCTTTGTGTCGTGGAAAATTACGCCCCTATCCAAGGAGTTCTTTATCTCGCTTATCGTATTGGCAACCGGCGTTTACGGATTTTTTATTTCGTTGGACTTGTTTACCATGTTCGTATTTTATGAAATTGCCGTAATTCCGATGTATTTGCTGATTGGTATTTGGGGTAGCGGACCACGCGAATATGCCGCCATGAAACTGACCTTGATGCTGATGGGCGCTTCTGCCCTGCTCTTGGTTGCCCTATTGGGAATTTACTTTACCGGCAGTGCAGGCGGACAAACACCGACTTTTGATATTTTGGAACTCTCACAAAGAGAAATGCCTTTTGAATGGCAAAAAATCTTTTATCCCCTAGCCTTTATCGGCTTTGGAACTATCGGAGCCTTATTTCCGTTTCACACTTGGTCGCCCGACGGGCACGCTTCGGCACCTACCGCCGTGTCTATGTTGCACGCCGGTGTATTAATGAAATTGGGTGGATACGGTATATTCCGTTTCGCCATGTTCTTGATGCCCGAAGGAGCCTTGTTCTGGCAAGATTTCTTTTTAATCTTAGCCGTAACCGGTGTAACATACGGAGCTTTATCGGCTATCCAACAAACCGATTTAAAATATATCAATGCTTATTCGTCGGTTAGTCATTTGGGTTTGGTGCTCTTTGCCTTGCTGATGATTAACAAAACCGCTTGGAACGGTGCCATGTTGCAATCGCTTTCACACGGATTTATCACCGCTTTGTTCTTTGCCTTAATCGGAATGATTTACGGCAGAACCCACGTGCGAGACATCACCAAAATGCAAGGAATGATGCGAATTGTTCCACTGTTGAGTGTAGCTTATGTCGTAGCGGCACTGGCAAACTTGGGACTACCCGGATTTAGTGGTTTTGTAGCGGAAATGAACATATTTGTCGGCGGTTTCTTGAACAATGATTTATACAAACAAGCCTTGACCGTATTTGCCGTAACATCAATTGTCGTTACAGCAGTTTACATGCTCCGATTAACCGGTCGAATGGTTTTTGGACCTACCACCAAAGTTTATACCGGACTACCCAAAGCTTTTTGGTATGAAAAAGTAGCCATTGGTATTTTGGTAGGTTTCATCACCTTGATTGGTACCCTGCCGTTTTGGTGGTTGCAATTTATAGAAGACAGTGTAAACAATTTTATACAACCGTTGGTCAGTAAATAGTAGAGACAAGGCATGCCTTGTCTCTCACTCTCAATGTAAATGTTGAAATTATAAGAATATTACACGGAAGAGTAGATTTGAAAAACAGATTATTATAAATTAACAATATCAATTCATCGATTTATCAAATAATCGATTTATCAAAAAATAGAAAAAATGGATTTAGACAATTTTATGTTAATGAGAGACGAAATACTGCTGACAGTCATTATCTTAATGATGCTGGTAGCCGAAGTCTTGTTATCACAAAAAAATAAAAAATATGTAATCCAACTCGGATTGGTTTTGTTTGCAGGCTACACCTTTCAATCCTTTATACCTAACGAAACAGGAGAATTGTTTGGCGGAAGCTACAAAACCTACCCTTTGGTTCATTTGTTTAAAGCCATATTGGCTTTCGGCGTAATGATGATTTTATTACAATCCGTTACTTGGATTAAAGAAAAACTATTACCTTATGATTTTGCCGCCGAATTTTTTATCTTGATATTTTCGTCCTTGATCGGATTGAATTTTATGGTTTCAGCCGGCGATTTCTTGATGTTCTATCTCGGATTGGAATTATCAACCATGCCCATTATTGCGCTGACTGCTTTTGAATTTTGGAACCACCGTTCGGTTGAAGCGGGTGTAAAATACATTATGTTGGCTTCCGTTTCTTCGGCAATTTTGTTGTTCGGGGTTTCGCTGGTATATGCTACGGCAGGCAGCATTCAATTTGATGTTATAACAGGTGCCATGCACTTGCCTTTATTGGAAATTATCGGATTGATTATGATATTTATCGGAGTAGGTTTCAAAATTTCTTTGGTACCATTTCACTTCTGGGCGGCAGACGTTTACGAAGGAGCCCCTACGGTTATTTCCAATTATTTATCCGTTATTTCCAAAGGCGGTGCCGTTTACGTATTGATGACTTTGTTATTCATCGTTTTCAAAGCTTTCCAAACCGAATGGAATTGGATTATGTACGGCATTTCCATTTTGACGATGCTCATCGGTAACTTGTTTGCACTGCGTCAACAAAATATGAAGCGTTTCTTGGCCTTTTCATCCGTGGCTCAAGCAGGTTTCATCTTGTTGGCTATGCTTTCCAACAACGAATTGGGTGTAAAAGCTATCATTTATTTCTTGTTGATTTACATCTTTTCAAACGTTGCGGCATTTGGCGTTGTACAAGTAATTTCATTAAAAACAGGCAAAGAAAACATCGACGATTACACCGGATTGTATCGCACCAATCCCAAGTTGAGTTTGGTATTGATGATTGCCTTATTCTCATTGGCAGGTATTCCGCCGGTAGCAGGATTTTTTGCTAAATTTTTCTTATACGCAGCCGCCGCCAGCAAGGGCTATTATCTGTTGATTTTCATTGCTGTATTGAACGTAACCATTTCGCTTTATTATTATCTTTTGCCGGTAAGAGCGGCATTTTTACGAACGAGCGAAAATCCCATTCCCTATTTCAAGTCGGATATTTACAGCAAAATGGCTTTTGTTATCGCTATGGTTGGTTTATTGGTATTGGGATTGTATAGCGGTGTATTTGAATATATTTCAGGAATGAGTAATATTTTATAAAAAAGGAAACTATGGCACTAGCAGGAAAACATCAATTTGGCGAAATAGACGGAACAAGAGTAACTTTTGTAGAAAAAGGTATCGATGAAAACCGTATGAAATTCTTAAAAGAACTCTTGGAATACAATGGTTATACTGTTCTTACCACCGAAAAGAAAAAGAAAAACGAAGAAGACCCCACTCTATACGATTTGGGGGTAACCGATATGGTTTTTAATCCGACTATCTGGATTTTTGAACGCAAACTTCGTACGCCCGACGGACGCATCGTAACTCAAGTCTATTGGGAACAAAAAGCAGATGACACAAAACCGCAATATTGGCAATTTTAAAATGTAAAATTTAAACCAATTAGCTTGGTTTGAAGTATATAATAAATTACGAATCATGGGGTTAGATAATATAATGAAGAGAAGAGGGATTTAGGGTAAAAAAAAACAAAAATTTTAAAAAAAATATTTTTGTAAAATACAAAAAAGGTTTTATCTTTGCACTCGCAAGAGATAAGCGAAAGTAGCTCAGTTGGTAGAGCACCACCTTGCCAAGGTGGATGTCGCGGGTTCGAGTCCCGTCTTTCGCTCTTTTTTTATTTATATAGTCTAACGGGCTCGGGTGGTGGAATTGGTAGACACGTTGGACTTAAAATCCAATGGACAGTAATGTCCGTGCGGGTTCAAGTCCCGCCCCGAGTACTTAAAAAACCGCAATAGTTTATTTGATTATTGCGGTTTTTTGTCAAATAGTTTTGTAGAATTAAAAATTATTTTTATTTTTGCAGTCCGAAAAGGAAATGGTCCGTTCGTCTAGGGGTTAGGACGCCAGGTTTTCATCCTGGTAACAGGGGTTCGATTCCCCTACGGACTACTAATTTTTGAAATATTTAAAAGTAAACATTGTTTACAATTTGGTCCGTTCGTCTAGGGGTTAGGACGCCAGGTTTTCATCCTGGTAACAGGGGTTCGATTCCCCTACGGACTACTATTTTAAAACTGTTTTTTAGGAACAAAAAGGTTCCGTTAATAAATTAAACCAATTATTATGGCACATCATAAGTCAGCATTAAAAAGAATAAGACAAGATCAAAAGAAAAGATTGCATAACAGATTTTATCACAAATCTACTCGTACTGCTATCAAAAGATTGAGAAGCATGTCTGATAAGGCAACTGCTGAAAAGTTTTTGCCTACCGTAATTTCCATGATTGACAGATTGGCAAAAAGAAACATTATTCACAATAATAAAGCTGCCAATTTGAAATCAAAATTAATGAAACACGTAAATAAGTTAGGATAATAAAATTTACATTTAAAAATATTAATAGGCTCCTAACGGAGCCTTTTTTGTTTGCATACTGTTTAAGTGAATTTTGAGTATTGATTAGTTTACAAACATTAAAAAATCGCAACCGTAGTGTTAGCGATTTTTTATTTTACATACAGGCATTTGTAACATATACCTAATATTGTTCGTTATGTTAATACTAATCATTTCAAAATTTTGTTATTTATGACAGGAGGAAGCGGTCACATAATGGATATGAATAATCGTATCAAACAAAACAGGGCTTTAAAAAAGGCTCGAAAGAAAAAATTTTCACCGGGTTTTTCACGTTTTCATAAATATACCCAAACATTTCGTAAAAAACCCGAAGCAAAAAAAATGTCAGAAGCAGAATTTCAAATGGTTAAAAAACGTATTGAAATACGAGCTCGTAAAGAACAACGCAAAAATCTCTTGATAAATTTTGTTTTATTGTTAATTGCAGTTTTAACTGTAACTTATGTATATCTGCTTTTGATTAGTTGAAAATTAAATCTTATTCCTAATTTATCGTAGCCCCGAAGCCTCGGGGGAACTGCGGACACAAAGCTTCTTATATATCGTATAAAAATTGATGGTTATCAATAATTTTCTTGATAAATTTTCGGCTTTTCATTCTCTTGATAAAATTTTCGGCTTTTAGTGCTTGCCCTCGATTTTGAAAGGGAATTGCTTTGACGAGTTCCCAAT
>JAMONO010000149.1 GCA_027065715.1 Flavobacteriales bacterium
ATCAACGTGTAGATTAACAGGTAAATTTTCGTAATAAATTTGCAATAAAATCGATAAAAGTTCTTTTTGATCGGCATCAAAATAGGTTTGTAAAAGTTTGTTGATTTGATGAAAATCGTAAATCTTTGATTTTTTGGTTTCGAACAGGTTATTCCCCGAAATTAAATAAACTTGTGAAGGAATTGGCTTTGGAAATTCATTTATTAAACCGGTTTGGTAGATACGGATTAGTATTTTATGATTGATTTGTTTTAGCAATCGTATTTCGTCGGTGGATAATAATGTGTTTTTTTGTTCAATTAAGTTGTTGATTTTTTGTTCTAATTCTTTAATATCTATCTTATTCTGTTTGAGATACAGAGGTATTTGTCGTTTGATGGAATCTTTTTCTTGTTGTATTTCGTCTTTGGTTTTTTTTATGGCAAAATCAAAAGGGGCATATAAATTTTCGTATTGCCAAGGTTTGTTTTTTTCAAAATCATATTTAAAACGCCCTTCTTTGGGAAAAAAATACACAATTAACACCAAAGCACTGATAAAAATAAGAGCTTTATAAATAAAACCGGTATTTCTATAAATATAATTGATAAAATCTTTCATTAATTGTAAAACAAAATTATTTGTCAGCTAAAATAATGGTTTAAAATTTATCCAAAATTAAGATAAATTTTGCACAAATCAGTCTATATTGTGGCAATTATTCGTATTTTTAGCCCGAATATAAAAATATTGTAATATGAAATCACCACAAGATATCGTAATTATATCGTATGCACGCACTCCCATTGGAAGTTTTTTGGGAAGTTTGTCAAAAATACCTGCTTCACAGTTGGGAGCAATAGCGATAAAAGGCGCTTTAAATAAAATTAATTTGGATCCTAATTTGATTGACGAAGTATATATGGGCAATGTTTTACAAGCCGGAGTAGGACAAGCACCTGCCCGTCAAGCCGGTATTTTTGCGGGCATACCCGACACGGTGCCGGCTACTACGGTAAACAAAGTTTGTGCATCGGGTATGAAAGCCGTGAGTATGGCCGCACAAGCCATAAAAGCGGGTGATGCGGAAATTATTGTAGCCGGAGGTATGGAAAACATGTCTATGGCACCTCATTATTTGCAAGGAAGACAAGGCGTAAAATTAGGAGACATTAAACTGAAAGACGGATTGATTTTAGACGGATTGACCGATGTTTATTCGGGACAGCACATGGGTGTATTTGCCGATTTATGTGCCGAAAAATATGATATTAGCCGTGAAGAGCAAGATGCTTATGCACAAAAATCTTATCTGCGTTCGGCAGAAGCTTGGAAAAATAATGTTTTTGAAGCAGAAGTTGTGCCGGTTGAAATACCGCAACGTAAAGGCGATCCTGTTATCTTTAAAGAAGATGAAGAATATAAAAATGTAAAATTTGAAAAAATACCTTTGCTAAAACCTGTCTTTACCAAAGACGGAACCGTAACGGCTGCCAATGCTTCGACTATAAATGACGGTGGGGCGGCTCTTATTTTAACAACTCGTCAAAAAGCCGATGAACTGGGGGTTAAAGTCTTGGCAAGAATTGTGTCGTATGCCGATGCCGCCCAAGATCCCAAATGGTTTACAACAGCACCGTCCAAAGCCATTCCAAAAGCTTTGAAAAAAGCCGGATTAAGTTTGGAAGATATAGATTATTTTGAATTAAACGAAGCTTTTTCGGTAGTTAGTTTGGTCAATGAACAATTGTTGCAACTCGATCCTGAAAAATGCAACATATACGGTGGTGCCGTTTCGTTGGGACACCCGCTTGGAGTTAGTGGTGCGCGTATTATTATGGCACTTATCAATGCACTCAAACGCAACGATGCACGATACGGTGCAGCCGGGATTTGTAACGGGGGAGGTGGCGCCGGTGCCATGATTATTGAAAACGAATAATTGCTTAATCTATATTTATGTATGCCTTAAACTTTGCAACTGTTGTTCCGGTGCGTGCCTACCACGCCGATGAAGCGGAAATAATGACGCAAATGCTCTTTGGAGATACTTTTGAAATTTTAGAAACTTATAACCAATGGAAATATATCCGTACCACATATGAAAAATATGAAGGTTGGATAGACGAAAAGGTGGTTTTGGAAATTTCAAAAGAACAATTGACTATAATTGAAACACAACCCAAATACTTTACTGCCGATATGGTTAGTGAAGTTATTTTTCCTCGTTCCGGACGATTTTTATTGCCCATGGGAAGTATTTTGCCTTATTTTAATCCGAATAAAATGGAGTTGAAAATGGGTGATGAAACAGGAGTGTTTATGGGAAATTTTATTACAGGCAAACAATCCAAAGAAAAAGTACTGGAATATGCTTTAACTTATATCAACAGCCCGTATTTGTGGGGCGGAAAAACACATTTCGGATTGGATTGCAGCGGATTGACCCAAATGGCATATAAAATGTGCGGACATTTTTTGTTGCGTAATGCCAAAGATCAAGCTACACAAGGTGTAGAAATAAATTTAGATGAAGCCCAAGCAGGTGATTTGGCTTTTTTTAGTAACGAAAAAGGCAAGGTTATACATGTCGGATTTTTATTGGGCGACGGCACTATTTTTCATTCGCACGGAAACGCACATATTGACCCTATTGACGAAAAAGGAATTTGGAGTAACCGTTTTAAACGTTACTCTCATCGTTTAACAAGTGTTAAAAGAATAATTTAATCGAGTTTTATTTTAGGATTTTTTTGAGGCACAATATTGCTCAAATCATAGCCCGAAAATTTTTTGAGGTAGTGTTCAATTTTGGTGCCGTAAGCATCGGTCATGGTATTTTTGCCATAAGACCATAAAAACTGTTGTACGGCACCGGCACCGCCTAAGTGAGCAGCAGCCAATATGCCCGATTCGGTTATCTTGATACCGTTAATCCATTTGCCGTTAAACCGTTTGATTTCTTTGCGAAGTATCCATTTGTTTTTTTTCAAATTGGCTACAAAAGCTTTTTCTTGCAATAACGGGTCTTTTAAGAATTTTTGAGGATTAACTTTAATATTCAATTCTTTTAAAGTAGATTTGCCAAATTGATATTTACCCAAATATCCCAATGTGTTTACTTTGGAATAAGTCCCTTGCGATTCTTTAAAAGCCAATGCTTCTTTAAATCCTACAAAATCTTTTTCGACAAATGGAATTTTGACAACTTCATCGGAAGAAAATTGCTGTAAACCGGCTTGTTCCGGAACGTTTTGATTGCCGTGATGCGGACGTTCAAATGTAACAATTTTAATTGAATTGTCATCAAACATATTATTGGCAAAACTTACCAAAACCAATAAGATGCCGGCAAAAAAAACACCTTTAATAATATGTAATATATTTGTTTTCATTGTATTCATTTTTGTTGCAATCAATTATAAAAATATTTATAAAAAATGCAAAAAACCGGCTGCAAAGATAATGCCATTTTATTAATTTCCAAATATTTAGCTAAAAATATGTGAAAAAGTTATAATTATTGTGCGATTTGAAGAGCGCTGTTGTTTGTTTTTATAACTTTAATTTTATTTGTTTAGTTAGAAAAAATATGCTGTTAATTGGTTGATATACAATTAAATATGTAGATTTTTGCAACGACATACAGCTTGTTTTATAGAGTTTGGTAAGCATAGTAAAATAAAATGACAACTGATAGCCAAAAGAACGGCACTTATTTGTGAAATGAGCAAAAACAAACCAAAAAATTAATGATAGATACCCGAACGATTCAAATTGCGGTGGTAAGTTTGGGCATGACGATTGTGTTCCGAAAGGTTTTGGCTAAAAATATGATAACCGGGTTTGTCAAAATCAGCCACAAAATAAAGGTAATTGTGTTTTTCGGGGTGTAAAACCGCTTCGATGGCTTGAATATCGGGCATACAAATAGGACCGGGAGGCAAACCTCGATGTTTGTAAGTATTATAAGGAGATTCGACTGCTTTGTGTTTGTTGAGAACCCTTTTTATGATCAAATCTTTTCCGTATTTTTGTTTGTATGCAAACACAACCGTAGGGTCGGCTTGCAATAACATGTTCTTTTTTAACCTATTTAAATACACACCGGCAATACGAGGCAATTCGCTTGTTTTGGTCGATTCTTTTTGAACGATGGAAGCCAATATGCCTGCTTCAATGGGGTTTAACCCCTGTTTTTTTGCCAAAGCTATCCGTTCTTTATTCCAAAACTTGTGGTATTCGTTAAGCATTTTGTTTCTGAATTTATCGGACGTTGTATTATAATACATCCGGTAAGTATTGGGTATATACATGAGCAATATATTGTCGGGTGTGAAACCGTTTTGAGCAATAAAGTTTTGGTCTCGCATTGATTGCAAAAGTTGCAGGCTGTCGGGTTGTATTTGCCGGCTGACGGCACCGGCTAATTCGGGCAGAGAATTACGGTTGTTAAAAGTCAAATTAACTTCCAAGCGTTTTCCGATACGCAACAGGTTAATCAATTCGTTGTTGTTCATGTTATTTTTGAGCAGGTAACGTCCGGCTTTGGGATGTTTAAAACGTTTAATCGCTGCAGCCCACTTAAACTGTTGGTAACTTTGCAGATAAGGTGATAAAATATGCGTCAAACTATCTATGCCGATGTGTTCGGGTACATCGATATAAACTTTTTTATCGGCTGTTTTGATGTTGGGAGCAAACAACGAACTTAAAAGAACGCCTGCAATAATCGAAAAGATTAATATCAGTCCCAAAATTATTTTAAATACCTTTTTTTTCATACGCAACGTCTCAATTAAATTTATATTCTTCGGGAGCTATCAATTGATACATATATTCATCGGTATAAGTAACTCCGTTAAAATTCCAGTCTTTTTTGATGCCGATACGTTGAAAACCGTTTTTTTCAAATAACTGAATACTTGGCAGGTTATCAACTGAAATATTGGCATATAATTGATGCAAAAATAAAATTTTAAAAGCAAAATCAATTAAAGTTTTCAAAGCATGATTGCCATAAGAACGGTTTTGATAGTCTTTGTGAATGATTATACCAACACCGGCTCGTCTGTTTTTGGGGTCAAAGTCAAACAAGTCGATAAATCCTATCAATTGATCCGGTTCGGGTATTACAATTGCCAAGCGCAATTGGCGTGCTTCGTATATGTCGCGATCGGCATCGCGTATGTATTGTTCCAAAATTTGTCGCGAAAAGGGTTGTTGCGTATGACTTAGGTGCCAAAGATCACGATTATTTTCTATCCGGTATAAAAAATCAATATCACCGGGTTCCAAAGCTCTTAGTTTAATTAATTCCATTTTAAAGTTTTGTTAAGTCTTGCGTTAATTTTGCGTTAAAGATACTGACATTTTGCTAATATGGAATAATTTTGGATAAGAAATTTTTGATAAATCAAACATTGATTGAATATTAAATGAATTTAATACTCAAATAAAACTTCAATAATAATTCTTTGATTTTTAGTTATTTAAAAAAATAATTACAATGAAAAAAGCAGCAATTTTAATACTTGTTATTTTGTTGAGTTCGGTTACTTCCGTGCTTACTTATAAATATTTAAACAAATCCGAAGCAAAAACCGTTAAGCCTGTTGTACAAATAGCCACACAACCCGACGACAGCCTTCATTTGCATGAAGCGGCATATACACCGGTCGGTTCGGTACCGGTTGCTTTGCCCGATTTTAGAAGTATTGTCAAAAAAACCAAAAGTGCCGTTGTGCATGTTCGCAATACCCGATATGTGCAACAATTTCAACCTTATTTTTTTGGATACCGTGAAGGACCCATTTACAAACAAGAAGGAACCGGTTCGGGTGTGATT
>JAMONO010000150.1 GCA_027065715.1 Flavobacteriales bacterium
GATTTGGGTTACAACGGACATATTCATTATTTACAATATTATTATCACGCTATGCCACAAATCGCAATATATCCGGTTCCTATTGTCAATACTTACAAGCACAATGACAATAATTTTGAAATGACTGTAAACGGTCATTTCAAAAACTTATTCTTAAATAATATTCAACTGTCATACAACAACTATTGGGACAACTTTGACAATAGCGAAAACAGTGTGCAATTGGCAACAGATTTAAAATTTGCCGTTGGTAGTTTAGATTTAAAAATAGGTTTACTAACCGACTTGGTTTCCGGTTATTCGGGCAAAGTTCATTTTGTTCAAGACTATCCCGAAACTACCATTGCCTACAAAAATATTGATTTTGGCATAGCGCCCGCCATTCAAATAGAAAATGACAATTTGGTAATCGATGCAGGAGCTAAAATATACTATCAAAATCAAGATACACTGTATAAAAATTTACAATTCATACCCGATATTAAAGCCGGTTTGAATTTAATTTACGAAAAACTTACCGTTTTTGCCGGTGTTACCGGTAACTTAAAACAAAACTCTTATCATGAACTAACCAAACAAAATCCGTATTTACGTCCCGAAAATATTATTTTGCCGACTTTAACGCCTTATGATATATTTGGCGGATTTTCGGGCGCTTTCTCTTCTTCATTCTCATACGAAATAAAGTTGGGAGTTCGCAAAATCAAAAATTATCCTTTTTATAATTTCAGTTATATAAACTGGCAAGCACTTATCGGATATAATATACTGTATGATGATATGAATCAGTCGTATTTTGATACTTCATTTAATATTGGGGTCGGCAAAAAATTTGACTTGAAATTAAATTTAACTTATTTGCAAAATGACCCCGAGCACATGAAAAAAGCCCTGTTTATTCCCGATTTTTCATTCAAATCCATCTTAATTTTCCATCCGACAGACAAAATAAACATCAATGCAACTTTAAGGAGTATTGGAAATAGAACCTATAGCAACACAAGCGATTCTAACCTAAACGGTTTTACCGATATAAATTTGGGTATCCGGTATAATATTAACAAACAATTTACCGCCTTTTTGCAAAGCAACAATCTGTTGGGAGATAATTATCAGATATTTTTCGGATATCCGGTTCAAAAACTACAAATATTAGGAGGTGTAGCATACCGGTTTGACATTCCTAAATTTAATTAGTATCTTTATCACGCTATATCAAAAATTTTTATCATGAAAAAAAATGTAGGGAACACCGACAAACTTATTCGATTAATCATTGCCGTAGTATTATTTTTATTGGTATATACCAACAAAATTACCGGCAATATGCAATTTGCAGCACTCATTGCAGCACTCATTGCCGCAGTAACATCATTGCTTAACTATTGCCCCGTATATGATGTGTTTAAAATCAACACTTTTCAAAAAAGAAAATAACAAAATTGTTGTTGCAAATATTGACAATTTAAGTTAAATATTGTTTTATAATATGAAAGAAATGGAATTAAATAAAATACATAATGAAATCTGTATTGACACTATGGACAGAATGCCTGAAAATAGTGTTGATATGGTTATTACTTCACCACCTTATGACGATTTAAGAAACTATAACGGATATGAATTTCCACTAGAAAAAATAATATTGGGATTATATAAGGTGCACCAAAAACATTTAACCCTATAACGGAACCCACAAAATACAACGGTTTGGCAAATATGAATAACAATGGATTAAAAAAAAGAGAGTCGCAAACGGCAAAAGAAGGTTTTAATAATAAAAAAGATATTGTTACTAAATTTAACAATTGGAAAAAAGATAAAACCGCACAAGAATGGCTCAAAATAATGGAATATAAATTAAAAGAAATTGAGTTTGTTGAAGCGATCATAATTTCGGGGTATAAAACAGATGTTCAGGTTCAAGTAAGAATTAAACTAAAAAAAACCATTGATGTTGAAAATCTACAAGTAAAATTGGTAAGTAACTCCAAAGGCTTTAATCAAATTGACAAAAGAAAAGTTGATAAATACATTGAAATGTGGAACATGCCGGACAATATTTCCAAAATATTGAAAAAATATACGGGAGAAATACAACCGACAATAAAAAATCCAAGAGACAAGAGACGAACCTTTATGAACGAATTTAGTAAAAAAACACAAGAAACTTTAATCAATTGGCTAGAAAAAAATAAATCTTTAATCGTAAACGATATAATTAAAGGCAGAGGTAAATTTGCAGCAGAATGGATGTTGGTTGCACAAAAAACAAATGAAAAAGCAAGATGGGTATAAAACCAATTAATTTTGTGATAAATTATTATGGTAACGGTAAAGTAATAATTACACCGAAAGGTTCGGTAAAAATTGGCAAAATAACAATGCAAAGAAAAGGCGGAGACAGTGGTAGAGAAACTGCCAAAATGTTGCAATTTAAAATAAATCCTGCTGAATTATTTGATGCATAAAACACAATACATCAACATATTACAACCTGAATAACAAACATAATAATGAATATAAATAATAAAAAGACTAAATTGTATATAAACTATCGTAAATATACTATAATATGGAAAGCAACAAAGAAAAACTAACAAACTGTTTCGAAAACGAAATTTATGAATTACCCGATTTTTACGAACATATTATAGGAAGTGATCCGAAAGAAAAAGGCGTAAAAAATATCTTTGTCAGCAAAATACAAGATAATGACCACTATGCCTATGTCATTTTTAAAGTGGATACTTATTGCAGAGGTGTCAAATCGGTTGAAATGGGTTGTAATTTAACAGAAAGCGAATACCAAAATCGCAAAACCGAATATTTGAACACCATTTCAAAAAACGAACCTCATAACTTAGCCTACCTACACAATTTAATCTATGGTGCCTATGATTTTGCCGAACAATACGGATGTAAAGCGCATAAGGATTTTGGTATTGCCGAAAACATTTTAAATACCGATTTAATTGACGATGGCATTGACCAAATTGAATTCGGAAAAAACGGAATACCTCATTATATTGCCCGAAAAGGAGAAAACATCAACCTTATATTAAACCAATTGATACGACGTTTGGGTGAAGGAAACTTTGGTTTTGAAGTAGAAAAATAAAAACCATTAGTAAGGTTGATAAATTATTAATTCGAAATATCTTAAACAAATATTGAAATAAACAAAATAATAAAAAAGTTGCCTCAAAAGATTAAATTACCTGTCATTTTCAATACCTATTTCAAAAATATATAATTAATTGAAAAAAAACAGTTTGATCATCATGTCTATTTGGCAAATTATTCAAATTAACATGATTTTTTTTGAAGCAACTCTTTTGGTAATAACATTAAAACAACTTACTTTTTGTATTTATCTATCATGGCATTAAAAAAATCAATATAAGCCGATTGAAAACCGGGGCGGTAGCCGCTTTTCTTTCCCAATATTTTTTCATCGGGAGTAACAGCCACAAATGTAGGAACACCACCACCGTGAAATTTCCGATTTAAAGCGCTGTTTTGCATCCGTTGAAGTGCAGACATGGGTTTTCTTCTCGGAAAATCAACCAAAACCAATACGACATTTTTAGCCGTTTCGATAAAATTTTCATCTTCAAACAACTCATTGTGCATCATACGACAAGGCGGACACCAGTCAGAACCGGTAAACAACATCAATATAGGTTTATGTTCTTTTTTTGCCACAGCCTTCGCTTTTTCAAAATCGGTAAACCATTGCAGCTGAGATGAGTGCTTTTGAGCCTGTGCCGTTATTAATTGTCCGGTCAAAAACAGAATAATTAAAATTGTTTTTTTCATACGAAAGATTTTTGTTTTTTTAAAAAATTCAATAATAGTGCCAAAAATAACAAAAAAATCATTTACAGCTATTAATAAAAAGATACTTTTACTTGTTAGCTCTGTTTTTTTTTGTATTTTAGTCGAAATTATTTACTAAAATAAATTCATTATGAAAAAAATTACACTTTGGTTATCTTTTGTGCTACTTTTAGTTACAGCAAATCTAACGGCACAAGTAGAAGATTTTGAAACTACACCGGCCGGAGACATTCCAAACGGTTGGGTAAAGTATCAATCGGCTTCCGATGACCCCGGTTTTGTCGTAGACGACCAATCGGGATATGCACATGCCGGTTCCCGCTATTTGGTTCATATCGGAACCGACATTGCCTCCGAATCAACCTCTTGGGTCGTCTCTAACGGTTATGTTATTTCCAATAATTACGAGGTAAAATTTTTCTGGCGCGGCAAATGGTCAAATGCTTATAATTTTACAGGGGTATATATTTCGACTACTTCCAATGATCCGATAAATAACCCCGGTGATTTTACCCTTTTGGAAGAATTGTCCCCATCCAATTATCCCGACAATTGGCTGCAATGGAAACAATCATCTTATGATTTGTCTTCTTATGCAGGACAAACCGTTTACATTGCTTTTAAATACATCGGTGATTTTGCACATGACTTTTTTGTTGATGATCTAAATATAGCACCTATTCCTTATTGTGAAGTCCCTGAAATTACCAATATTATAAGAGATTTTACTACACTTGACGTAAGTTGGAGTAATATAAACGGGGCTCCGCAATACGAAATTGCTTGGGGACCTCACGGTTTTGACCCGAACGCATCAGGTATATCTTCGGCTCTTGTATCCGACACATCTTATCAAATAACCGGCCTTACCGAATCAACCGATTATGACATCTATGTGAGAACCGTTTGTTCCAGCTATAACATGAGTGACTGGTCAGTTGTAGCTTCCGTTACAACCATGGGACCACCTCCTGCTAACAACGATTGTGCCGGTGCAATAAATCTGAATGTTTATCCCGTTGGAGGAGGTACAGGTAACGAAACCTCTCAAAGCACTGCCAATGCCACCGATACCGGTATTCATTCTTCATGTGATAATACCGGTGTAAATCTGGACTTATGGTACACCGTTACCGTTCCACAAGGTGAATACGGTTTTGTTATCATAACAAGTGGTACCGGTGGAGATCACATTGAAGCAGCCGTATATGACAGTTGTGGTGGTAACGAAATTATTTGTTTCGAACAAAGTAATTACAAACTGGTAGATGGGTTAACCGGTGGACAAACATACTACGTACAACTTTGGTTGGACGAAAATTATTCGGCGAATTTTGATGTTGTTATCGAAAGTCTTCCGCCTCACCCATGTACAACCGCAACACCTCTAACTGTTTATCCCGTAGGTGGAGGTGCCGGTAACGAACTGGCTCAAAGCACTACCAATGAAACTGATAGTGGTTACCACCCTTCTTGTGACGACACCGGTATTAATTTGGATATATGGTATGAAGTAACCGTACCGCAAGGCGAAAACGGTTTTAATATAATTACTTCGGGAGCACAAGGTAGTGATATTGAAGCTGCCGTATATGATGCTTGCCCGGGTAATGAAATTGCTTGCTTTGGAGGTAGCACCTCAAAATTTGTAACCGGATTAACAGGAGGACAAACTTATTACGTGCAAGTATGGTTAGACGACTTTAACAGTGGTGATTTCAATATTGTAATTGAAAGTTTGCCACCTCACCCTTGTGATAGCGCAACACCCTTAACGGTTTATCCTGTTGGCGGAGGCGCCGGTAACGAACTGGCTCAAAGCACTACCAATGAAACTGATAGTGGTTACCACCCTTCTTGTGACGACACCGGTGTTAATTTGGATATATGGTATGAAGTAACCGTACCGCAAGGCGAAAACGGTTTTAATATAATTACTTCGGGAGCACAAGGTAGTGATATTGAAGCTGCCGTA
>JAMONO010000151.1 GCA_027065715.1 Flavobacteriales bacterium
AATTTAAGTTGTTAAAAAATCATAGCTACAAAGGTAATAATAATTGAAAAAATACAATTAACTCATTTAATTTTTAAAAGATAGTTTTGGTTTTA
Organism: Flavobacteriales bacterium; assembly: GCA_027065715.1. Classification (GTDB taxonomy): domain Bacteria; phylum Bacteroidota; class Bacteroidia; order Flavobacteriales; family Flavobacteriaceae; genus WGBX01. The sequence goes on from JAMONO010000151.1 coordinate 96, forward strand.
ACTTATTTTTTGACAATTTTATTTTTGTCAATTGACTTATGAAAGTAAGTTTGAAAAATAGCAACTTTCTTTAACATTTATATTTGTAACTTTTGTTTAATATCGAAGGTTTGACTAAGCTGAAATCTTATTGATTTATTTGTATTTTGACATTGGTAATTGAAGTATTATACCCAATCGTATGTTTCGAAAAAATATTTCTCATTTGGCATAATAATAATTTGGCTGTTTCAAACGCTTGAAACAGCCAATATATTATAAAATTTATTATTTATTAAATTAAGTTGTCAGAAAACGGCTTTAAACAATAAGTTGGCTGTGGCGGGATTGGTTGCCAATGGTACATTGTGTACATCACACAGACGCATCAACATGGATATATCGGGTTCGTGGGGGTGTTTGTCGAGCGGGTCTCTAAAAAAAATAACCATTTGGGTTTTGCCTTCGGCTACACGGGCACCGATTTGGGCATCGCCTCCTAAGGGTCCCGACAAGACACGGTGGACTTTTAGTCCGGTTTCTTCAATGTATTTTCCCGTTGTTCCGGTTGCAATTATTTTGACATTTTTTTGCAAGAGTTCATCTTTATGTTCCATGATAAACCGAACCATTTCGGGTTTCTTTCCGTCGTGTGAAATTAAGGCTATTTCCATAAAAGTTATATTTATGAGGCAAAATTAGACTAAAAAAATCAATCTGACTTCAATTTAACGTAAATTTTGTTTTCAATATGCTTTATAGTAGTCCGTCTAATCCGGGAATGTTGGGCAAGGCTTCGGTTGCCGCTTTTTTGAGTTCGTATTCTTGTATTTTTCCGGCTTCTTCCAGGGCTTGGTTTAGAGCTATACTGAGATAATCTTCCAACATTTCTTTATCTTGCATGGCTTCGTCGGAGATATGCAAGCTTTTTAATTTTCGGTTGCCCGTAAGGCTTATTTTAACCATACCGTTTCCTGCTTCGGCATCGATAATTATATGGTCAAGGCGTTTGCGAGCTTCTTCGACGTTTTTTTTGGCTTCGTCCAATTTACCTATAATATCAAACATTTTTCCAAACATAATATTTTATTTTTGATTCAAAAATACAAAAAACCTGCCAAGTTAATTTTGGCAGGTTGTTTTTTTTGATGTATAAACTTATGATAGTTGGTTATTTCTTAATTTGTTTTTTTATCCATACTTTGTTATGGTCTAAAATCACTTTGAACACCAGTAAGTTACCTCGGGCAATTTGATGCAAGTCTATTTGCATTTGCGGTTTGTTTATTTGATTTTGTTCAAACAGTAATTTTCCTGTCAAATCATAAACATATACTTTATTTATATTGGTTTCATTTGCTTTTAGGTTAAAAATACCGTTGTTTTGTCCCAAAGTTACCAAGTTTGATACTGCCGTATTGTCAATATTTTGTATCGTATTGAATATCAATTCAAAACGGTTGTCAAAATTTCCTTGTGTTAAATTGACAATATAGTTACTTGCTTTGAGGTCGTGAATTGTTTGTAATTCATTGTCTTTGAGATAAATATTTACATTATCCAATCCTTCGGTGTGATTGATGTGGAAACTGATTTGACGAGCAGCATCATTTTCGACACTTAACGGAACGACTTTGTCGATAATTCCGGTTCGGGCTAATCCTTGTATTGATAATTTTTGTTGATTAAGTAACGATGACAAGGCAAAGCCATTGCCGGCATTACTATTATAAGCGTCATACATTCTATCAAAATTGTCGGTGGCACCTTGATAGAAGCCAACGGCAATTTGAGCAAATTTTTCATTATTGTCCGACATATCCAACCACAGAATATCTCTGTTCAAATTGGCTGGTCTGTTTAGGAAACTGGTGTTGTTGTTAATAACTCTTTGTGAATTGTTAAAACGGACATTGGCATTGTCGTTTACGGCAGTTACCATAAAACCTTGTGTGGTGGCTATGTATCTGCCGGCGGTTGCACCGTTGCCGCTACATGCGGCAGTTGCAGTGCCGTTACCACCCGATACGGTATATGTGGTATAGCCCGATTGTTGATGGTGTCTGTTGCTGTCCAATCCGGCACATTTGGTCCACAATGAATAAGAACCGTTAATATCTGTATTGTCGGTTGCAAATTGATGAAAATCAATGGCAGAAGGATATGGATTTCCAATCAAATTGTAGTCGCCAATATTGTCAGCACCTCCTTTTTTGTATATATTGACCGTAATAATACCATTGTTAAACGGGTCGTTTCCTTTTATAAAGCTTGCTGTAATCGGATTGCCCGTAACATGGTTGGCAGGAGCCGAAACGGCATATCCGACGCCGGCATCGACAAGGTCCGATGCACTTAACATTACCCACCCGGGATACAATTGTCCCGGATTGTTTACGATAGTAGGATCAAATTTGTAATAGCGCCATGAGTCGGGACGAATATCACCTAAGGTAATGTTGCCTGCGGCAATAGGACTTGACCAATATACATAATCGTAATAATGGTCGAGCGGTAAACTGGTTTTATTCAATCGGAAAGTTCCGGACCCGCTGATATTTCCGTTGTCATCGGTTTGAACCAAACAAGCTTGATTTTCGATAATGATATTGGTATTGTTAATCAAATTGTTTCCTGCCAAAATATAATGTCCGTCTGCAATTGTAATATCCGTATCGTTTAATATTTCGAGGTTATGCGTAGCGTGAATATTGCCCGAAGCAAAGTGAACGCCTGCGGTATTGTCAATGGTTAAATCATAAAATTCTTCGGTTTGATTGCCATTGGCGGTAGTTATGGTTTGGGGACTGTTACCCTCAAAGATAACTTTTGAATTTCCTTGCAAGAAATTTGCTTTGTCTGCATTATTCCAATTGCCGTAAACATGTATGGTTGCGTCGGCGGTTGAATCATCATCGTCGTCGGCATCAATGATACCGCCATTTTCAATGAATAAATTACCGTGAATTTTTAAGGTTTGGTTTCCTTCCAGTTTCAGGTGTAAATTTGAAACGCTTAGATCTTTACATTCTGCTATGCCGTTAAAAAGTTCGGCATAAAGCGCATTGGCGTCGATAACGGCATCGACGGAGCTGTTGCTGTCAATATATACGGGTGTATTGGCATCGGGCACTGCCAAAGTTTCCCAATTGCTACAATTGAACCAGTTGGTATCTGATGTAGAAACCCAAGTGCCCGGATTGTGTCCGCCCGAAATACTAAATGTATGTCCGGCATCGGTTTCGTTGGTTGTGGAGGGGTCTAAGTTGTATCTGTCTGTTCCGAGTGTCCAGTTGGCGGCATTGCTGATAGAAAGTATAATGTCTCTAAATGAACCGTTGTGTAATTCGTCATTTTGATAAAATCCGCTAATGGCACTGCTATCGGAGTTCTCGACATTGAAACAATTTAATGAAGGGTGTAATCGGGATTCGCGTGAATTACCACCGCTACTATCGCCATTACAAGCATCGGTAATAGGTACCCAAGGTGTTCTGTTTGTTATACCGTGCAGCAAGCTTCCTTTTAAGATATAATTGGCTTCGTTATCGTTTTCAATACCGTCAAAAACAAAGGCACCTTGTGCCAAGAAAATTTGATCGGAGCCCGAAGTGGAAATATTGGGAACGGCATTATTGCCGTAAACCGATACCGAAGAGAAATCGGCGGTTTGGTCGGTTTCGGTTGTTCCTGTGATGACACCGGCGTAGGTTAGGAAGCTGGCACTAAAATCGGTTTTGAAACGAATGACCGAACCGGCAGGAATATTGGTGGTTCCCAAGTAGGTAATTTCGGCAACGCCGGGTTTTTCTTTGGCATCATTTCCGGCGCCTCCCCATTTGTCGGTTCGAACATTTGCAGGTGCACCGGCTTCGTATCTTGAATTGACCAACGAAAAAGTGGTTCCGGGAACTATATCAATTAGTGTGGCTATTAGGTATTCGTCGTCGGCACCGCTCCCGTTTACTTGTCCGTCATAGCCTGTAAATATCAATTGTCCCGATTGAAATTTGGTACCGGCTCTCGGAGTAACATTGACTTCGATGCCATTGCTCCATTCTGTTCCTTTACGAACAAAAATTTCAAAATAATAAGTTGTTTCATTAGTTAGAGAGGTAACCGTAACATCGTTTTCATTTCCTTTATAAACAACTTGGTTGGGGGCATTGTAATCGGAATTGGCGGTATATGCACTTCCGTTGCCCGAAGGAGTAAAGTCGATGCCTGCGGTTTCGTTGGCTACGACCATTATTTCGTCGTAACAACCGGTTGGAGGTATCCAGTAAACAATGGCTTGTGCATTGTCGGGTGTTGCATGTGCCGTTTGAATTTCGTTTAAACTAATGGTTTGGGTAGTTTGGGTCCCTGAGGAATATTGATAGTCGTTGTTTGTTTCGGAATAGGTATAGATTTTAAAAGTATAATCGGTTCCTTCGGTTAGTCCCGTAATAGTTGCTTGTGTATTATTTCCTATGTATAAATAACGTGATTTGGGAGTAGTTCCGCCAAATTCACCGGCATTAGGATAGTAAGTGTCGGCATTTGAAATAGTAGAGGGTTGTGTGCTGTTTACACTATGGGGGGTAGCACTACCTTCGCGTACGACTAATAAATAGCCGTCAAATTCACTTGAAACGGGAGCTGTCCACGATAGTTCAATACTCGTGTTGGTAATACAGCCTACGGCAAAATCCGAAGGATTGTTGGGAATCGTAACAAACACATCGGTTGCCGGTGTGCCGTTTGTATAATATTTTTCGCTTCCGGCACTGCAGTTATATTCGTATATTTTGACGTAATAAGTATGTCCTGCCGATAAACCCGAAACAGATACCGAGTTGCCGGTATCGTTATAAATAATATATTCTCCGTTTCCGCTTACGTCTGTTCCGTTTCCAAAAGTGCTGTTAGCTGTATATGTGGTGTCATCGACAGGCACAAAACCAACATCTGCTCCGTCTCTCATTACAACGATACGTTTATTTCCTCCTCCGTTTGTCCAACTGAGATTTGCCGAAATACCGGTAACACTTTGGGGAGAATTGCTGTCAAATACGGCATCGGTGGTAGGGGCGGAGCAAGCGGTACAATTCATGGTATGACTTCCTAAATAAGAAACTTCATCTTGTGCATATCCTTCCCATTCATCAGCCGGATTAAAAGCATCGTTGCCGTTGGTGTCTCCTTGAGTGATATTGGTTTTTCTAACCAATGTGTGATTCTTTGTTGAAGTTGTTCCGCTTCCCCATGCAGAACCGGGATCTTGCCCTATTTTACCAATTATATCAACAGATTGTCCCGTAGATGTATTAAATAACTCTATGGCATCATCGCCGTTGAAGTTCATAACACTGTTACTGGTAGATAAATCGGCAGATACACCTAAATTTTCATTTGAATTTTCAATAACATATACAGCTCCGTCATTAAGAGAGCCGGATAAGGAAAGGGAATAAGTAACAGAAGACGATCCGTTGTTGTACTGTCTAATTTCATAATTTGACAAGTCGATTGTTGCACCTGTTCCGTTATATAGTTCTAAAAATTTATTATTGCTACTTCCTTCAATATATTCGGATATAATAAGTTCGGACGCACAAGACGAAGATGCTGCAACAACATTAAAAGTGTTACTTGTTATATTGGTCCAACCCCAGTTGTCGGG
>JAMONO010000152.1 GCA_027065715.1 Flavobacteriales bacterium
AATCGATTATTTTCGGTTTAATTTCATGTTGATTTTTCCATTGCAAGTATTCAATAATATAGATATAACTTTGCAGAACTTTTGGTTGTTTATACATTGAGAAAAATTTTGCTATAAATTTAGTTATTTTTTATGATATATTATTTGGGTAAAATTTTTTTCAATAGGGCATACCGTGTATTTATACAAACACACAGCGTTAATTATCAAAATACTTTCAACGAAAAAATTGGAGAAATTACTTGATAAATACGGTAGTTTATTGAATATCAACAATTATATTAATGTAAGTTTTTTGTGAAAGTAAAAATTTCAATTTCCTTTTTGAAAAAATTCACTGGTATTTTTATTGACTTTTATGCTTGCTTCTCGACCAAAAATCAAAGTGCGGTTATCAACAATATGTCCTGCGGGAAAATTGAAAATAACCGGATATTTTTTATCTTTTACATGTTTTAGTATTAATTGTTTGACGGTTTCACCTATAAAATCGTCATCTTTTTTGACAGACATGCCTCCAACAATCAAACCTTTTAAATTGTCAAAATATCCGGCATTTTTTAAAGCAAACAACATTCGGTCGTATGAATAGGTATATTCGCCTACGTCTTCCAAAAACAAGATTTTTCCGTCGGTGTCAATTTGATACTTGGAACCTAACAAACTAACCAATAGCGATAAATTGCCGCCCACCAAAACACCATTGGCTTTTCCCTGTATGTTTAAGCTGTCTGTCGGTATTACATAGTGTAAATCTTTGCCGGATAAAAAATCTTTTAAACTTTGTATGGCTTGTTTTCGTTCCGTATTGGGGTGCGTCAAACTAATAGGCATGATAGCATGTGCACTTTGAAAACCATTTTGATGCAAAAGACTGTGCAATACGGTAATATCGGAAAAACCGATAAGCCATTTCGGGTGTTTATAAAATTTTGAAAAGTCCAGATTGTCAATTATTCGCACACTACCGTAACCACCGCGGGCACACCAGATAGCTTTGATGTTCGGGTTGTCCAAAGCTTGTTGCAAATCTTTAAAACGTTCGGTGTCTGTTCCGCCGAAAGTAAAGTGTTTTTTATACAAATTTTCGGGGTATTGAGGTACATAACCCCATAAACGCAACAGTGAGTCGGCTCGTTGCATATATGCTTTTTGTTCAACTACATTGCCTGCGGGTGCTATATATAAAATCGTATCCCCAGGTTGCAATGACAAAGGAGCAATCCATTTGATATAATGAGTATGCGATTTGGTAACCCGGGCGGATTTGCAAGCAAAAAACAATAAAATTATACCCAACCGAAAAAAATGTTTCATGACATTTTATATTAATAATGATAAGCACGAAATTACACAAATAATCAGACAAAATTTATAACAAAAAACAAAATATTTTGGCGCTATCACGAACTTAATGGAAATTGTTGTTAGGATGACACGACATCGCTTTGCTCCGTTCCCGATGACAAGCTTTGGTAGGTAATGTTCGTCCGTTTCAATGGGTATTTCATAAAACTTTTATCAAAACATCTCCCGAAACTTCGGGACATCATATAGTATGGCTATTATTTGTTAAACAACTTTTGTTTTCGGTAATTATGTGTAATTTTATGTGATAAAAAATTATTTTATGCTTAAAAAAATATTTTCGACAGTTGTTTTTTGTTTTTTGATCGTTTCTTGTGCGTCGCATAAGTACGAATTCAAAAACTTCAAATACCCCGAGCCGGTTGATACACAAAATAAACCCATTAAAACAATTTGCAGAAAACGATACGATTTGCAAGGTATTTATATAGACAGCCGTTTTGATGGCGCACGTGTAAACGATGCACGTCGCATAAACGATACATTGGTAGAAATTGATATTGAACCCGAAAATTATCCGATAAATAACAGCCCGTGGTATGCTTTTAAAATAACAAGCGACAGTCTTCAAAAAATTTGGATAAAACTATTCTACAAGTCGGGACATCACAGATATTTTCCCAAAACAAGTTCCGATGGACAACATTGGAACCCCATTGATTCTTCAGAAGTTATAATGGATACAACCGGACAAACTTTTATGTTTTCGATTAAGGTTAAGCCAAGTATTTTGTGGGTAGCGGCGCAACCGGTCGTCAATACCGAATATGTGCACCGGTGGATATTGCAAATTCAAAAACACTCTTTGGTTTATGATGCCAAAAGCATTGGAAAAACGGTTTTGAAGCGCGATATTCCATTTTTTAAAATTGGAATAAACAATGGGCAAAAAAAGAAAATCATTTTATTGTTTAGTCGGCAACACCCCCCCGAGGTAACCGGTTTTTTTGCACTGCAAAGTTTTATTAATGAGTTATTGCATAACGATAGTTTATCGGAACGTTTTTATAAGGATTATGAATTTTGGGTATTTCCGCTTATCAATCCGGATGGAGTAGATCTAGGACATTGGAGACACAATGCAAATGGTGTTGATTTAAACAGAGATTGGGCTGTTTTTAATCAACCGGAAACTCTATCCGTTAGAAATTTCTCGGTAAGTGAAGCCAACCGTACCCTACAAAATGTGATTTTAGGTATTGATTTTCATTCTACATTTCAAGATATTTATTATGTCAATGATCAATCGGATTATACGCTAAGTCGAAATTTGATTCGGTTTTGGACCAACAGTATAGACCGGTCGGTTGCTCCATTTAAGACTATATATGATGCGTCTCCTATTAAAAAACCTGTGTCAAAAGCTTGGTTTTACTATCAGTTTGGTGCTGCGGGTGTAACCTACGAAGTAGGAGATAATGTTCCTGTCAATTTGATAGACCGCAAAGCACGTGCTGCTGCCATAAGTTTAATGGATTTATTATTGCAAAAATAAGAGGCAATTTTTCATAAAAAAAACAGGCGACATGATGCCGCCTGTTTGAACTGTAACAAATATTTGAAACTTTTATTCACTCGCTTGTTCATTAACAATTAAAAATTCGGAACGACGATTGAGTTGATGTTGTTTTTCGGTGCAATGACTACATTTAACTGCCGGTTCGCTTTCGCCTTTACCTTCTGCTGTTAAACGTGCAGCATCAATACCTTTTGAAACAATATATTCCATAGTCGATTTGGCACGTTTTTCCGATAATTGTTGGTTATAAGAAGCAGGACCTCTTCTATCGGTATGCGAAACGATATGGATTTTTAAATCGGGATATTTTTTCATGGCTTCTACTACTTTGTCCAATTCAAAAGCAGCATCACGTCTAATATTCCATTTGTCAAAATCAAAATATATCGGATTTAATACCAATTCGCGAGGAGTAATAATTTTTTCTATCGGGTTTAAAGCGATTTTTACATCAACTTCTTCCAAATCGGTGGCGGCAACCGCTTTTTTATTATTTTCGTATTCTTCGGCACGGGCTTCAACGACAACATTTTTGTTACATTCTATCAAGAAATCGACCTTTCCTTCGTTGTCGGTTAATTTGGTTTTGATAGGGTTGCCTTCGTTGTCGGTTAAGGTAACCGAAGCACCACTGATAGGTTTTTGGGTTTTTGCATCTACCACTTGGGTCGAAATCAACACATCACAAACGGGTTTTATGTTTTTGACGGTATAGATATTGTCGTCTCCTACTCGGGTTGCCGTGCGATTACTCGAAATAAATCCGTCTTTGGTATCGTCGTCGATGTATATGGCAAAATCGTCTTTTCCGCTGTTTAACGGGACGCCCAAGTTGCGGGGTCTTGAAAATTTGCCATCGACATTTTTACAAACAAATACATCTAAGCCTCCCAATCCCAAGTGTCCGTCTGATGCGAAATACAAATCGCCTTTTTTGCTGATAAAGGGAAAGTTTTCACGTCCTTCGGTATTGATATTCGGACCTAAATTAACGGGTTTACCAAATTTATGATTTCTTTTTATATCGACTACATACAAGTCGGATTGTCCCATTCCGCCGGGCATATCTGACGAAAAATACAATTTTTTTCCGTCGGGACTTACAGCGGGGTGTCCTACCGAATAATTGTCGTTGTTAAAGGGCAATTCTCTGATGTCTGTCCATTTGCCGTTTATTAATCGAGCCGAAAAAAGTTTGAGACGACTGATACCGGTCGAATCGGTTTTGTATTCTTTGTCGTGATAATTATCACGGGTAAAATACATGGTTTTTCCGTCGGGCGAGAAGCAAAAAGTTCCGTCGTGATATTTGGTATTGACATCGCCGGGTAATTTTTCTATATTACTTACGACACCTTCAACGTAATCGGCTTGAAAAATATCGAGATAAGGTTGTTCGTCCCAACCGTATTCTTTGCCTTTGGTATCTCGTGCCGATACAAAATACAATTTTTGTCCCATTGGTTTGGCATCGAAATCGGCATATTCGGTATTGATATTGGGCAGTTCGTTTACAACAAACTTATCTTTGCCTCTTTCCAGAATTCGCGGTAAGTAATTGGGATTTTCTCTAAACTTTATGGCTCTGTGGTCAGCCGGTTTCATTTTGGCAAATTTTTCCATCCACGGGATACTTTCTTCATATTTTCCATTGGCTTTCAGCATTTGTGCATAACGATAATATACTTCGGGGTCATCGCTTTTTTCGGCTAAAATACCGTAATATTTTTCGGCATTTTGAGTATCGAAAATTTGGTAATACGAATCGGCTAAGTTTTGATATACATGGTCATCGGCTTTGTCGTTGGCTACAATTTTTTCATAAGTTTCGGCTGCTTTTACGTATTGCAAACGATTGTAATACTTATCAGCCTTTTTTACAAGTGAACTCTGTGCGAATACCGAAGTTATTCCCAGAGTTAAAGTTATCATTAAAATATATATTTTTTTCATAGTTATAATTTTTTAAAAGTATCGGGGTGACAACATGACTTTTTTAGACAAACTCCAGTCGTAGTTTAAGAAAACTTCGTGAGATGACGGGCTGTAAAATCTGATATCGGAAACATGTCTGTCATAGGCATAACCGATTTTTAAACCGTCGAACAAACGAACATTAAACATACCGCTGATGGCATCTTTTAGGCGGTGTGAAACACCTACTTCAAAGCGATTGGCAAACAACATATTGATATTTATGTCGGCTTGAATACTTTGTCCGAAATTGTTAAATATCAAGAAGTGAGGTTTTAATTTGAAATTATCACCGATATCAAACACATAACCTCCGGCTAAAAACATGTGCATCTCGTCGGTAGCTTTGTATCCGTCCCCTCCGTTGTAGGCATTTTCTAAGAAATTGGGCACGGAGAAAGAGATATAATAACGATCGGTATAGTAAAACAAACCGGCTCCCAAATTAAAATTGGTGTCCGAAATATCTTTGGCAAACAGAGGGTCGTCTCTATCAACAATATATAAATCGGCTAAGGCGTTGTTAAACAAATTAACGCCGGCTTTTAATCCGAAGGCCAAATTGGACTTACCGAAACGTAAGGTGTGTGAATAATCAACAGTTATCATATTTTGGTTGATAGCACCATAAGAGTCATTGATAAATGACAAACCTATACCGTTGTTATCGTTAAAAGCACCGTGCACATTTGCCGTAAAGGTTTTGGGGGCACCGGGTTCATTATACCATTGGGTTCGGTATAAGGTTCCGAACGAAACAATTTCTGCGCCTTTTGAACCGGCATAAGCAGGGTTCAAAACATTCATGTTATACATATATTGTGTATAATGAGGTAATTGTTGTGCTTGTATATTTCCTGCGGAAAGGAACAACAAACCTAATAAACTTAATATTATCTTTTTCATAGTTAAGTATTTTTATCTTATTAATTGAAACCAGCCGGTTAATTTTTCACCATCCAAGAGTTTGATTACATAGTAATAGGTAGCTGCGGGCAATACGTTTCCGTCGTTGTCTTTACCGTCAAATTCATTTACGTAATTGTCTTTTTCATAAACCAAAACGCCACGGCGGTCATAGATTTGTAAAACATCGATGCCGGGTTCGCTGGCTAAATAGTCTAACATAAAAGTATCATTCTTACCGTTACCGTCGGGAGATACGCCTTCGGGCACTCTACAACTTTCAAAATTGAGGACGTTTACGGGGTCAAAAGAATGACTACAGTTACCCATTGTTTCTACCGTAAGTGTCAAAACTTGTGTGCTGTTTACAACGACTTCTGCCGTGTTGCTAACAACTTGACCACTGGCATCAGTCCAAGTATAAGTAACGGAAGGGAAATCACTTTCGTTGGTTAAAGTTCCGTCTATGGTTTTGGTTTCGGTGCCGCAAACCACTACTTTTTCGGGTAGTTCGACCTGTGGTTCGGGAACCAGATATACGTTTACTTCATCAAATTCGGTAAATGTGTTTCCGTGACAATCTTCAAAACTTACTTCAAGTGTATAGGTGGTATCTTCGGTAGGTTCCACTGCCAAATCAACGTCGTGTCCTATAACGTTTCGACTTGCATCATACCAAGTTACCGTTACATTGGCATCGGGTATAAATATGTATGCTTCCGAGTTGGGTTCTAAAATTTCCCATGGACCGGTATTGCGGTTGGGCAAAGTTGGACTGGTAATATCGCCCGGATAGTTACCGCAAGTATCGGGCAGAAATTCTTCGTTTTGGGTTCCCAAAGTTGCCAATCCGTCATTCCAAGAACCGCAAACCGGTTTGTTTTTAATATGAACTTCAAAAGAATTGTCAGCTTCGTTAAAAACAATTTCTTGACTAACCAAAAGGTAATTACAGCTAAATTCGGGAATATCGTTATAAATAATCATAAATTTTCGGTTGGGTGCTGTTCCTATGGTTTTGTATTTTAATTCTTCGGTTCCGGAAGGCACACTAATATCGATATCCAAATAAGCCCCCATGATAGAAGCGAATGATAAGTTGTTACTGGAATCCCAGTAGGGCAAGGTGTGATTAGGAATCAATTGGGTAGGATCAATAATCCAAGAGTCGTAAGTGGCTGCTACACTCGGTTCAAATATTATATCACCGTTGGAGCCGACCACAATTTTGTCATAAGTTCTACCGTAAAATGAAATGGGAAAGGGTAAATCAATGGCGTCGCCATATCGATCGTCAATACGAAGGGGTGTGGTGGTTCCGTTATCGGTTATCATGACATCTTGTGCGTTGCTAAAATCGGAATCCCACTGAAAAGGAATACTTTCAACACGATATCTACCTGTTAAAACCCTTTCGATACCTGCATGCAACATAGCTTGTGTTTGCCCCGGACACAAATAAATGTCATCACCGGCATCGATATGCTGCGCATTTAATTTTGTGTTAAATATTGTGAATAAAAACATCAACAATATAAAATAATAATTTCTTTTCATAACTTTGTTATTTTAATTATAACTCCAAAAATAAAAAATTTAACTTGAAAACCCTATAAAAAAAACGTAATATTTCAGCATATATAAAAAATGATAGAAAAAAGAGAGAATTTTTACGAAAATGTTATTTTAATCGGGATAATAACCCCTCAACAATCTAAAGAAAAAGTTACCGATTACTTAAATGAACTGTCCTTTTTAGCCGAAACAGCCGGTGGCAAAGTGCTAAAAGTTTTTATGCAAAAACTCGACCGGCCACACCCGAAGACTTTTTTGGGAAGCGGTAAATTGGATGAAATAAAAAATTATATCGAAAACAATCAAGTGGACAGCGTTATTTTTGATGATGAACTCAGTCCGGCTCAACAAAAAAACCTGGAACGGATATTACAATTAAAAATTATAGACCGAACAAGGCTTATATTGGATATATTTGCTCACAGGGCACAGACTTCGTATGCACGCACACAAGTTGAATTGGCACAATATCAGTATCTGCTCCCTCGTTTAACCGGAATGTGGACACACTTGGAGCGACAACGAGGAGGTATCGGTATGCGCGGACCGGGAGAAACCGAAATTGAAACCGACCGTCGCATAGTGCGAGACAAAATAGCTTTGCTTAAAAAAAAATTAGCTGCCATTGACAAACAAATGGCTACCCAAAGAAGCAATCGAGGCAAAATGGTACGGGCGGCACTGGTGGGTTATACCAATGTGGGAAAAAGCACTTTGATGAATGTCTTGAGCAAATCGAAAGTTTTTGCCGAAAACAAACTGTTTGCCACACTCGATACCACCGTGCGAAAAATTGTTGTGTACAATATACCTTTTCTTTTGACCGATACAGTCGGATTTATCAGAAAATTACCCACTCAACTCATCGAATCTTTTAAATCGACTCTCAACGAAGTAACCGAAGCCGATTTGTTGGTGCACGTAGTTGATATTTCACACCCCAATTTTGAAGAACACATGGAAACCGTAAGGCAAATACTCAATGAAATAGGTGCCGGCAACAAACCTGTTGTCTTGGTTTTTAACAAAGTGGATTTGTTGCCCGAAACACAAAACGAACTTACCGGTAATTTAACGGAAACTTGGCTTGCCAAAACAAATAATCCGAGCGTATTTATTTCGGCTGTCAATAAAATTAATATAGATAAACTTAAAGATATTTTATATACCGAAGTGCGAAAAATTCATATCAAACGCTTTCCGTATAACGATTTTTTATACCCCGATTTGAAGGATATGTGATTTTAATAGGCAATCAAGCTAATTTATTTTATCTTTGTATCTTATAATGATTTAAAAAATCAAAAACATAATGAAATTCAATCTTGTTATAATATTGATTATCAGTTTATTGATAACTTCCTGCGTGCCCTACAAAAAAATCGTATATATACAAGGAGATTTGCCGCATGAGGTATATAATAAAACGGAATATCGGATCAAAAAAAATGATATTTTATACATAAAAATCCGTTCTTCAAACAAAAATATAGATAAACTTTTTATAGGAGACAATATAAATACCAACAACAGTACCAATTCGCAAGTTTTGTATTTTAACGGTTATACCGTTGATAAACAGGGTTATATAGAGCTGCCGGTTATCAAAAAAATACAAGTGGAAGGCAAAACTTTTGAAGAAGTAAAAACAGAAATACAAAACAAATTGCTTCGTAAACAATTCAAATCACTCGATAATATATTTATTAAGGTCAAACTTGCCGGTATTCCTTATACGGTTATAGGTGAAGTAAAACAACCCAAAACAAGTGTTTTATATAAAGAACAGCCTACTTTGTTTGATGTTATCGGTGATGCCGGCGATCTTACTCCGGTAGCCAATCGAAAACAGATAATCGTTATGCGCAACGAAAACGGAAAACAAACCAAAATAGAACTGGATTTGACCCGTGCCGATGTGATAAATTCGCCTTATTTTTATGTGCGACCCAATGATATTGTATATGTGCAACCGCTTAAACAAAAAACATGGGGAACAGGAACCACTTTGCAACAAACCATCAGCACAACCATTACGGCTTTGTCACTTATAACTACCATTATATTGTTAAGTAAATATACTCAATAAGAATTTTTGATTATGGAAAATCAATTACCGTTTGACGACCAAGTAAATTTTGATATTAAAGTTCTGTTGCTAAAACTTATTTCGCATTGGAAATGGTTTGTGGCAGCCTTAGCTGTCAGTTTGTTTGTTGCTCATTATATCAATGTACGAAAAGAAAACGTATATGAACTTGACAATTATGTAACCATAAAAGAAGAAAACAATCCGTTTTTTACTTCAAACATGAGCTTGGTTTTTAATTGGGGAGGCGTCAGTGATAAGGTAAATTTGGTTATCACCACCTTTAAGTCTCGCACCCATAACGAAAAAGTGGTTCAAAAACTCAAAAATTATATTCAATACAAAAAACAAGGCAAATATTTTTTGATAGACTTATACAAACAAAGTCCTTTTGTTTTTGAAATGGATGAAAATCATTGGCAACTTATCGACCTGCCTATTGAAATAAAAATAATAGATGACCGACAGTTTCAACTTTCGGTAACTCCCGAAGAAGAAAAAATAACTTTATTTCACTTTAAACAAAAAAAATCCAAAGCACAAAAATTAAATCCCTTAAAACAGGTTTATAAATTTGATGAAAAAATAAATTTACCGTTTTTATCCGGTACTTTTCGTTTAAACAAAAATAATAAGTATGAACCGAATACCCGATATTTTTTAAAACTCAAAAATTTTAACAGTGTAGTATCCGACTTTAAAGAAAAACTCAAAGTCAAAACCAAAGATAAAAATTCATCTATTTTGGTGCTTAAATTGCAAGGCAACAACAAGGCGGAAATAGAAGATTATTTAAACACCACCACAAGCTTATTGCAGCAACAAATATTGGACGATAAAAACAAATTTGCCATCAATACCATTAAATTTATTGATTCGTTGATTTTTTATATCCAAAAAGATTTAAGTGCAGCCACACAAGACCTTAAACGTTTTATCAGCAACAAAACCGTTTTAAATCTGGATGACCCAACTGCCAAACTCTATGAAAAAATTTCGGAATTAGACTTACAAAAAAGCAATGTTTTACAAAAAAAAATGTATTATGAGCAACTATTCAAATACTTGCAAAACAAAAAAAATTATGAGGATTTGCCGGCACCGACGGTTGTAGGTATTGAAGACCCGACCATAGTGCAAAAAGTAAGTAAAATAACACAATTGGCAGTTCAACGCAAAAAAGAATTAACCGAATTCAAAGAAAATTCGTCTCCCATACAACAACTTGATTTGGAAATTGAAGCCTTGCGAAAATCACTTTTGGAAACCGTTGATTCGGCTCTCGAAAACTTAAATCAACAACTCGATTTAATCAACCGCAAAATATATAAGATAGAGTCGCAAATAAACAAACTGCCCGAAGAGAAACAAACGCTACTGAGTTTAAAACGCAAATTTGACCTCAAACAAGAGGTTTACAATACATTGCTTCAAAAAAGAAATGAAGCCAGCATAGTCAAAGCATCCAATGTATCCGATTTAAAAATCATTGATACCGCCAAAGATACCGGACAACCGCCGGTAGCACCCAATCGAAAAATTAATTATTTGATAGCCATAGCCTTGGGGTTGCTTGTTCCGGCAACAATTATATTTATTATCTTTTTGTTTGACAACAAAATACACGACATATCCGATGTAGAAGAACTTACCAAAGTACCCATACTCGGACAGGTCTATCATCATGACAAAAAAGGCAATTTGCCGGTTGTCGATTTTCCGCAAGGTATTGTAGCCGAAGCTTTTCGTTCCTTGCGTTCGGCATTGCGTTTTATGTTGCCTCGCCATCAAAAAAATCATACCATACTCATTACGTCTTCGGTTTCGGGCGAAGGCAAAACCTTTGTGTCGTCCAATTTGGCTTTGATCGAATCGGTCAGTAGACAAAAAACCGTTTTACTCGAATTTGATTTGCGAAAACCCAAGTTTAAAAATTATTTTAAAGAAGCCCGTCAAAATCATAGCGGATTGTCCGATTTTTTGAGCGGAAACGCCCTTATCGACGATATTATCGTTTCGACCGATAAACCTGATTTGGACTTGATATTGTCCGGAAAAATACCCCCCAATCCTTCCGAATTAATCTTAACGGACTATGCTGCCAAATTGTTTGAAGAACTTCAAAAAAGATATGACAAAATAATTATAGATACACCGCCTTTGGGTTTGGTATCCGATGCCATGGAATTGCAAAAATATGCCGATGTAGTCGTATTTATCGTACGTGAAGATTACAGTTTGAAATCGTTTATCAAAGATATTGACGAAAAATATCAAAAACAAGAAATATCCAATCTTGCCGTTATTTATAATGATTTCAAAGTAAATATGCTTAAAAAATACGGTTACAGCAAAAATTACGGTTACAAATACGGTTACGGCTATGGGAATTATTTTGAACAAAAATTACCGTTTTGGAAAAAATATTTAAGAAAATTTTTTAAATAACAATACAAAAATTCGGTTTTATGAAAATAGTCGATTTGTCCAAAACCATTCGTTACGACAAGCAGGATCCATGGTTTATGCGTATCAAAATCAAACATAAACCGCATCGTAAAAGCCTTTTTTTAATCCGTTATTTTTTAGGATTGAAAAAGAAATATTTTCCCAAAAATTGGCAAGGTTGGGCAGACGACAAAATTGTAGGAATGGGAGTGCATGCCACTACTCATATCGATGCGCCTTGGCACTATCACCCCGTAATAGCAGGTCAAAAAGCCAAAACCATTGATCAAGTTCCTTTGGAATGGCTCTATGGCAACGGGGTAGTAATAGATATGACGCACAAACCCGATTTTGAAGCTATTACGGCAGCCGACCTCCAAAACGATTTGAACAAAAACAATATTGAGCTACAACCGGGCGATATTGTTCTGATAAAAACCGGTCGCGACAAATACAAAGGAAAAGATTATATCGATAAAGGTACCGGTATGAGTGCCGAAGCAACCCTTTGGTTGATAGAGCAAGGTATAAAGGTAATGGGAATAGACCAATGGGGTTGGGATTTGCCGTTGCGGTATCAGGTGCAACAAGTCAAAAAATACAATAATCCCGATTTTTTTTGGGAAGCTCATCGTATAGGACAAACTCACGAATATTTGCATATAGAACAACTTACCAATCTTGATGCTTTGCCTCCAACCGGTTTTAAAGTGGCTGTTTTTCCGCTCAAAATTGAAGGAGCTTCGGCTGCTCCTGCACGTGTAGTCGCTATTTTTGACTAAACAAAGAGGTTGTAATACCAAATCGATTTATAAAATAGTTTCAAAATATTTTGAACCAAAACATAAAACAATTTGGTATCATTTTTTTTCAATTGAAATAATAAATATCGGGAGAATAGCGTTAATACAAAAAAATGATTAGCCTATAAGTTTACTGCTACTTTGTTATCCTAAAACATTTTTTTATGAAAGAACAGACTTTCAAAATACACAAAGTAGTGCTTGTTGTGGTTTTGGTATTGCTACTTTTTAGTTTCGGATTTAAACTTATATTTTAGTTGGTTACCAATGTTCCCGTTTTATTGCCGGTGATCAATTTGTACAAATTACCGGAAGTATTCATATCAAAAACAATAATGGGAAGGCGATTGTCTTTTGCCAATGCAAAAGCGGTGCTATCCATTATTTTGAGTTCTTTTTGCAAAGTTTCGTCATAAGTAATTGTATCATATTTAATGGCATCGTTATATTTTTCGGGATCTTTATCATAAATACCGTCCACACGCGTGCCTTTGAGTATGGCGTCGGCACTTATTTCCAGTGCTCTTAATACCGCTCCGGTATCGGTGGTAAAAAACGGATTACCCGTTCCTCCGGCAAATATTACAATTTTGTGTTCGGATAGGGCTTGTTTAATTTTGATGGGATTGACCTCATCGGCAATTTTGTCTATCTTTAAACCGCTGACCAATTGTGCCGGTATGTTTTGATTCATAAAAACACTTTGAAGTGCCATACCGTTGATAACCGTAGCCAACATACCCATAAAATCACCCTGCGTACGATCCATGGCTTTGCCGGCTTCGGATAAACCTCTAAAAATGTTTCCTCCGCCAATCACAATGCCTATTTCTACCCCCAAATCATATATGCTTTTGATTTCATTTACAAATTGGTTTACTTTTTCAGGGTCAATACCGTAGTTCTTTTGCCCCATTAATGACTCACCGCTGAGTTTTAACAATATCCGTTTGTATTTCATTTCACTTTATTTTTTTGGAAATATCGGAAAATACTTTTTTCGATAAAAGATTAACCGAAATAACCTTATCCGACAAACAAAGATACATTTTTTTATCGATTTTGCAGCCGGTATGCAAATCCAAACGATATCTCACAAACTCTTCAAAAGGTTTCTTTTCTATAATTTTTGCTTGGTGTATAATTCCATTCCTAAATTTATAAGAACGTTTTATACAAAAAAATCAACGGTTTGTTAATTGTGAATAAGAAAATAAATTTCGATAAATTAATTTTGTTAAACTCAAAAAAATAATTGTTATGAAAAAAATATTATTAATATGGGTATTGTCGAGTGCTTGGTGGTCACTTCTTGCTCAAAACGAAGATTACGAATATCAAGAAGAACTCAATATCATTAAAGAACAGTTTAAAGAAATAAACAATGGCGAAGGCTATACCGAAACCAATCCTTTTACCGCCAATGACGACTGTCATATCAGCATCAGGTTAAAGAAAAAAGGAGACGAAATAAAAATGATAGAAGTAAGACGCTATGAAGATACCCGTAGTTTTGTATATCAATTTTACTATTGGGACGATATACCTTTTTTTATCTATACCCGAAACGATATTAACGAAGGCGGTATTTTTAGAGTTTCTGAATACAGACACTATTTTGCAGGTTACAAATGTTTTAGAACCTTATATAAAGGTTTTAGGTATAAAAACGTTGAACCCAAAATAAAAAATATGGAATTTATGGATTATTCAAAAGCCTACGAATTTCAATTGCTGGCAGAACAACTTTTAGATGCCGTTAAACAAAAAGATTGGAAAAAAGTTTGCGAACTAAACTTCCCCATATAATCGTGTGTTTGTAATGTTTGTTTGCAATTTGGCAGTCTCAAAATTTATTATACCCTTTTTACTCTCATTTCTGTTAAAGTGAATGATTTGTTCAACCTTTTGTTAATTTTTTGATAAATATCCAGCCTATAAATTGACATGATATATCGATTAGAAAAAAATGATTGAGGCTGCCTTTTTTTATCGAATTGTAATTAAAAAAGTCTTATGACACTTCATTTTACAATAAAATAAAAGCCGTATATTTTGCGGCAACTTCATTTTTGTCAATATTTTTAAAAGTTTATCTCTTTTTGTGACAAAAGTCACTAATAAATTATTTTATCCGAAAAAATTATGCTTAATGTAAACAAAATTAAGGTTTTAATGTTAAATTTGTTAGTGTGTTAACCAAAAATTTATTTTGTTATGAAAAAACAACCGTTATGGTTTTTAACCGGTCTTTTTATTATTTTTTTATTGTATTCTTTTTCTTCAAAAAATTTATATTCAACCGGTTATAAAATTTCGACCGACAATTTTAACCCCAAAAAATTTTACAAAAAACAATGTTCATTTTGCCACAATTCAAAAGGAAAAATAGGACCACCCATGGAAATTGTAAAAGCAACTTATATGAGTGCCTATCCCAACAGCAATGAATTTATCAAAAAAATGACTTCATTTATTTTAAATCCGTTGCACGAAAACAGATTGATAAAAAACAACGAAGGTATATACGGCACCATGCCCAAAGGTATGTTTAAAGATTCATTAAAAATAGATCAAGTAGTCAAATACATATATACACACATTCCTATACACCAAAAGAAACAAGATAAAGCTATCAAAAAGGAACCTAAAATTGAAAAAATCGAAATAATATTGGAAGTAAAAAAAGGCGAAAATTTAAACCGGATTTTACAACTCCAAAAAATTTATTTTAAACGAAACAGTTTAAAATTATCAAAAACATCAACCGAAGAAATTGATAAAGTAATTCGGTTTTTGAAAAAAAATATAAATATCAAATTGGAAGTCAGAAACTATACCGATGCAGTAGGCTCGGCTGCCAACAACTTACGTATATCAGCCAAACGAGCTCAAGTAATCAAAAATTATATGGCAAGCAAAGGTATAGATCCGTTACGTATTCAAACCAAAGGAATGGGTGAAACTTCCATTTTAAATCGCTGTGTTGATGGGGTTAAGTGTTCGGAAAAGGAGCACAGCCTAAACCGTCGAACCGAGTTTATTATTTTGTAAAAAAATATTTGATTGACTTCACCCGTTTCCTAAATTTTATTGAATTGTAATTACCTGTAATAAAGCTATTTCAAAACGGAGCGAAGCGAAGTGAAGAAACTAAATCGATAAACCGATACAAAACCAAAGATTGCCACGAGGCTCGTGCCTCGCCTCTCGCAATGACAGCGCACTGTTAATCAATATGTTAAATAACAAAGCGTGTCATTTTGAACGCAGTGAGAAATCTTTTTTGTTTAGCAAAAAGTTACCATCTGCCAACTCTGTTGGGGTCATGTCTATTGATGATGCCATTCGAAACGGGGCAAAACATCTCGGTTTTTTATTGTAGAAGACTGTCAATTTGGTGTTCCAATTTTTCTCCCCATAAGTTACGACCGGTTATTTTTCCGTAGCGGTCAATCAAAAGCATGGTCGGTATGCTTTTGACCTTGAACTGTTGCAAAATAAGATGTGTCGAATCAATAACTTGCGTCCAAGGCAACGAATCTTCTTTAAGTGCTTTTTTCCAAAAATATTGATGACGGTCAGACGAAATGCCTATAATTTGTAATCCTTTGGAATGATATCGCTTATAAAGTTTTTTGTATGCCGGATTTGCCGATTCGCGACAAGGACGACACCACGAAGCCCAAAAATCTATAATTGTGGCTTTGCCCATGATTTGTTCTATAACCACTTGTTTTCCGGTGCTGTCCGGTGCTGCAAACACCGGGATATATTTGCCTTTGCTAACCCCTTCTTGTTCTTTGTCGTGAGTTGCTATGCGGTAAGTATTGTTGTGGCATGAAAAAATACCGGCAAAAAACAACAGCAATCCTATGTTAAACCAATTCAATTTCAAATTGTGTCAGATGAATAAATTCTTGTAAGCGTTCTTTTATTTCTGTTTTATTGAGATTTTCAAGTCGTTGGGTACCAAATTCTTCTACGGTAAACGAAGCCAAATTAGAACCGCATATTACGGCACTTTTCATAGCTTCAAAACCAATATCTTCAAGTTTTGCCAAGCGACCAATAAAACCACCTGCAAAAGTATCTCCGGCACCGGTAGGGTCAAAAACATCTTCCAAAGGAAGAGCCGGTGCAAAGAAAATATCTTTGTCGTGAAAAAGCAACGCTCCGTGTTCGCCTTTTTTAATAATCAAATATTTAGGTCCCTTTTGTTGTATGGTTTTGGCGGCACGAACCAACGAATAGTCTTTGCTGAGCTGACGGGCTTCTTCGTCGTTTATGATAAGTATATCAACAAGTTTTAATACTTGCATAAGTTCGTCCCAAGCGGTATCCATCCAAAAATTCATGGTATCGAGTGCTACCAATTTAGGACGCTTTTTCATTTGATTTATGACGGCTTTTTGCAGTGCCGGATGCAAATTTCCCAACATTAAAAATTCGGCATCTCTGTAATCATCGGGCACAACGGGATTAAAATGTGCCAAAGCATTAACTTCGGTAACCAGTGTGTCGCGTCGGTTCAAATCGTTGTGATAGCGCCCTTTCCAATAAAAGGTTTTTTCGTTTTCCAATTTTTCAATCCCCGAAATATCAATACCTCTGCTTATAAATTTTTGTAAATAATTTTCGGGAAAATCCGAACCGACAACCGAAACAATACCTATATCGTCAATTAGTTTTTGGGCTGCCAAAGAGATATAGGAAGCAGAACCCCCCAAAATTTTGCCTGTTTTGCCAAATGGCGTTATGATTTCGTCGAAGGCAACCGTGCCTACTGCAAGTATTTTTGACATAAAATTGAAAAAAGTATTTTTACGTTGCGAAAATAATTTTTTTTCAAAAACAAGCCTATTTTTTTACAATTATTTTTTAACAGCTTTATGTTGAAAACCTTATAAAAAAATCAACCGCCTCGAACCAACATAATACTAAAAACACCCAAACCCAACAACAGTTTTATCAGGTTGTAAAAGCGTCGGTAACTTTTTGTGTCATTGGTTTTTAAAAAGAAAAACAAACCGGTTAAATATGCCGGTATAAACAAGTAAAAATAATAACGCATATTGCCCAAAATCTCAAATTTGTTGAGGTAACTTACAGGTATAAACAAAAGCAAACTGATACAGACAACAAAGTATTTGGCTTTTTTTTCGCCGTATTTAATGGGCAAACTTTCATTGCCTTGCACCAAATCCCCTTTGATATTGACAAAACTTTTGATACTGTGTTTTAAAAACAATAGTAAAAATAAAAAAACAGCATGTGCAAAAATAAAACGATCAAATTTTTTAAAAAACAAAAAGATAGCAAAAAAAGGAAAAATACTCAACACCGTTGCCATAAGATTTCCCACCGTTGCATAATGTTGTATTTTGTGCGAATACAACCAAATAAAAAAAATGTATAAACTAAAAAATAAGGCGGCGCGCCAAGAGATGAAAGCAGCCAGCAAAACGGCAATAAAATTGAGCAAAAAATACAAATAAAGTCGTTTGTTTAAATCCAATTGTTGTTCGAGTAAGGTTTTTTGAGGACGATTAACCAAGTCTTTTTTGTAGTCGTAAAAAGCGTTGATAATATAACCCGATGCAATACTGACGACCGATGCCGATAACAAAGCTATAAAATAAAAATCGGTAAGCAAATCGGCCAAACTTCTTTGCGGTGCAAAAATATATTTGGCGGTAAGCACAAAAGCTATTGACAATAGCAATACGTTTTGCACCCGCACCAGTGCAAAAAGTGAAACAATTTGTTTGATAAAATGACGACCGGCGGGTTTCATAACATGCAACCGGCTTTAAAATCGATATACAACTTGGAGTTTGTAATCTTTGAGTTGTTCTTTGGTCTTTTCAAAATCTTCGGTAAACCCCAAAATATATCCACCGCCTCCCGAACCGCAAAGTTTGAGATAGTAATCGTCGTTTTCCATACCTTTTTTCCAAACATCCATCATGTGGGTGGGTATCATGGGTTTAAAATTGTGATAAACCGTTGTTGATAACTGTTTCAGATTGCCAAACAACGATTTGACATTGCCTTGCAAAAAATCGTTTACACAAGCATCGGTATATTTGATAAATTCGTTTTTAAGCGTCTGTCTAAATCCTTCGTTTTTCATTTTTTCCATAAAAATACGCACCATATCGCCGGTTTCACCCACTTGCTCCGAATCAATCAAAAAGATAGCCCCTTTGCCTTTTTGTTGTGAAGGAATACCGGCTGGCTCTATATGTTGTTTGGACTGTATCAGTATGGGCACACTCAAATAGCTGTTTAAGGGATCCAAACCCGAACTTTTGCCGTGAAAAAAACTTTCCATCAAAGCAAAAATCTCTTTAAGACGCAATAATTTGTCGCGGGTTAAATTTTCCAAAACCGTAATTTTTTCCTTAGCATAACGTTCATAAACCGCTGCCACTACGGCACCCGAACTGCCGACACCGTAACCTTCGGGAATATTGGATTTAAAATACAAACCGTCTTGCAAATCTCTTTCAAACTGTTGAAGGTCGAGTTTTAATAAATCGGAGTGTAAAGATTGTTGTTGTTGTAAATATTGAAAAAAGGCATGTAATTTTTGATTGGAACTTTTGATTTTTTCATCGGACAAATCACCGATAAAAAGCCCTCCCTGATAGTGATTGTATGGAATTGCCAATCCTTTGGAATCTTTAATGATACCGTATTCGCCAAACAATAGTATCTTGGCATAAAAAAGCGGTCCTTTTTTCATGTTACAAATGATTTGTTTTTACAAAGGTAAAGAATTTTTTGTTTTATTGTTATTTTTATCACGATACTTTGGGTGATGTCTCAATGTTTCGGAAAATATTTTGTAGATATACCCGTCGAAACGGACAAACGGCACCTATCGAAGTGTGTCATTCTGCACAAAGCGACAGCGAAATGAAGAATCTAAATCATTAAATAAAAACAAAAGATTGCCACAACGCTCGCACCTCGCACCTCGCAATGACAATACACTGTTAATCAAATTATTACGCAATTAATGATGTCATTTCGAACGCAGTGAGAAATCTTTTTTTGTTCGGCAACTCCTTTTTAGCGGACGTAATTCCGGCAAATCTGCCTAATCCCGAAGTGCTTGACGAACAAGTTCGCATCAATAAAACGTCATGTAGCAACACCTGATTAGCACTATCATCTAACAACAATTTTTATAAAATTCGGAGTAGAACAATATTCTTTTTTAACCGATAAATTTATAATTCCAAAATTTTAGGAACGAAATTATGACATTAAAAGCCTGATATGGTGGTATTATGCAATTGCCAACAGGTGGTTTTTTTTTGATCAAACTAATGATGGAAACAATTTTTTTAATAAATTTGTAAAAGCATCCGTTCTTTTTAATTAGGAATGATTATTGTTAATAAGATATTTAAAAAAAATTACTATTATGATAAAAAAATTACTATTCGGACTATTGATGTTTAGCGGTTTATCGGTTTTTGCACAAAATTTTTCAAAAATCATTGTGTCGAATAATCAAACCGCCGGTATTTATGGTTTGTTACAAAAAGATTTGGACAACGACGGCGACCTCGACTTGATGAGTGCCAGTCAAACAGACAATACACTGGCTTATTACATCAATGACGGAACCGGTAATTTTACACAACATATATTGTCCGATGCAAATGGTTATATAAATTTGCCCGGAGCCATATCCATTGACGGAGCCGATTTTGACAATGACGGCGATATTGACTTTGCCGCTTGTGGAACTTCCGATTTGATTTGGTATGAAAACCAAGGCGGCACGTTTACACCTCATGTTATTGAAAGCGGTTTAAACAATCCGTTGCAAGTTAGGTTATATGACTTGGGTACATTAACCGACCCGGGAACTCCCGATGGCGATATTGATGTAGGAGTATTAATCAGCGGGGAAAATTACGCTACGGTATATATGAATGATAATAATAATTTTTCGAGAATGAATTTAATAAGTATCAATAACCCGAAATATTTGCATGGAGGTGATTTTGACAGTAACGGAACCGATGATTTGGTCATAACTTCATATACTGACAATACAATTAAATGGTATAAATTGGGGTCTTGGGGATTTACCACCGGAGGAACAATCGTATCGAATTTTGGAGGAGCTTTTGGAGTTGAAGGCGGAGATTTGGATTTGGACAATGACGACGATATTGTAGCAACGGCATTTACCGGTAATGAAATAGCTTGGTTTGAAAATACAGACGGAACAGGCACAAACTTTACCAAACACAGTATTGATACCAACCTTACGGGAGCTTCGTATGTGCACTGGGTCGATTTTGACGGAGACGGTGACAAAGATTTTATTGCCAGTGCTTATGGAACAGATAACGGTTCAACCACAACAGGACACGAAGTAGTTTATTATGAAAATGATGGAAATATGAATTTTACCAAAATTGTAGTGGATAATACGGAAGCCGGACCTGCCAATTTTGTTGTAGCCGATTTTAACGGCGACGGAACATTGGATATAGCCTATGCCGCCAGCAAATCGAATAAACTGGTGTTGATGTTAAACAATACTCTGGGAATTGAAACATATCGAAAAAATACTTTGAAATTATATCCTAATCCGGCAACCGATTGGATACATATTACTTCGACTCAAGCCGTTCAAAAAATCAAAATATTGGATTTGACTGGTCGTAAGGTTTTAGAAACCAAATCGTTACAAATAGATGTGTCAAAATTTAACAAAGGTTATTATTTGATGCAAGTGTTTTTTGTATCGGGACAGGAAAAAGTTCAAAAGTTTTTGGTTAGATAAAAAAATAATGATTTCTTATAATTAATGAAAATCTATTCTCAAAATCAATTAGATAATAGAAGTTGATTCGACTCCGTTTGGACAAACTTTTATGATATTATGAGCCGACGGTTGCCTTGTCCATTGCGACTATGCCATATTTTCTGAATTTTTAAATACAAATTTTTGTTCGTATTTGTTGATACGATATGCCAAATTGTATGCCACAACGGGAATTTGGTTTTCTTAATGAATATTGTAGTGGAAGTTAATTTTTCTTTTTTTCAAAATTGGCTTTGCTCAAACAGCAGGCAGCTTTTAACGTTCCTTCTCTTCAAATTTTACGAAAAATTCTCGATACGGCGTTTACTATACGGTGGTTGCTTTTGTTTTAATTGGTTGTTTTGCGCTCGCTTTTTTTATTTTTTAAAAAGTTGTTTGTATTTCCGTAGGAGTGCAACGATCGGGTTATCTTTCTCTTTAACTTTTTTGCTTGTCCAAAAAAGTTAGAAAAAAGGACACCAAAGAGAACCT
>JAMONO010000153.1 GCA_027065715.1 Flavobacteriales bacterium
CGAAATGCAAGGACTGGACGAACTCAAAGAGTATTTACCGCCCGAATGTATGGAATAAGCCCGCAAGCTACAAACCATTTTCTTAAACTCGGGAAAATGGTATAACAAACAATTAGCCCCGAACACAAAACGGGGCTATTTTTATGTATGCTTTAATCACTCCAAAACAAAGAATTTTCAAAAATGCGGGGTATTGTCGGGAAAATGTCGGGAAAAACAAAGTGCCGAAAATCTTATAACTTTGATTTTCAGCACTTTAACCCTTGTAGGTGGTGCGGGTGAAGGGACTCGAACCCCCACGCTGTGAAGCACCAGATCCTAAGTCTGGCGTGTCTACCAATTTCACCACACCCGCCGGTAGATTTTGAGATTGCAAATATATTTAAGTTTTTTGATTTATAAAAACAAATTTGACACAAAAAATTACAAATCTTTTATCCAAGTCCTGCGACGCTTGTGTTGTATGTGTTCATAGTTTTTCCAATTGGAAATAACACTGTGGTTATCTTCAAATACACCGGTGGTCTCTATATCGATAATATGGTTAGACAACATGGCTTTGTGCAGGGCATCAAAAAGCAATACGGCGACTCCTTTGGCGTCATATTCGGGTATAACGCCGGTCAAAAGGGTATCGACGCACTTGGGGTGTTTAAACGATTGCATAATATGATACCACCCGAAAGGAAAGAGTTTACCGTTGGCTTTTTTCATGCCTTCGGATAATGATGGAATAGCTATTAAAAATCCGACAATTTTATCGCCGTCTTTTACAAAAAAAGTAAAATTGGGGTCGAGCACATTAAAATACTTGTTTTTATAATAGTCTTTTAATTCTTCGTCCAATTCAATAACATAGGGCAAATGGGCAAAGGCTTGATTTAAAATATCGAATGCAGTTTGGGCATATTTTTTCAATTCGTTTTTTGAAGAAGGACTAAAAACTTCAAATCCGAAACGTCTTTTGATCAATTTAGCACCTCGTTCACCTTTTTGAACCGGTTCGTCGGTGAGTTTTAAA
The DNA here is from genome assembly GCA_027065715.1 of Flavobacteriales bacterium. Classification (GTDB taxonomy): domain Bacteria; phylum Bacteroidota; class Bacteroidia; order Flavobacteriales; family Flavobacteriaceae; genus WGBX01. Next base: position 1,022 of record JAMONO010000153.1, read on the forward strand.
TGAAATTCGACCCAATCGTTTTCTTTTTCAAATCCGTATTTTTTCATCAGGGTTTTGTAATAAGGCAAATGATATACCGAAGCTATCGAGGGCAACTCTTCAAAGCCTTCAATGAGCATGCCTTGGGTGTCCAAGTTGGTAAACCCCAAAGGTCCGTGTACTTTTTTCATGCCTTTTTGTCGCAGCCAATCGGTAGCGGTATCCATAAGCAAACGAAAACCTTTTTCGTCGTTATACATTTCCAATCCGACAATTCGACCGTATTTTTCGCCTGTTTTTTCATTGTACTTATGATTAACGGCAGCCGCAATACGACCAATGGGACGATTTTTCCAATAGACCACCCATTTTTGCAAATCGACAAATTTGAGAGCGGGGTGTTGTATCCACATTTTTTTCTCGTCTGATTTGATCGGAGGTATCCAGTAAGGATTGTCTTTATATAACAGATATGGAAAGTCGATAAAATCTTTCAAAGTTCTTTTGTCATTGACCGGTCTGATTTCATATTTTTCTGGCATCATGATTGGGATTTTTTTACAATGGTAAAAGTATAAAATATTTTATTACCGTCTTATGATGTTTTTTATTAGTTTTACATCAAAAGATTTTTTATGAAACTAAATTTATACAATTTATCGGTTTTTGTTTGGTTTTTTACGGGAGCAAGCTTGATATATGCTCAACAAAATATGCAAAGAAATTTGGTTCAACGCGAGCGAACGGCGGCTTTGCGCAGGTTATTGCAACAGCCTTTGGCAAATACAGGAAACTATGATATTACCTATCATCGCTTGGAGTTGCAACCTCAATTGGATAACCGTAACTTGACAGGTGAGGTTACCACTTATTTTGTGGCAAACAACGATTTAATCCAAATGGAGTTTGATTTTAATACCCAAATGCAAGTCAATTCGGTAATTTATCACGGCAGTCAATTAAATTTTAATCAATCAAACAATAGGTTGATTATCAATTTTTTGCAGCCCATTTTACAAGGCAATCTCGATTCCATAAAAATAACTTACGACGGTTTTGTGCCCGATACGGGGTTGGGTTCTTATGCGGTTTCGACGCATAACGGCAAACCGGTGGTGTGGACTTTGTCCGAACCTTATGGTGCCCGAGATTGGTGGCCCTGTAAACAGGATTTAACGGACAAAATCGATTCGGTAGATGTTATTTTAAAATACCCCAAAATCCAAAACGGAGTTGAAATGGTAGGGGTATCCAACGGAATTTTGACTTCCGAAAACATTACGCAAATCAACGGAACCGATTATAAGATTTCAACTTGGAAACATCGCTATCCCATAGCGGCGTATTTGGTCGCTTTTGCCGTAACCAATTATACAAAATTTTCACAAACAGCCGGTATTGTTCAAAATTTTCCGATAGACAATTATGTATATCCCGAAAATCTTTCTTTGGCTCAAATTCAATCGAACGCTTTTGTTCCCGTGATGAATTTTTTTGAACAAAGTTTCGGACACTATCCTTTTTATACCGAAAAATACGGTCAAATACAATTTGGCTGGGGCGGTGGTATGGAACATCAAACCGCTACATTTGTAGCAAACTATCAACGTTGGTTAATAGCACACGAATTGGCACATCAGTGGTTTGGCGATGCCATAACCTGCGGTTCGTGGCACGATATCTGGCTCAATGAAGGATTTGCCACTTATAGCGAAGCACTGATAAAAGAACACTTGGACGGGCAAACGGAATTTGACAATTGGAAACAAAATGCCGTTAGTGCCATTACACAATACCCCGACGGTTCGGTCTATGTGCAGGATACTACCGATGTATGGCGTATTTTTGACAGTCGTTTGAGTTATTATAAAGGTGCCATGGTCCTTAATATGTTGCGTTTGCAAGTGGGCGATTCCGATTTTTTTGAAGGTTTACGCAATTACGTCAATCAAAAAAGTTTTCAATATGCCAAAACACAAGATTTTAAAGCAATTATCGAAACACAATCCGGCAAGGACTTAACCGATTTCTTTAACGATTGGATTTATGGCGAAGGATACCCTACATACAGCATTCAGGTTACACGAACAGGTGCACAAGAGTATGAGGTCGTGATTAATCAGACAACTTCGCATGCTTCGGTATCATTTTTTGAACTTTCATTACCTTTTGTTTTTAAAGATGACAACGGACACGAGCTGCAAGTTATGTTGCAAAATACCATCAACGGACAACATTTTGTGGTGCAGACCGGTTTTGACGTAACCGATGTGATTTTTGACCCGCACCACGATATAATTCATCGCAATAGCATTTTAAACATGAATTTGGACATCAAAACTTTTGAAAATCAAACTTTTAAAATTTATCCCAATCCGGTTAAACACTATCTTTATATGGATAGCTCTTTATTGCAACCCGTTTCCGAATTGAAAATTTTGAGTGTAGATGGCAAAGAACTTCGGACTTATTCTTACCAAAATCAACCGTTTGATGTAGATTTTTTGCCTGCCGGCGTGTATTGGCTACAATTTAGACTTAACCGCTATACTTATTTGCAAAAATTTGTAAAACAATAACTTAATTATTTGAAAATGAGTTATATAAGCATAGATGAAGCCAAACAAAAAATGGAGCGTTATTGTGCTTATCAAGAACGTTCGCACCAACAGGTAGAAAAAAAATTGCGTGATATGGGTTTGATACCCGAAGCGATAGACCATATAGTTTTGCATTTGCTTCGCGAAGGTTTTTTGAATGAAGAACGTTTTGCCAAAGCTTATGTGCGAGGAAAATTTTATCACAATAAATGGGGAAAGAAAAAAATTGTGCAAGGTTTAAAACGTCACCGGATACATCCGAGCTTAATTGACAAAGCTTTGAGTGAAATTTCTTTTGAAGACTACCGACAAACCATCGTTGAATTGGTTGCCAAAAAAAAGAAAAGCCTGGCACAACCGAATTCTTATCAAGCCCGTCAAAAAATTTATAGATATTTGTATCAAAAAGGTTTTGCATATTCCGAAATACCCGAAGACTTGTTATAACTTTTTTCGGTAAAATTTGTTTTATTAATCCGTGTGTAGCGGTTATTTGCGACTTAATTTTTGTTGTTTAGAAAAATTGTTAATAAGTTTATAAAGAATAGCTTTACATTCATAAAAAAATATATTAATTTTGGGCTATGTTTGTGTGTAACCTTAAATATTATGAAAAACTTAGCTTTGTTGTTAATTTTATTGACAACCACCGGTATGCTTTCCGCTCAAAAAACCGGTGAAATTTCTTTGAAACAAAACATTGAAAATTATTCGAGACTTACCGGTGTAACCATTTTTCCCAATCCGGTTAAAGACAGATTAAATATCGAATTGGATGATTATCAAAACTGTTTGATTTATTTATATGACATCAACGGCAAAAAGGTATTTAAACAGAAAATAGAAGATGATATTCAAGCCAGTTTTGATATTTCCAATTTGGATACGGGCACTTATCTGTTGTTTATCATTAATGAACAGGATAAAAAATCGGTCAATTTCAGGATCCAAAAGTTATGATTTATTAAAATAATCATCTAATTGTCGAATCATTTCTTTTTTTCTGTCATCGTTGGCAAAACTCGCTTCAAAAGCATTGCGGGTCAAGCGATAGAGGTCGTCTTTGGTCAAATTTAACGCCTGAGTAATTTCCCAAAAATTATCATTCATATAACCGCCGAAGTAAGCGGGGTCATCAGAATTTACGGTAGCTTTCAGACCTTTGTTTAACATGGTTTTTAAGGGGTGTTCTTTAAGGTCTTTAACCACTTTGAGTTTTAAATTGGACAAAGGGCAAACGGTTAGTGCCATTTGTTTATCGACCAGAGTTTTGACCAATTTTTCATCTTCAAGCGAGCGATTGCCGTGATCGAGACGGTCAATTTGCAACAGATTTAAGGCTTCCCAAACATATTCGGCAGGACCTTCTTCTCCGGCATGTGCCACTACTTTAAAACCGGCTTGACGAGCTATTTCAAATACTTTTTCAAATTTGGAAGGCGGATTACCTACTTCCGACGAATCCAATCCGACACCGGTAATCCAACTGCTGTATGGCAAGGCTTGTTCCAAAGTTTTAAAAGCTTCGGCTTCCGAAAGGTGTCTTAAAAAACTCATTATTAATCGGTAACTGATACCAAATTGTTTTTTTCCGTCTTCAAGTGCCTTGTGAATACCTTTGATGACCGTATCAAACGAAATACCTCGGTCGGTATGGGTTTGCGGATCAAAAAATATCTCGGTATGAAGCACGTTTTCTTTGTGAATATGTTGCAAATATGCCCAAGTCAAATCGTAAAAATCTCGTTCGGTTTGCAATACATTGGCGCCGGCATAATAAATGTCCAAAAATTCTTGCAGGTTGTTAAAATTATAAGCGGCTTTTACTTCATCTATGTTCTTATAAGGAATATTTATTTGGTTGCGACGGGCAATTTCAAACATCAATTCGGGTTCAAAACTTCCTTCAATGTGTAAGTGCAACTCCGCTTTGGGCATCTTATCGATAAATTCTCGGGTGATATTCATAATACAAGCCTTTTTTGAGTAAAATTTTTCAAAAGTAAAAAAAAATTATTCCAAATTAAATGACTTTTTTTCGGTTTTACTCATTTTTTTCACCGCCAATTCATAGGAATGGTCTATGAGTTCTTTGATAAGTGGTTCGGGCAAACCCGTTTCGAAGCTTAGGCTGTTCCAGTGTTTTTTGTTCATGTGATATCCGGGTGTAATTTGAGGATATTTTTCGCGTAGTTCAAGTGCTTTCGAGGGTTCACATTTCAAATTAACCCGAAGCGGAATTGTATCGAGTGCCGCCAAGGCAAACATTTTGCTGCCCACTTTAAAAACGAGTGTATGTTCGTCAAACGGAAACCCTTCACTTACAGCCGGTTTGTTTAAACAATAATTTCTAAAATCTTCGATATGCATACCTGTAAAGATATAAAAAAAAACTGCCTCCTAAGAGTTCATTTTCTTTTGAGACAGTTTTAAACGGATAAAAAGACGGTTTATTAAAATTTGGCATTAAAGCCCAATCCGAATACTTCTTTTACTTGTAAATCTTGTAAGGCATTATCGTCGTACAACAAGTTGAGTCCCAAGTTGGCACTGATGTATTTGTTGATGGTCATAACCATATTCATCTGATAATCGACATCGATGTTTTCGGGGTGGTCCAAATAATTGCTGTACAATCCCAAAATATTTTCCATCGAAATGTTTTTCATCAAATTGAATTTGTAATATCCGTTAATTGCCATACCTAATTCGTAACGAAAGTTTTTGCCCGGATCAACTCCGTAAGCACCGGCAGCAGACAGGTCATCGTCCATAACCAAAGTCATTTTGCTGGTAGCCGGAGCAAAGTTTACCTTTAAATTATCGCTTTTTTTCCACAACATACCCGGACCAAAACTTAAATATGCCGGAGCAAAAAGTTTTGATGTGGTTATTTTGGGAGAAACACTATAATCGTATCCGTCGGTCATTTGAGTTTTAAGGTTGCCAAAAAATGAATAATACCATAGTTTGGAAGCTTGTTTACCATAAGTTGAATTAATTTCGAAACGGTCATCTGTTTTTTTGGTTTGATCGTCTATACGGCTAAGTCCGTAAGCCAAAATCAATTTGGTATCCCAAACGCTTTTGTTTTTTTTGTAGTTGAAGTTATAGTTAATCAAACCGTTCAAAGCCAGTGAATTTTCACCGCCTTTAATCCAATTGTCAAACGAGGCTTGATTGAACATAATACTGATATTGCCCGAATTATTCCAGTTTTTTACAGGTTCTTTTTGATCTTGCGCTTGTAAATTGGACAAAGCAAACAAGACGATTAGAATCATAATTTTTTTCATTTTCATTGTATTTTTTTAAATTTATTTTGCAAAAATACAAAAAAATATAATTTCATCTGCCGGATTTTGTCATAATAAAAAAACAAGTCGAAAAAGAAACACTTTAAAAACCCTTTGAGCGGAGATTTGTATTTTTACATTTATAAATAGAATGATTATCTTTGCGTAAATTCATCAATTGCATGACCAAGACAGAAATAAGAAAACGAACCCGTGCACGCGAATCGTCCAACGCCATTGAACGCTTGTATATCACCATGCGTCATTTGTTAAACAGAGGTTTTTACAAACCTTTTGGAGTATCGGGCAATACATTGAAACAAGGACTGCTAACTTTGCGCCCCGAAATATACGGTGATATTGCTTCGGACAAGACCGAATTAAACGGATTAAAATACGTTATGGATCGTTTGCCGAAAGGTATAGAAGAGTGCAGGGTTATTTATATGACCGACGACGAGGGTTATAAACTCTCGCAGTTTAAACCGATTATACCGCCCAAAAGACGACGCAATTGTTACCGTATTGACCAGGATCAAATGAATGTCGAACTCACACGGGGACGTTCCGATGTGTATGATATTTTGACACATTTGACTTTTTTATTTATCGAATCGCATAAAATCAGACAAAAGGCGGTGATCAATACACAAGGAACCCTCGGTCGCGAATGGAAAGCACTCGAAACAGTCGTGTTGAAAAACAAAAAACTCGACAAGGTTCAAACGGAAACCATTATTGCTTATCTTTCGACACTTTTGGGTAGAACTTTTGCCGAAACCAAACAAGCTTACGACGATTTTGCCGAAAAAGACAAGCCCAATCGCTTTTTTCATTTGATATATTGGTTGGGAAAATTGGCTATTGACGAAGCTTATTTGGGAAAAAAACGAGAGGTGAAATTTAGCCCGGGCTTACGCGAAAGTTTGGGACATCATATTTATGGCGAAATATGGGCAACCGAAATCAAAAAAGTTTTGCAAAAAAACAATTTGCTACAAAGACCTTTGCACATCATCAGTGCCAATATGCACTCGGTCATGAATGTTTTGTTTGCACCTTCGTTGTTTGATGCCGACACCGATGAAATGGAAATATTTAAGGCACTCAGTATGAAAAAAAATGAAAAAATGAGAAAGTTGGTTGAAAAAACCGCTCAACAAAACGGTATGTTGTATCTCAAAGACCACTCGGGTGCCAATATTGATGTGCAAATATTTGATTTGGCCAAAATAAACAAGAAATATTTACCGTTATCAATAGCAAAACAAAAAGCAAAACCCGTGTTGATTGTAATGGATTATGCTTTTGGTGAACAAGCTTTTGAGGTAATGGACGAACTTTTAAAGCCTTATGAAAAAGCAGAACAAAAAATACATTTAAACGTGCAATCTATCTCTATCATGGGTAAAGCCGGAATATTGGTGGGAGGCAAGGGTGATATCATGATACCGAAAGTGCACATGTTTGAAGGAACAGCTGACAATTATCCGTTTGATAATCAGTTTAGTAAAAAAGATTTTGACGATGTTTCCATACCTGTTTACGAAGGAACCATGGTAACGGTTTTAGGCACTTCGTTACAAAACAAAGAGATTTTGTCCTTCTTTAAAAATTCAACCTGGCAAGCCATTGGTTTGGAAATGGAAGGAGCACATTACCAAAAAGCCATTCAATCGGCTTCCAAAATCAGAGGCAATATCAAGCCCGACGTCAAAGTTCGTTATGCTTATTATGCCTCGGATAATCCGTTGGAAACAGGAAGCACACTGGCTTCGGGTCCTTTGGGACTTAAAGGTGTTGAACCGACTTATATCATAACTCGTAAAATCCTTGACCAAATTTTTAAACAATAATATTATGAACCAACACAACAAAACAGAAGAAATAGATATACTGCAATTTTTTTCAGCCATCGGCAACATGTTTAAAAGCATGTTTAAGAGCATAACAGGAGTGGTAAAAAAACTGTTTTTTTTATCGCTCGATATTATTTTGTATCTAAAAAAGCACTATGTTTATTTGTTAGCCGGAACCTTGTTGGGTTTGGGAATATCATTTATAGTGCCTTCCAAAAACACCGATGTTTACAAAGCAGTTGCTCGTATACGAACCAATTTTAATTCGCAATTGACGTTACAAAGCCATGTCAAATTGTTTAACGGATTAATTGCCGATAAAAAATATGACGAACTTGCCCGTATCTTGCAAGAGGATACGACGGTAGTCAAACAGATAAAATTGTTTGAATTGGAACCGGTGGTCAATGATGTCTTGTTTATCGATGACTATGAAGCATACCTAAATCAGAAAGATACGGTGGTATATAAATTCATTGATTACAATACTTTCAAAAAAAATATGGTTAAAAATCCGGATATCAATCCGTATTGGAATTTAACCGTTATTGCGACAAAACCTATAACATTTGATTTTTTAAATAAACGTTTACCCGCACTTATCAATAATGATCCCGAATTGAAAAAGAAAAAAGAAAATGTTTGGTTTGCTTTGCAAATGCAACAAAAAAAACTGTTACGCACTTTACAAGACATCGATTCGTTGCGTAAAGTAAATAATCAGGTTATGATTGAATTAGCCAAAAACAAATCAAACGGTGCCGCCAATATTGTAGTGTCAAGTGACAGGGTGCGTGGTCCCGAAGCTTCGTATAATTTGTTTTATGAAAGAAGAAAAGCGCTTGAAGGTTTGGAAAAACTTTCCAAAAAACTCAACAAATTTTCCGACGTATTGGTTATGCAAAATGATTTTCCGCAATATGGGGTCAAAGAACACAAAATTACCCGCAATGTACATTTTCGATATACCGTATTGGGATTTTTGTTGGTGTTAATAATGCTTTTGTCGAGAGATTTTATCCTGTATTTAAATCGCTACCAACAACAAAAAAATAGAGTATAAATGATTGTCGAACCGGTTTTTGCCAAAGATGTTTTTTTGATTAAACCGAAGGTTTACAGCGATAAACGAGGTTTTTTTTACGAGTTTTTCAATGCACGGGTGTTTGAAGAACAGACCGGTTTGCAGGCTAATTTTATTCAAGATAACTTGGCGCAATCTCAACAATGGGTTTTAAGAGGATTCCATTTTCAAAAAGGAGCTTTTGCACAAGCCAAATTGGTTAGTGTTCTAAAAGGAGCCGTTTTAGATGTCATTGTCGATTTGCGTCAAAGCGCTCCCACATACGGACAATATTTTTCGGTTGAATTAAATGAGTACAACAAATACCAACTCTTTATTCCGAGAGGCTTTGCTCACGCTTATTTATCTTTAATGCCCGATACTTTGTTTTATTACAAGGTAGATAACAAATATCACCAACCGGCAGAATCGGGTATTCGTTTTGACGACCCCGATTTGAATGTTGATTGGGGCGTTTCAGCCGACAAATTTTTGCTATCACCCAAAGACCTTCAGTTGCCTTTTTTTAAAGATATTTTGCTATAATGGAAGGCATAAAAAAAATATTGGTAACCGGAGCCGATAGTCAGTTGGGTAAAACATTGAGAGAATTGCAACCCGCCGGCTTTGAAATTGATTTTTACGACAAACAAAGCTTGGATATTACCAACGCAAACAATATTGATAAAATATTAAAGAGAAAAAATTACGATTATTGTTTTAATTTTGCCGCTTATACCAATGTGGAACAAGCCGAAATCGATACCAAAAAATGTTTTGAAATCAATGCCGAAGCGGTAAAAAAATTGGCAGAACTAACAGCTCAACACCATACGGCACTGGTACATATATCAACCGATTATGTTTTTGACGGACAAAAAAAAACACCTTATACCGAAACCGATATACCTCACCCGCTTAATCAATACGGAAAATCAAAGTTAGAAGGAGAAAAATGGGCAGCCCTAAATCCGATACATTACATTATCAGAACCTCTTGGTTGTATTCGTCCTTCAATCGAAATTTTGTCAAAACCGTTTTGCAATTGGCTCAAAACAAAGACACTTTGCAATTGGTAAACGATCAAACAGGTTCGCCTACTTATGCCCCCGATTTAATTGATTTTATCTTGCATCTGGTTCGATTTGTCGAGCAACCCAAGTCGGGTATTTATCATTTTAGTAACAGTGGCGAGACTACTTGGTTTGAGTTTGGAAAAGAAATTTTGTCTTTACGACGCAAACAAATAGCACTTACACCGGTTACCTCAGTTGTTTTTCAAACCAAAGCCGCGCGACCGGCTTATTCGGTATTGTCATACCAAAAAATTAAAAAAGTTTTGAACTATACCCCGAGAAATTGGCGTGAGGGGTTAAAAGAATTTTTAATAAAAAATAAAATTTAGAGATATGTCTATCATAAAAAAATTGAACGGAAAAACTCCCCGATTGGGCAAAAACTGTTTTCTTGCCGACAATGCCGTTGTGGTTGGCGATGTTGTTATGGGCAACGATTGCAGTGTTTGGTTTAATGCCGTAGTCCGAGGCGATGTCAATTATATCAAAATAGGCAACAAGGTCAATATTCAAGACGGTGTTGTTATTCACGGCACTTACCAAAAAGCCCCTACGCGTATCGGCAACAATGTTTCGATAGCACACAATGCCACGGTACACGGTTGCACCATACACGACAATGTTTTAATAGGCATGAATGCCGTTGTCTTGGACGGTGCAGAAATACACAGTAATTCGATTATAGCTGCGGGCGCCGTAGTAAGTAAAGGTACTGTGGTTGAAAGTGGTAGTGTATTTGCCGGTATTCCGGCACGAAAGATAAAAAATATCAGCCCCGAACTGGTCGAAGGTGAAATAAAACGAATTGCCGACAGTTATATCATGTATGCCTCGTGGTATGCCGACGAAGATTAAAAATCATAAAAAAAACCAAAACTGTAAATACGGCTTCCGTCGTTGCCAATAGTATAACTAATGCCGATATGAGATACCGGACTGCTGTCAATATGCATACCGGCATCGAGTACCAAGCCGTGTATGGGATCGTAAGGAGGTTCTTGCGAAACCACATTGAATATACCGTAACCGGCACCTACATAAAAACCCAATAAGTATAACGAATTTTCTTCCGAGTTTAACCCCCAGTTATAGTTGAAAATCAATGGAATACCGTAACTGAAACGGGTAGGAAAAGTTTCATCGTATTCGCGGTATTTATACCAGTTGCGGGTGCCGATACCTATTTGAGGTCTTATTTCGACCGATAAGGTACTTTCTTGACTGAGCTCCACAAAATTGTAGCGAGGTATAATCGTAAGATTAAAATCGTATCCCGTGTATTTGGAAGCGGTCATATATTGTCCGGTAAAACCGGTCGAAATATACCATTTTTTGAAGCCAAATTGTGCAAACGACTGAAAACCAATCAAAAATATGATTGCGATAAATATTTTTTTCATTTCTCTATAAATGTTAAAAAGCGTATTGCAAATATACAAATTTATACCGGTTTTGTTAAAACTAAACGGATTTTTCGGTTTTATGTATTAATTTGGTGAGATTAATGGATAAATCTAACAAAACCAATTTGGGATTTGCGTTTCTTTCAATATAATAGTGAGCTTCACTTACTTCTCTATAAATATCTTCTATATTGGCACTATGGATAAAAGGAGCAAACTTGCCGAGTTCAAAGTCGTTGTTTGAAAAATCAAAATAAGCCAAATCCTTGTTTTGGTAGTTAATCATCAAAGCTTGTCTAAATGTTTCAAGTGCAAAATCTAAAAATTGTTTTTGGGTTTCGCGTCCCATTCCGGCAAGTTGTTCCGACCACTTTATTAATTTTTGTATAGCTTGTTTGTTGTTTTTGGCAGAAAATGCAATTCTTACCCAACTGATAAAAAGTTGTTGAAATTCATTGTCCGAAACTTTTGATTGATACAGTTGCAAAGCTCTGTTCCAATTGCCATTGGCTTGGTGGGCTGTTTTTAAGGCTTCTTCTTCGGACAATTGATACCGGTTGATGAGTTCTTTTTTTATTGTTCCGATAGGTATGGGATTAAAATGATGCACTTGACACCGGCTCAATATGGTTGGCAAAATGTTTTCGGTTGTTTCGGCAATCAATATAAATTTGGTGTCTTCGGGAGGTTCTTCAAGTATTTTGAGTAGTTTGTTGGCGGTTTCGTTATTCATTTTTTCAACATGCCAAACAATGATGACTTTGTAAGCGGCTTCGTAGGGTTTTACCGCTGCTTTTTTAATAATATTTTCGGCATCGATAACTCTTATCAAGCCTTGTTTATTGGCTACTTCTAAAAATTGTAACCAATCAAATAGTCCCGCATACGGATTTTGCAACAAAAACGACCGCCATTCTTTCATAAAAGCTTCGCTGTCGGGTTTTTTTATTTGATCGGTAACTACCGTAGGAAAAACAAAGTGCAAATCGGGGTGTATCAGTTTGTCTATTTTGTGTCGGCAATTTTCATTATCACATATAAGTCGTTTGGCAAAAGCCAAAGCCATTGGTAAGGTGCCGGTTCCTTCTTGACCTACAAATAATTGTGTATGAGGAACACGGTCATTTTCAATTATTTTTTTAAAATAACTTTTTAAAAAATCTTGTCCTATGATTGCTTCAAAATTCATAAGGCAAATTTAATCTAAAAATTGAAATATATAACGGTTTTTTCATCGGTTTAAAGTATCTAATCGACTTTGCCGGCTTTGTTTTGGTTATGTTAAGATATAGATTATATCGGTATTTTTTATTTACCTTTATAATTTATATAAGGGAAAAAATGTTTAAAATATTTTGACTGTATATAAAAATTTATTTGAATATAGGTTGGGTGTTATCGTTGCAATATAGGGTTTTATATCTTACAGTTAAATTTAATATTTACTTCTTTTATAAAATCAAAATCATCAATCCAAGGAACATTCATATTCTCACACACATCAGGAATTTTTATTTTTTGAGGATTAGAGCTATTTGATAAATATTCTTTTGTAACGACTGTTGCTTTTTCCGCCATAGCGTGAACTATAACCCAAGGGTCTGCAATTGATCTGTTTTTTACATTATTAGAAAGATATTTATGATTTGGATTTTGATTATATATCTTTTTTAAGCATAATTGAACTTTTTCAGTGATTGGTTTTACAAAGTATTTTTTGTCTTTAAGCCAATTTTTCAAATTATCATCACCTTTATCAATTTCTTTTTTTACTTCTTGGGGTATAAATACAATTCCTTTTTTAGCTAAATCATCAATTATATTCCAATAAGAACTACAAAATTCAGGGGAATAATATTTATTCCAAGCTTCAATAAAAAAATTTGTGTCAAGGCAATATTTCTTTTGATTATCTTGCATATAAGAATTGTTCTAATTTTTTAAAATTGCTGATTTTAATGTTCAATAATTTGTTTGCTTCACTACCGGTTATCATTCCGCTTTTATAGTAACTATATATATAAGTAGTAAATGCTTTACTATTTTTTCGGATTTGTAGAACATAATAGCTTGGTCCACCTTTTTGTTTTTCTTTTTTTGATTGGTTTTCTAAATACTCTTCATATTTTTCCTTAAAAATACTAATAAATTTATTGAAATCTTTTTTTGGAATAATTTTTAAATTTAATAACCTTACAGACATTGCAAATGAACTTACTTTGAAATGTTTTGCCATTCTTTCAACAGTATCAGAGTTAATATTTTTTAATTTGTTTTGTTGAATGAAATTTGTTACTTCTGTGCTTGGCATCAGTATTTCAGCTGTAACTTTATTACAAAATATTTCAATAGGGTCATATTTGTTTATTTCTTTTGGACTTCTAAAATCTATAATATCAAAAGCAGATACACCGCTAGAATTTACCCAAAGGTGAACCAATTCGTGAATTAAAGTGAATAATTGGGAATTTTTTGTATCACCACTATTTACATATATAAAAGGTGCAAATTTGTCAGTAATGGCAAATCCTTTGACTTCATTTACATCGATTTTTAAGTGACTATGGACATTACTTGACAAGGAAACAAAAATTCTTTTACTTTCAATTTTATCAATCCAATATTTAAGTAAATTTTGTTCATTAGGTGTTTCGTCTATTTCTAATGTCTTTTTTATATTTGATGCAATTTCTTGAACATTTGAATGAATATTAAATTTTCCTATAAAATCGAGTTCATCTTCTCCATTTTCTTTAAAGAAATCACTTAACCAAATTTGTTTTGATTGTATGTCTCTCAAAAAAAATGTTAAAGCAGTGCTGTATTCTTTTTTATTTGTGTTTTTTCGAAAATCTCTTAATGTTTGAAAATCATCAGGTGGTTCCGGTAAATAAAATACAGAAATAGGTCGTCTGAATATTTTTGAGAGTTTTTCAAGTTGTTTTATTGTAGGATATTTTTCACCGGTCTCCCATAATTCAACGCTTTCTTCTTTTACTTTCATTTTTAGAGCAACTTCTGCAATGGACATTTTAGATGTTTCCCTTGCCCATCTTAAAATATTTGGTGTTATGATTGCTCTCTCTTTCATTTTACAAATATATAAATTTTTATTTGTGGTTTAATGTGTAGATGTCGCTAATTTCCGCTTAAATTTATGTATTTGTTATCTCTTGCCGAAAAAAAATTGCAAAATAAACAAGTGTAAAGCGGATAGTTAAAACAAGGTATATTGAACGACAAAAATTAAAGTTTATGGCGGTATGGCTAATTTTTAATCGGTATCGTGTATTGGCAATCGAGTGTTCCATAAAATTATTCGTAATTCATAAAAATTAGTGTAAATTTGCACTTATTTTGAAAAAAACATTAAAGTTATGAATATCAAAATTACGCTGCCCGACGGAAGTATCAAGGAATGCCCCGCCGGTATTACTCCCTATGAAGTTGCAAAAGATATAAGCGAAGGATTGGCACGCAATGTTATTTCGGCTAAATTCAACGACAAAAAGGTCGAAATAAACACTCCTTTGACCACTGACGGCAGTTTAATCTTATATACTTGGAACGATGACGAAGGCAAAAAAACCTTTTGGCACTCGTCGGCACACCTGATGGCTCAAGCCATTCAAAAATTTTATCCCGATGCCAAACTAACCATTGGACCTGCCATTGATAACGGATTTTATTACGATATAGATTTTGGCGATGCTCAATTTTCGGAAAAAGATTTTGAAAAAATTGAAAAGAAAATGCTTGAAATCGCCAAAGGCAAACACGAATTCAAATTGCGCGAGGTCTCTAAAAAAGACGCTTTGGCTTTATACCGAAAAGAAAATAATCCGTTTAAAATAGAGTTGATTGAAAACCTCAATGACGGTGAAATCACTTTTTGCGACCACGACGATTTTACCGATTTATGTCGCGGCGGGCACTTACCTCATACCGGACTGATCAAAGCGGTCAAATTGCTCAATGTTGCCGGTGCTTACTGGCGCGGCGACGAAACCAAACCGCAATTAACCCGTGTTTACGGTATCTCGTTTCCCAAACAAAAAATGCTTAAAGAATATTTGGAATTACTAGAAGAAGCCAAAAAACGCGACCATCGTAAGTTGGGAAAAGAACTGGAACTCTTTGCTTTTTCACAAAAAGTAGGACAGGGATTGCCGCTGTGGCTTCCCAAAGGTGCCGCCCTGCGCGAACGTTTGGAAAATTTCTTAAAAAAAGCCCAGAAAAAAGCAGGATACCAACAAGTGGTTACCCCGCACATCGGACATAAAAATTTATATGTAACTTCGGGGCACTACGAAAAATACGGGCAAGACAGTTTTCAACCCATTAAAACTCCCAAAGAAGGCGAAGAGTTTTTGCTCAAACCTATGAATTGCCCGCATCATATCGAAATATTTAAAACCAAACCTTACAGTTACAAAGATTTGCCGGTGCGTTTTGCCGAATTCGGAACGGTATATCGTTACGAACAAAGCGGCGAATTGCACGGATTGACCCGCGTACGCGGCTTTACCCAAGATGATGCACACATTTTTTGCACCCCCGACCAACTGCTCGACGAATTTAAAAAAGTCATCGATTTGGTTATGTATGTATTCGGTTCATTGGGATTTGAAGATTTTACCGCTCAAATATCGCTTCGCGATAAAGAAGACAGAAGCAAATACATAGGAAGTGATGAAAATTGGGAACGTGCCGAACAAGCCATTATTCAAGCCGCCGAAGAAAAAAATCTAAATACCGTTACCGAATACGGCGAAGCGGCTTTTTATGGACCCAAACTCGATTTTATGGTCAAAGACGCCTTGGGACGCAGTTGGCAATTGGGAACCATACAAGTAGATTACAACCTGCCCGAACGCTTTGACTTGACTTATATCGGCGCCGATAACAAACCCCACCGTCCGGTAATGATACACAGAGCACCGTTTGGCTCTATGGAACGTTTTATTGCCATATTGTTGGAACATACCGCCGGTAAATTTCCACTTTGGCTTACTCCCGAACAGGTTATTATTTTGCCTATCAGCGAAAAATATGAAAAATATGCCAAAAAAATCTTAAATTTGCTCGACGAAGCCGGTATAAGAGCTACCATAGATTTGCGAAACGAAAAAGTAGGACGCAAAATACGAGACGCCGAAATAAAAAAATTGCCCTACATGATCATTATAGGCGAAACAGAAACCGAAAACAATACCTTGTCGGTAAGAAAACATCAAGAAGGCGATTTGGGTAGCTTCGATATTGACAAATTTATTGAATATATCCGTCAAGAAGAGAAAAAAGGATTGAAAGAACTCGCTTAATTCGGATAAAAACTTGACATATAAGAAAAAATTCTTATTTTTGCAGGCTTTTTATTGACAAATGTCAGTAGGCTGAAAGAGTTCATTGCGACGCAAGTGAGAAACGAACGATGAAGAATTCATCAATGTAATGTTTAAGATTTTTCGGGCTTTCCGATTTGTTGGGAAGCTTTCGAAAAAGATAAATAAAGAATATTAACCATAAAAATATACGACTATAGCAATTAGAAGAAGACGCAGTCGAAGACCGGGAAGGGTAATCAAAAAAAATCCCCACCGCATAAATGACGAAATTACCGCCAAAGAAGTTCGATTGGTTGGCGATAACGTCGAGGTGGGTATATACCCTTTGCACAAAGCTTTAGCCATGGCTGAAGAACAAGGTTTGGATTTGGCGGAAATATCGCCCAAAGCAGACCCCCCGGTTTGTAAGATTCTGGATTACAAAAAGTTTTTGTATGACCAGAAAAAGAAAGAAAAAGCCATAAAATCGAAAACTCAAAAAGTAACTCTGAAAGAGATTCGATTTGGACCGAACACCGACGACCACGATTATGAGTTCAAGAAAAAACACGCCATGAATTTCCTCAAAGACGGAAATAAACTCAAAGCGTATGTTTTCTTTAAAGGTCGTTCTATTATTTTTAAAGACCAAGGGCAAATATTATTGTTGCGTTTGGCACAAGACTTGGAAGAATACGGCAAAGTGGAACAAATGCCCAAACTTGAAGGAAAAAAAATGATTATGTTGATGTCGCCCAAGTCTCAAAAGAAAAAGAAATAGATATAAATAATAAATAAAGTAGAAGGATTATGCCAAAACTAAAAGTAAAAGCCAGTGCCAAAAAAAGGTTTAAATTAACCGGCACCGGAAAAATTAAAAGAAAGCACGCTTACAAAAGTCATATTTTGACTAAAAAATCAAAAAAGCGAAAATTGAGATTGACACACGCGACTTTGGTCAGTGATGCCGACATGAACAACGTAAAACAATCGTTAGGATTAAAATAATTTAACGATTGATTAATTGGTAGATTTATTAACCCTGGAACAGTGCCAAAAACCAAAAATTCCGTAAAAGGAATGCCTGTTACAAAAAAATCATTAAAACTATGCCTAGATCAGTAAACTCAGTAGCCAAAAGAAGACGTCGTAAAAAAATCCTCAAACAAGCCAAAGGATATTTCGGACGCAGAAAAAATGTCTATACCGTTGCTAAAAACGCAGTGGAAAAAGCAATGTTATACGCTTATAGAGACAGAAAACAAAAGAAACGTAATTTTAGAAGATTGTGGATACAACGTATCAATGCAGCAGCACGCTTGCATGGTATGTCTTATTCGCAGTTTATGGGCAAAATTCACGCCAACAATATCGAACTGAACCGTAAGGTTCTAGCCGATTTGGCAATGAATCACCCCGAAGCTTTTAAAGCAATCGTTGATAAAATCAAATAAGAAAGATTAACTTTTATTATTTATATCGCAAAAAAAGAGAAAGTCAAAACGGCTTTCTCTCTTTTTTTTGCATAGACTTTTATCGACAAATCATGAGAACAATTCCAAAACCTTGTCGGCGGGACGTGCCAATACGGCTTTATCATTGTATATAACTACCGGTCGTTCGATTAGTTTTGGGTATTGAACCATAGCTTTTATTATTTGTTCATCGGTCATTTCCTTTCCTTTAAAGTTTTCTTTCCAAACGGTTTCTTTGGTTCGAACCAGTTCGATGGGTTTTAAGCCGAGCCATTGCAATACCTTTTTTAATTCTTGTTCGGTCGGCGGATTGTCCAAATATTTTCTGATTTCCAAATTCAAACCTTTTTCTTTTGCCGTTTTTTCTGCCGCAGCCAATCCTTCACGGCTTTTACGACAACGCGGATTATGCCATACTATTATTTTACTCATGTTCAATAAGTTTTGTTTTTTTGCAAAAATAAGGTCTTTTCGGGTTGTTAAAACAAGTTCATTATAATTTTTCTTTATAATTGTATAGGCTTCAAATAAATATGATGTTGCCATTCGATATTTTATTGGGGAAGGTAAAAAAATAGTTTACGATACGGGTATATGCACGACTACACGGGTTCCTGTGGGTTTTCCCGATTGGTCATACAAATCGATAAATTGTATTTTGTATTTGTTTTTAAAGGCTTGGGTGTAAATTGCCAAACGTTCTTCGGTGATTTTCAAACCGAGCGATTCTTTTTTTAAGTGTATATTTTTTTGTTGGCTTATGATTTTGGCTTTTTCTCTGCCGATACCGTTGTCTTCAATTTCTACCACTACATAAGGCGTTTCGCTTTTTATGTTTAATACGAGTCTTTTGTCGCCTTTGAGTGGTGCCAAACCGTGCCAAATGGCATTTTCTAAAAAAGCTTGAAAAATAAGCGGAGGAATTTTTACTTTGTTCAAATCGATCTCGGAGGCAATTAGAATATCGAATTGTATGCCCTTGTTGAAACGAATGTTTTCCACATCGATGTAAATTTTCATCAAATCGAGTTCATCTTTTAAAGTAATTTCTTGTTTTTTGGCATTTTCAAGTACCATTCGCAAGAGTTTTGCAAATTTGGTCAGATACAAAACCGCTTCTTTTTGTTCATTACTGATTATGTATTTTTTAATGGCATTGAGCGAGTTGAACAAAAAGTGCGGATTCATTTGTGCTTGAACGGCTTGCAAACGTAGTTGTAGGATTTGTTTGGAATAGGCTAAGGCTAATTTTTTTTGTTCTTCGATTTGTTTGGCTTGTTGTAAGGCTTGTATTTGTTCGGTTTTTGAGCTAACTTCTTCGTCGAGTTTCTGATTGAGCATTTCTTTGATTTTTAAATTTTCTTCATGCTCTTTGATGATCAATTCTTGCCATAGATTTTTTTCTTCGAGTATTAATTTTTGTTTTCGTCCCAATCCCAAAGCAAACAGAGTCATTTCAAAAGCCGTAGCACCATAAAATAGAACTCTGAACGGTCGTCCCGTGTAAGTCAAATAGTGTGAGTAAGTCGTTACCAACAAGTAAGTCCCTGCTCCTATGAGCAAATAATATTTAACCGGCGAGGCTGTTTTCCATATTAAAAAAAGGATATATATGGACAAAACAAACAAAAAAGGCAAAAAAACAAAATTGTAAGCATAGTCGGTTATAAGTTTATTGTGCAAAACAAAAGACAGCAAACTGAGTATTATAACGCTAATAAGTGAAATCTTGACAAAACCGACAAGAAATTTATACCACTTGGGGCAGTATTTGTCCAAATCGACAAAGGTAATGGCAAACAATAAATATACAGTGGAATACAACCATTTGACAGGGTCGTAAAAAAATTTGATATAAGGCACAAGTGTCTTGCTTAAATCGCTTAATATGAAACCTTTAGCCCTGTGATAAGAGTATATGAATACCAAAAAAGCATAAAGCGAATAATATAAATAAGCACTGTCTTTGTTTTGAAAAAACAACAAAAAATGATAGACCCCCAAAGCCAGCAAAAAGCCGGAAATGAAAATAACTATCCCGTTGTCTTGCGGGTGTGAAAGCGCTTGTAACAAATTTTCATTCATAAAAATATTATGAGATATGCAGGGCTTCAAAGACTTTTTGACGGTGACTGCGTGATATGGGTATCACCCTGTCGTTGTTTAAAACGACTTCACCCGAACCGTGTTTGAGTAATTCTTTGACTTCGCTTAAATTGACTATGTATGATTTATGAATACGCAAAAATTGTTTGCCGGGTAACATTTCTTCTAAATATTTGATGCTTTTGGAAACCAAATAATCTTCACCGTTTTTTAAAAATACCGTTGTGTAACTGCCGTCCGATTTGCAATAAATAATTTCTTTGGGATCTACCAATATAATTTTATTGTTAAGACTAAGCGGTATTTTTTTGGTTTGATCCACATTGTTTTGTATCAGGTCGCTTAGAATGGTTTCAATATTTTTGGTGGAATTATTGCTTATTTGTCGAGCTTTTACTTTTTCAATGGCTTGTATCAAATCGTCGGGGTCTATCGGTTTCAATAAATAATCAATGGCACTCGCTTTAAAAGCCTGTATGGCATATTGATTGTATGCCGTGGTGATAATCAAGTCAAAATTTTGATAGTCCAATGACTTTAACAATTGAAATCCGTCCATTTCGGGCATCTCAATATCCAAAAAAACCAAATCGGGTTTTAAGTAATTTATTCCGCTAATGGCTTCTTTGGGATTGGTAAAAGTTTCGATAATTTTGACATCGTTGCTGAAATTCTCTATCTCCCATTGTAAACTTTCAATAGCCAGTTGTTCGTCATCAATGATTACCGCTTTAATCATAATGTATTAATATTTTGTTTGTTTTTAGTGCATAAAAATAGCGAAAAATATCTATACGGTTGCTTTGAATGTATATTTTGTATAAAATATTTTATAAAAGGTTTAAATCTTTGGCTCATTTGTATCCGGTTGTGCAAATTTTAAAAAACTTCTATTTGTGCATCAAATTAAGCAATTCACAAATTCAAACATGTTGTTTATAAATTCAAACAGACTGTTGAAAAGAAATCGCCTATCATTGTGTTGTCAAAAAATGTGGATTTTTGTAGATGTTTTGACAAAATCACCCCAAAAGGTGATACGAATTCATACTATTAAATGAATAAATTTGTCTTTTGATGTGCTAAATTTGTTCATATAAAAAATAAAAATCTAAAAATAATATTATGAAAAAACTACCCTTACTTTTATTTGCAATGATTATTGCTTTGACATCGTGTAGCAAAGATGCAACAGATGTGGATTTTAGCACCGATTTGTCAAAAACTTCCGACGAAATTGTCGTAAACGATACACCTGTCCGGGTGGTAGGAAACGGCGATTTTTCCACTCAATTTATATTGAGTTTGGAAAATGACGATACCCGAGCTTATCTGGATAAACTGAAAGATTTGAGTTTGAAAGATGTTCGACTCAAATTTCAAGGTATAAGCGCTTTGTCCGGCAACCAAACGCCTACACAATTAAAAATTACTTTTAACAACCGGGTCGAAATTATTCTAAATGATTTTGTTTATGACAGGGTTGCCGACGGGCAAGAATTTGCTTTGAACCAAACGCAACAAATCAACGAAATGGCTCAAATACTTTTAAATAACAAACAAGTAACCATCAAAATAGAAGGGCATATACCCGATGTCAATACGTATCGATTTTTTATCAAATTTTTAGCCAAAGCCAATATTACGGCTAGTACTTTGTAAAAGTTGTAAATAAAAATATAAATAATTTATTTGGTATGAAAATTTTCAAATTAATTTTGCTTGGTTTAGTATTCATAGGTTTTTCACAACATGCCGAAGCACAATTGTGGAAAAAACTAAAAAAACATGCCGAAGAAAAAATAAAGCAAGAAGCCGAACGCCGTTCGGAAAGAAGAATCGACAAAGGCATAGATAAAGTTTATGACAAAGCCGAAGATGAAATAGACGGCAAAAACAAAAAGAAGAAAGATAAAAAGGGCCAAAGTGGCAATTCAAAAACAAATACGGAAAGCGTTTCCGACGAAGCCGATGAAAATTCATCGACTAAGTTACAAAAACACACCCCTAAACTGGTTTGGAGCCGTTATGATTTTGTCCCCGGCGACACGGTCATATTTGAAGACGGTCCCGCAGACGACGAAGAAGTAGGCGAATTTCCCAGTCGTTGGGACTTAAAAGAAGGCAACGCCG
>JAMONO010000154.1 GCA_027065715.1 Flavobacteriales bacterium
AATGGATATTTTTGAAATAGATTTTTTTTAATCAACTCATTTTCAAACGAATAATTAAATTATAAAAAAATTACAAAAAGGTCTTTTCGGAAAAAAAACAAAGAAAAATCAGGTGTTTATCTCATTATTCATATACCAAAAGTTACCTGCCAAAACATTAGAATACGTTTGTATTCGTATTTGTTTTTGACAATATAATATTAGAAAAAAAGCCGCATCAATTATTGACACGGCTTTTTTTGTGTTATGAAAAAACAACTTACTTAGCCTTTGTAATTTTAACTATTTTTCGTTGTTTGTTTTTTCTATCTGCAATTACCAATAAATATACACCTGTTTGATAGCTTGACATATCAACAAGTATTTCATCTTGATAATTACCTGATTGTTGCACCAATTGTTTTCCGTTTATATCAAACAGATATATATCATAATTACTTTCGGTATCAAAAGTGATATGTAAATCGGTAACAACCGGGTTGGGATATACATTTATGTCTTGTAGTTCACCGTAATCGGCTACCCCGGTAATATTTAAAATATCCGGTCCTATAAAACCTTCGGACAAATGAGTATTGCCCTGAGTAGCTTCTTGCACGGCGACTTCTCCTACACTGTAAATTATTGTAGTATTTCCTACGGTTGCACTACCGCCTTCGGCAGAAATACTGCTTTTTTTTATGGCTGTTTGACTAAAACCTAAACTTATAGTCAATAACAACACCAATATACTTATTATTTTTTTCATGATAGTAAAATTTTATTTTTTGTAAACTACAAAATCAAACGGATAATCAGCGGCATTACCGGAAGTATCATAGGTTTTTATATTAAAATAACCGGCATATTTATCAACACTTATAAAACCTACATCTCCAAATCTTATAGATGCTATGACTATATATTTATTATAGCTACCGGGAGCAACATCAAAGGAAATTTTATAAGCACCTGTTCCTGTTTTTTGAACCGTAAAACCATCGGAACTGGAGGGTGTAATAATTGAACCGCCGCTACTGCTTGAACCGTATATATAAGCTTTCATATCGGCATCGCCGCTATCAAAGGCTTTTATTTTTTTTCCTTGTACCATTTCAATATCTTCCACTTGAATATCTTTAAAAAAGGTAACATTACCCATAAAAGAAACTTTGGGGTCTCCATTGTACCATACGCTTAACCCGTTCATTCCGTTTATTTTCAATTCGAATCTATTGGAACCGGTATTATTGGCATCAAATTTTATACTACCGGAATCGGCAAAAGCCAGCTCGCCATATTGTTTATCTAATTTTACCGCTTTAACGGCTTGTTTGGCATAAGGAACAGATTCCATTGCAGTATAGGGCACCAATGTTTGATAACCATTGCCTGTATCTACCTCGACTTTTAATTTTACGGTACTTAATAAGACATGCCAGTCGATATCGTAAAAACTGGTATAGGTTCCGGCCAATCGTGTTCCTTTACCTATTACTACCGAACAAATTCCATTGGCATCGGTAGGGACATTGGTGTGTTCTTCTTGCCAAAGCAAATCATCGGGCACGATAGACGATTGTGATTGGATTGAGAACTTTAATTTTACCGTTGCATTGGCTAACGGGGTTCCGTTTTGAGTGATTAAGGCTTTGTAATTAAATCCTCCTTGTGCAAAGCTCAACATTCCGATGAACATTGCGATTAACAAAAGTGTTCTTTTTTTCATGATTATATAAATTTAGGGGTTAATAGTTTTTTATTTTTTATAGACTACAAAGTGAAAAGAGTTGTCAATGGTATTACCTGATAAATTGTATGTTCTTATTATAAATTCACCATTGGTATTGCTGTAATCGGTTGTTGCAAAAACGGGTGTTCCGGCACCACCGATTTCGGAAGACACCATTACCACATAACTTTGGTCATTTACATTATCCAAATGGATACGATAGACACCTTGTGAAATCTTGGTTACACTAAAACCGTCGGAAGATTGATTGGCAGCTATATTTCCGTTATAAAAAACCAGTCCGTAAACAAAAGCTTTCATATCGGCATCTCCCGAATTAGATCCTTTAAGTTTTTCATTAACTATAACATTGCCATTAACTTTGACTTTACCGTTAAAAAATCCGGCAAATGAATTAGGGCTATTGCCCGCATAAGCATATACGGCTATTGCATTACCTACATTTTGATCATCTACATAAAAGCTTGCTGCTGTCAATGAATTATCGTTAGCTAATCCATTATGCATATTTACTGTTATTCCGGTTGAATAACTACCTGAATAACCACCAAACACATCTATTTTATTTCCTGTTTTGAAATTCGATACTCCTTTCAATTCATACATTCCTCCGGTTTCAATAGCTGTTGAATTGGTAGTATTAATCCAAACTTTATGTCCGATAATTCGTGCTTTATTGGCAACATTAAGCGAATCGATATGTCCGTAAACATCATGATAAAGTGTTGCATGTCCGTTAATATCTAACGAATTGACACTACCTATCAATATTTCATTACTCTCTGATTCAATCCTATTATAAGTACCGATGGCAGGTCCTTCCGAAAGAGGTGTTATATAATTATAGGTTCCGTATTTTTTGCCGTTACCCCAATTAGTTATTTTGTTAAAGGTGCCAAATCCGGTCGCATTTCCATCGCTGTCTAAAATATTGTAGGTTCCGTAAACTTGTCCATTTCCTACAGACATTTCATTATAACTACCGTAATGTTCTCCGTCGCCATTACTTGAAAGAGAATTATAAACTCCGAAATGAATACCATTACCAGAATTGGAAATATAAGTTGCCATTCCATATTGATTGTCATTTTGTGTACCGCCAATTAGATTTGAAACTCCTATTTGCCTCCCATCTGAATTTACAAAATTTGTCAATATTCCATACTTTGTTCCGTTGCCACTTGCCCTAATTACATTATTAACACCAATAATATCACCTGTTGTAGTTCCGAATATATTGTTACCTATACCACATAATTGTGCGTTGTCATTTGAATGTATATTATTATAATTTCCATAAAGAAAACCATTATTACCTGACACATCATTATACAAAGAAGTTGCATTACTATTTCCTAAATAAGCCATTTCAAATCTCGAAGTATTAAGAAAATCGGCTCCGGAAGAAGTTCCCTGATTACGAACATTTAGCATAGAGTTTGAAGAAACAGCACCTATACCAACTGCGCCAAGGTGGTATATTTCATCGGTAATACTTGTAGCCGGTATAGAATTTGATCCGTTGGAAACCAACCATACTTGAGGTATATTGGTTAAATCGTTGTAGTTGCCGCTAAAGTCATCGGAAGCATCGATATCCCAGCCGTTAAAACTTACATTATTGCCGTTGGAAATACTCAATTGGTTGCCGTTTAAGCTTAAATTTTGCAACTCGTTGGTCGCATCGTGGTCGGCGTCATCTGGATTTTTGATATAGCCCATAGCGGCAATATCGCTATCGGACAAATGGGTATCGTCGTCGCCGTCGGACAAACCGGCAGGCACATTGGTTAAATCGTTAAAATTGCCGCTAAAATCGTCTGATGCGTTGGTATCCCAACCCGTAAAATCGGGCTTGTTAGTCAAGTCGTCATAATTGCCGCTAAACGTATTGCCTGCTTTTTCGGCATATTTGGCATAAGGCACATATTTGAGTTCGGAAGTGCCAAAATCTTGATAGCCGTTGCCGGTATCCACTTCAACCTTTAAAAAATAGGAATTATTGCCCCAGTCGATAGTCGAAAAATCGCCGGAAATAACGGTTCCTTCTCCTACATTAACGCTGACAATTCCATTGTTATCGGTAGTGGCATTTTGAGTTTCTTGATACACGGCTGTTGTGCCGTTTTCCATTAAGGTAAATCTGAAATTTACGCTTTGCGTATTTAAAACATTACCGTTTTGCGTAATGAGGGCTTTGTAATTAAAGCCTTGATTTTGTGCAAAATTAATCGTAGAGGTTAATAGAGTTACAATGAATAACAACTTTTTCATGATACAATTATGAGTTTTTGGTTTTAATAACAGATTAATAAAATTTTAAAAGGAACGAACTGCTCTTACATAAGCTATATCACTTTTGAATCTTCCACCTGCAGGATATCCGTCTCTCATGTTATACCAATTGGCGTTTCCTTGGTTATATTCGGTAGAACTCCAATAATATAAACCGTTTAAGGGTGAACCTCCGTGATTGGCAGCGGTTGTATCAATAATATTTTTGTTTTGATACATTAAATTCAATTCATCAATAGAGGGCAAATACCAATCGCCATAATTTATTCCGTTTTCGGTAATGATAAGTTCATTGCATAAACGGGCTGCATATAGGTTTCCGTTTCCATATCCTTGACTGGCAATAATTAGGATTGTATTGGATTTTCCTGCATAAACACCATTACCTTTTGCCATTGTATTGGTATTGGTTCCTGCTTGCCAAGTAATTCTGTTACCGTTATTTTGATTTTCTTTGGCGCAGATTAAACCGTGTTCACCGGTCTCATCCACCCAAAAAACAATTCCACCACCCCAGTATTCACCTACATAATGTTTTTTTATGCTTATAACATTATTGTTTATTTCAATACCTTCTCCGGCGGTATAAAGACTTTGTGATAAATTTTCATCATTTATATCGGAAAAATCGGTTTTGGCATAATCCCAAACTTTAATATTATCCATTATGTATTTGTTAAACGCCTCATCATCCGGTCCCGTTCCTATAAAGAAATGATCATAAGAGTTTGTAGCATTTGCATTCCATGTATCCGAAGAAGTTCCGATAACCACTCCATCTCTATACAGGCGTATGGTTTCGGAAGTGCCGTCGATACCATTAACATCCCAAACAAGTGCTATATGAAACGGTACCCCTACGGTTGCTTCAAATTGTTGAGCTTCATCGGGTGTTTTATGTATGGTTCCGTCAAAATTAACTCCCCCGCTTATTCCTCTGCCTGTTACACCGTCTCCCCAGCGAACAAAAGCCAAAGCATTTGAACAATTAATACCGTATCCTACCAACATAAAAGCACCATAGTGAAAAGGTCTTGGTTTAGACACTTTGGGAACCACCCAAAATTCTATTGTTCCTTTTTCTCTTCGGGCTTCTAAAACCGAAGCTGGAAATTTTACATAACTGTTTATATCGGTTCTTACATACCCGTTTCCAAATTTAGCCGGTTCATAGTTATGTCCGTTTCCTACGAGTATGCCGTTTTCTCCTACTTCACTATTTAAAACTTCATTTTCACTGCCTAATTTATTCCACAAAACCAAATGGTCATCTGATGCGTGTGTATAATTATATAGGTAAGATTTTGTAACGGCATCTTGATCATCAACCGGATTTCCCAAATTTTTTAATATAACACCGTTTGCATTATTGCTAATAGCCAAAACATCTCCCAAACCTTGATTTTCTACACGAACAAACCTACTTGTTGTATCCAATACAGCCGATATTGTATCTCTGATGACAGGTATATTGGTTAAATCGTTGTAGTTGCCGCTAAAGTCATCGGAAGCATCGGTATCCCAGCCGTTAAAACTTACATTATTGCCGTTGGAAATACTCAATTGGTTGCCGTTTAAGCTTAAATTTTGCAACTCGTTGGTCGCATCGTGGTCGGCGTCATCGGGATTTTTGATATAGCCCATA
>JAMONO010000155.1 GCA_027065715.1 Flavobacteriales bacterium
CATAGTTGTTTCTAACGGTTTCGTATATGGCTCGTAGCGGATTATTACGCACTTACCTTTCCCAACTGCACAAAGGTAGCAAAATTCAAAGAATTTTGCATAATTTAATTTTTTCTGATTTGCAAAATTCTTTGAATTTTGCGGGCAAATACACAACTACCTTTGAATTAAGCACTTAACCGCTATGAGCTATATACTGTGTTAGCGGTTGTTTTTTAATATTTCTTTTAATGCTTTATTATATTCATTCATATAACTACCGTCTGGTTCTTCATAAATTATTTTATTAAATTCAATTACGCTATCACTTTTTATTTTATAAAATTTAGTCCAATTTTTTCCTGTAAAGACATAATTTGTTATAAGATCGTATTCTTTTAAATATTTTGGATTAGGAATTTTTTCAAATCCTTTTACTCTTTTTAATTTATCTTTCTTTAAATCAACTAAATATAAAAAATATGAAAGATTTGAACGTGCACTTGAAACATTTAATATCAAAATGTCTTTAATATTGTCATTGTTATAGTCAATAAATTCAATTTGGGGTAAAAAGCAAGTTAAAGTGTCAGTTTGTATAAACTTCTTTCTGTTATTTTCAATTTTATAAAATTCAAATTTATAAACATAATCAAATACTTCGTTTTCATTGCCATAACTTTGTTTTAGGGGAATTAAATCTATTTGATAATTTTTGTTAAAAATGGTATCACAATTGATATGAACAATTTCTTTTTTGTTTGACCGCTTTTTTGTTTGATTAATTTCTTCTGCTATTTCTTTTTTTGCTTTTGAGTGTTCGTTTTTTATGTCACTACAATTTACTATGATTGGTAAAACAAAAAAAATCAATAAATACTTAACTATGCGTTTCATTGTTTTTTAATCTTTATTATATCTAATCATCATCTTTATTTTCAATTAGTTTTTTTAATTCTTCTTTGCTCGGTAGGACAGTTAGGTATTTGCTAGCAAATATTTGTTCATTGTTTTCCGGTAATGTGATTTCTACCAATGCATCATTTTTATCTTTACATAGAATTATTCCAATTGTTTTATTTTCTTCGGGTAGCTTAACAAATCTATCGTAATAGTTAACATACATTTGCATTTGTCCCAAATCTTGATGTGTTAATTGTCCAATTTTTAAGTCTATTAGGACGAAACAACGTAATAATCTATTATAAAACACTAAATCCACTCTAAAATGATCTTCTTCAAAAGTAAAGCGAACTTGTCTTCCAATAAATGCAAATCCTTTTCCAAGTTCCAATAAAAAATGTTCAAGTCTGTCTATTAATTTTTGTTCTAATTCAGTTTCGCTGTATTTGGAATTTTCTTTTAGTCCAACAAATTCAAGCACATAAGGGTCTTTTAAACTGTCTTGCGGTGTTTCAATTATTTGTCCTTTTTCAGCTAATTGTTTAACTCCTTTTTTATCTCTGCTTAAAGCAAGTCTTTCGTAAAGAGCCGAATTGAATTGTCTTTTAAGTTCTCTTAAACTCCAATTGTTTGCGATGGCTTCTTTTTCGTAAAAACTTCTTTCTTCGGGATTGTCAATTCTCATCAACATTAAGTAATGCGACCAACTTAAATTGAATTCGTCAGACGCTGTCTGACCTTTTTCATAGGTTAAATAAAATTGTCGCATCTGCTTCAAATTGGTAACAGAAAAACCTTTACCAAATTCTTTCAATAATCGTTTTGATAATTCTTGAATAATTTGTTTGCCATATTCAGCTCTTGATTTTCCTTTCTGTTCTTCTTCTACAATTATTCTGCCTATTTCATAATAAGTATAACCATTATTATATTAATGGTTCTTACAAATGAATATCTTGCTTGCTTTAATAACTCAACTATTTTGTTATAAAATTCGTTATTTCCCTTTTGTATTTTATCCATTGAATTTTCTTTTTACAAAAATAGCTGATTTTTTGTTTATGAGATTTGGAATTAATCAATTTTCGAATAATAAATTGTTCTGTTTTTAGAGAAGGCTATAAAAGCACTACCATTAAATTCACTACTAAAATCAGTATTGATTTCGTGTAAAGTTATTGCTTTTAATATATTTATATTTCTTAGTTCCCTTAAAATATTTGTGGCATTAGTAAAATTATTGTGGGAGCAAATGATTATTAAACTTTTTCTAGCAAAACAATATTTTCAACATGGTGGGTATGCGGGAACATATCGACCGGTTGCATTTTAACTATTTTATATTGCTCTTTCATCAAAGCTAAATCGCGGGCTTGTGTTGCCGAATTGCAACTTACATATACAATACGCTTGGGAGCCAAAAACAACAAATTTTGCACTACTTTGACATGCATACCGTCACGGGGCGGGTCGGTAATGACGACATCGGCTTTTCCGTATTTGTCAATAAAATCAGTTGTAAAAACTTCTTTCATATCACCTACCACAAACCGCACATTATCAATTCCGTTAAGTCGGGCATTGTTGCGGGCATCAATTATAGCTTCGGGCACTGATTCAACTCCGATAACTTTATGTGCATCACGCGACACAAACTGCGCTATACTACCCGTACCCGTATATAAATCGTAAACGGTTTCATGAGAACGGATACCGGCATATTCGCGTATTTTTTGATACATACGCAAAGCTTGTTTTGAATTGGTTTGAAAAAACGATTTAGCCGAAATACGATAAGTCAAACCTTCCCATTTTTCTTCGATATAATTTCTACCGCTATACAATATAACTTCTTGATCGTAAATAGAATCGTTGTCTTTTTCGTTTACGATATATTGCAATGAAGTAATTTGCGGAAATTTTTTTTGAAGATGAGATAAAATTTTTTCGATATTTTCTTTTTCGTTTTTATAAACTTGCAAAACAACCATCCATTCTCCAATAGATGTATTGCGTATCATCAAAGTGCGAAGCAATCCGGTTTTTTGTCGCGGGTCAAAAAAATCGATATTATTTTGCAAAGCAAAAGTTCTGACGGTATTGCGTATTTGATTGGAAGGTTCTTGTTGCAAATGACACTGCTCTATATCCAAAACTTTGTCCCACATACCGGCAATATGAAAGCCCAAACCTTTGCGTTGTTTTACCTCTTCGGGACGATTTATTTCGTCGGGGGTAAGCCAACGACGTGCCGAAAATGAAAATTCCATTTTGTTACGGTAGTTGTATATATCGGGAGATTTCATAATAGGTTCGACCTGTTCGGGCAGTTGAAGTTTGCCTAATCGAAGTAAATTGTTTTCCACTTCTTTTTGTTTGAAACGCACTTGTTCGTCATATTTGATATGTTGCAACTTGCAACCGCCACATGTTCCAAAATAATCGCAAAGCGGTTCGGTACGCAAATCCGAAAATTGTTTGATGCGAACAAATTTGCCTTCGTAATAAGCTTTTCGTTTTTTGATGGTTTGAATATCGGCAACATCTCCGGGTGCCAGATACGGGGCAAATATCACCTTACCGTCGGGGGCTTTGCCTACGGCTTTGGCTTTGGCTCCAAGGTCAAATATTTCAATATCGGTAAATAACGGTTTTTTTCGTCTGCTCATAGTGTGCAAAAATACATTTTTTTATTGCATAATTTTTGTGTAAAAAAAATTTTTTATAGGTCGGCGGTTTGATTAATTTTGCTGTAAATAAATGCATAAATTATGCTCCGACTAAAAAGAATAAAATCCGTGCAAAGTATCGATTTTTATATAGCCGACAATTCGACCCGTTTATCATTGCCTTTTGTAGATGAAGGTATTGCGGCGGGATTTCCGTCACCGGCACAAGATTATATGGAATTGTCTTTGGATTTAAACAAAGAATTGATTAAACACCCCTCGGCGACCTTTTACGGTCGAGTTAAAGGAACTTCTATGAAAGATGCCGGAATAGACGACGGCGATATACTCGTAATTGACCGCTCGTTGGAATATCGGGACGGTATGACGGCAGTATGTTTTATTGACGGCGAATTCACCGTAAAAAAATTACAACTCAAAAACCGCAAAGTTTTTTTGATACCTGCCAATAACGAATTTAAACCCATTGAAATTACCGAAGATAACGAATTTATTGTTTGGGGAATTGTTACTTTTGTAATTAAAAAATTGTAACAAGGTATTTTTTTCGCCCAATTAGAAAAAGATTTCTCACTGCGTTCGAAATGACACGCTTTGTTATTTAACATGCTGATTAACAACATATTGTCATTGCGAGATGCGAGGCACGAGCGCCGTAACAATCTTTTGTTTTTGGATTGGTTTATTGAATTGGATTCTTCACTTCGCTGTCGCTTCGTTCCGAACGGCACAGTATAACCGTCGTTCTTAATAAACTCATTACTCAACAAAGTATATTGCAGTATCCGATTACATACAATATCAACCTCCAAAATTTTGAAAAAATCTTTTAGGCTATTATTTATCAATCTATTTGATATAAATTTAAAATAAAATTCTGTATTGCATAACCGGTAAAAATCCGGTTTGATAAGTATTTTCTATTTGATGCGTATATTTGTTATAACGTTGTGAGAACAAATTTCTTCTATTAAAAAGATTGCGTAAGTCCAATTGCCACTCTTGCGTTATGTGTTTGCCGCTTCTTTTGTAAGATATTTTTACATCGGTGCGAAAATATGCGGGCAATTGATAAGCAAAGATTTTATTTTTGTCATAAACCGCTTCACCGGCGACAATTGATGCTTGCTTATCGATAGGAGTATAACGTCTGCCACCCGAGTAGTTTAAATTTACATCGAAATATAAAGCATTTCCGGGCGAAAAAACAAATTCTTTTCCGGCAAGCAA
Organism: Flavobacteriales bacterium; assembly: GCA_027065715.1. Classification (GTDB taxonomy): domain Bacteria; phylum Bacteroidota; class Bacteroidia; order Flavobacteriales; family Flavobacteriaceae; genus WGBX01. The sequence goes on from JAMONO010000155.1 coordinate 4,803, forward strand.
AGAAGTTACATAACTACCGTCCCACGCCGTATGACGCCAAACACCGTCATAAGCTTTATACCACGACTGATACAAACTACCTGTAAACAACATATAAAAACCTTTATTTAAAGGGTGCTCTAATGTAATATCGATGCCGTAATTTTTTCCTTCGCCATCATTAAATAACGGTTCGAAATACACTTGCGCACCACCCGGGTCCAAATAACCTGCATTTAAAATTGAATAAATAGCATCGTCATCGTGATACACGGGAACATCAAATAATTTTTGATAGTATATTTCAAATTTTGAATGAATTTTGTCATTGAGATCATGAGATATACCGGCAACAAAATGATGTGAACGGGTAAATTTCAAATCCAAGTTTTTATATTGATACGCCGCCGAATTTATTTCATGTTTGGAATAATAGGCAAGCAACGAATGTATGTTGCTATGCAATCCGTAAGCAAAACTCATGCGTGTTTTGTCATTGATTTTATACAACAATCCCAATCGCGGTTCAATTGAAATTTGATTGTTCAAGTCGAAATATTGCAAGCGAATACCCGAAGTTATGCGTGTTTTGTCAGAAAATTTGTGTTTCCAATTAATATAAGTTCCCAGTAATCCGGCCGATTGATCCATGTCGTTCAAATAAGACGAAGTGGGACTTTGTATCCGCATAAACAAATTCATTGCATATAATGTATATTCAACGCCGGCTGCATAAGTATTTTGAACGTTTTTTTTGGTTTTTACTTCGGATTTGAAGGTATAATAATTGGTAAAAATTTTATCTTTATACAAATTATCGTAT
>JAMONO010000156.1 GCA_027065715.1 Flavobacteriales bacterium
CCAAAAGGTTCGGTAGAGGTAAAGATTACTCTACCTTCGCGGGCGTCAATGGTTATACCGGGGATAAAGTCAAAAAAACCGTCTCCTTTGGGTTGCGGATCTCCTTGTGCCGTAAGTCTGTCCATATTAAAGACATTGAGTAGTATGCGTTCGCTGACATCGGGAGGCAAAGGAGTGCCGTTTATCGGTGATATATAATTTAACGGGGTTGGATTGGTGTATAAAATGTTTAGCCGGAAGTCGTCGGGGTCAATATCATAAGCATTGAGGGCATAAATATTTTTCATCATCAAATCCCAAGAAGGTTCTTCGGTCGAAACCATATTGCTTTTGATTAGTTTAACGATAAGGGTTTGCGGGTAAACGATACCGTTGTCCGAAAATTCACCTACCCGATATACTTGACCGTTTATGGTATATTCAAAAGCGACAGCGAGGACTTCATCGGCATTGAGTTTTTGTTTGAGCGTGATGTAACCCAATTGCGGGTGTAAAACATATTGGGTGGAATCGAGTTTTACGGTGTTTTCCATTGATACGTAGTCGGTTCCGTTGGTGGCGTTTACTCCGGTAAATCCTTGTGATATGGTAAAAATATCTCTGATGTTGGGGTTGAGTGCTCCGCCGTTGCCAATGAGTGCGGGGTCAAATTTATTGACGCTGTTGTCGGGCGGTGAAGTGGGATTAAGGACAAAACCTGCGGGTATGTTGTCCAATCCCAAATGTTGATTTTCGCCCAAGTCTTGAATGGCTACGATATTGCGTATGTTTTCGGTTTGACGACTGCGGTTGGTTTTCCATACTTCAATACGGGTGATGCGTGCCGTACTATTGATAAAAGGATAGTTTTTAACGGCTTCGTCGTAGTGGTCTTTAAAATATTGAGCTAAAAAATAATGACGGTAGTCGTCGTATTCCAAAATAGGTTGTTCAAATTTTTCAATTACTTGGTCGCCTTGTGCCTGTATGGTTTTCATACCCGATTTTTGTTCGGCAAAAACAGCGGTAATATAAGTTTTACCAAAACGCAATTCGGTTTTTAATCCGAATAAACTTTGAGCACCATGCACCAAACTGTTATGGGTTTTCATACTGACGTTTCCCAGTTCTATGTTTTGCAAAATATCGTCTTCGGTTGGTGTGTAATTGAGTTTGATTTGGTTGTTGAAGTCAAAAGTAGATTGGGTATCGTAATTTAAGTCGAGATTTAGGCGGGTTCCTACTTGGCCTTTTAATCCCATACTGATTTTTTGATTGAAATCGAGACTGAGATTGGAACGGTTATTAACCGGAAGTGCAGGGTTGTCTCGTTTGGTGTAACGTAATCCCAAATCGATGCTAAAATTTCCTTTGGGTTGAATATTGACGGTTTTACCGCCGAATACACTTTCAAAAAATTTGGAATTTATATAGTAAATCGGCAATAGATTTTTTTGAAGTTTTTTGGCTTCTTCGTCATTGCCCGAAATGGCTTTGTTTCGGTCGTTAAAGTTTTTGTTGATACTTTGTTGCAATACTCTTTTGTAGTATTGTTCGGGGGTTAAAACCCAAGGGTAAGCAATATTGTAATCGGCTATGGTTTTGTTAAAATAGAATAAATTGGTATCGGGGTCATAGGTGTATAAAGTTTGAATGGCGGACGGGTCGGGAAGTTGCACCGAACTTTGTTGTATATTGGCACGAATACTGTCTTGCGGCGGTTTGGTTAAGCTGTCTTGGGCATGTAGGCGGTTAATAAAAACGCTTATCAGCAACAAACTTAATGTTATATGAAATGAAAATGTTTTCATTGAGTTTCTTTTAATAAAAATTAAAAACGTTTTAAAGCGGCTTTTATTGTTTTTTCGAGACTAATTTCCGGATTTTCTTTAAGAATTTCGTCTATGGCTTTTTCGGCTCGTTTTTTAGGGAAACCCAAAGCTTCCAAGGCAGCCAAAGCTTCATCTTTAACCGGCGAATTGACCGGTGTTCGGGTTTCGGCACTGATGTCGTAGGTTTTTAGTATTTTGTCTTTGAGCTCAATAATGGCTCTTTGGGCGGTTTTGGCGCCGATGCCTTTAATGGCTTTTAGGGCTGCAACGTCTTCATTGGCAATAACTTGTTGCACTTCATTGGGAGTTAATGACGATAAAATAAGCATGGCGGTATTGGCACCTATCCCCGATACCGAAATCAATAATTTGAATATTTCACGCTCCAATGTGTCAAAAAATCCGTAAAGCAAATGGGCATCGTCACGAATGATTTGTTCGGTGTGTAACAAAGTAATTGCGTCAGGTTGGATTTTGGAATAAGTATGTAGCGAAATATAGATGTGATAACCGATACCGTTGTTGTCCAAAACAGTGTATGTTGGTGTTAAGGCAAAGACTTTTCCTTTGATAAATGAAATCATACGAAAAATTTTATCAAATTTACGTTAAATTTTTTAATTGTGATGACAATTTTGGTGATTTGATGCTAATGTTGGAAAAAAAATACAAGCACAAAAATAATAAAGTAAGAGTTAGAAAAAAATTATCGGTTGAACAGGCAAAAAAATATTCGTTGGTAAAAGTTTTTTATTAATAGTCTTTTCCTGTCCAGAAATGTCTTTTTTTGTTGGCTTCTTCTTGTTTTTTAATTTCTTCGACGGGCACAACTTTTAACAAGTCTTGGTGTTGTTCAATGGCATAAGCTATGTTATTGACAATTTCTTCTACGGTATCGTTTTCGTAGTCGATTATAAGAGGTGGTTTTATGGTGAAACTTTGCAAAATACCTCGTTTTTTAATTTGCAAACCTTTTTTGTCAAACGAACGCCGAAAACCGTCAATGACAATAGGCACTACAATGGGTTTGTTGGTTTTGATGATGTGGGCGGTACCGCGTCTAATGGGTTTGAAAGGGGTTGTTGTTCCTTGCGGAAAGGTTATAACCCAACCGTCTTGAATGGCTTTGCTGATATTGGCAATATCGTTAAAATTTACAGGACGTTTTACGTCTTTTCCTTTGGAACGCCATGTGCGCAAAATGGGAATAGCACCTACATACATAAAAATTTTGGGCAAAATACCCGAAGTCATGGTTTCTTTGGCGGCTACATAATAAATGTTGGTTTTGGGACGAAACAGGTATTTGTATCCGTTGATGTCGTTTTGGTCGTTTAAAGCGGCAAAAAAAACGTGATACATAGCTGCGGCATCGGCAAAATAGGTTTGGTGATTGGATACAAAAAGAACTTGATTGTCAGGAAGATACCGCAATAGTTCCATGCCTTCAATCTGCAATTGATTAAAACCTTTGTATCTTCGTTTGGATATCAATCCAAACAAAAACATGATGATTTTTTTTAAGAAAATATAATTGCCGAAAATGTCTTTTTTAAACAACATAAAATCTTTTCATTTATTCTTCTTAAATTCAAAGATACGATTTTTTGACGGATACCCAATTGTTTTTAACATTTATGCCTTTTTGTTTGTGTATGTTTTATTGTTTTGATGCAATGAGTTGTTTTTTTTTTGGGGGGGGATCCAATCTTTGTTGGTATTGGGTTGTTTTTTTGACTTGCAATAGCTCAAAAAACATTAAATTGCAGGTTCTAATATCAATAAAAAAACAGCGATATGAAATTGCCCAAATATTTAATAGCCGACAACGCTTCGTTGCAAGACGATATTTTTGTTTTGCATACCGAATTTCCACGTTTCTTAATCAATATGAACAATGACGAAATAGAGTGGTTTGACGAGTTCAGTCAAAAAGAAGCCGAAGAAAATGCCGACATAATTGAGAATTCGGTTGCCGGAGCTTATCGTTTTTTTGAAACGGAAATGAAAAATTACACGGATTAATTTTTTTTTTGAACTGTTTAGGACAATCCGCTGATGTGTCCTTTTTCGTCTATAAACATATTATCGCTTGCGGGTTGCGAAGGTAATCCGGGCATACGCATCATTTTGCCCAAAATAGGGATGATAAATCCGGCACCGGTATTGATCTCAACTTCGCGAACAAAAACGTTAAAGTCTTTCGGCCGACCTGTTTTTAGCGGGTTGTCTGATAGAGATTTTTGTGTTTTTGCCATAACAATCGGCAAATGTTCATAGCCTAATTTTTCAATTTTTCGTAAGGTAGTCAGTGCTTTTTTTGAATATTCCACATCGTTGGCGCCATATATTTCGCGTGCTATTTTTTGTATTTTGTCTTGTATGGGTTGTTCCCATTTGTAAAGCGGGTGAAAATGATTTTGTTTGCTGTCTATCATTTTGACGACGGCAGATGCCAAACGGGTCATTCCTTTGCCGCCTTTTGACCACTCTTGGGCGAGTACCGCTTCAATTTGCATATCTTGTGCTTTTCTTTTAATAATGTCAATTTCTTCTGTTGTATCATGAGGAAACTGATTGATGGCAATAATGGGAGTAATACCGAATTTTTGAATGTTTTCGATATGTTTTTCAACATTTTCAAAACCTTTTTCAACGGCAATTGAATTGGGTTGATTGTAGTTTTTTTCGCCTCCGTGATGTCGCAGGGCTCTGACAGTTACTACCAGTACAACGGCTTCGGGATTTAAATTGCCGTAAACACTTTTGATGTTTAAAAATTTTTCGGCGCCCAAATCGGCACCAAAACCTGCTTCGGTAACAACGTAGTTGCTGAGCGTAAGCCCCATTTTGGTAGCAATTATAGAGTTTGTTCCTTGTGCGATATTGGCAAAAGGACCACCGTGAATAATTGCCGGATTATGTTCCAGAGTTTGCACCAAATTGGGTTTGATAGCGTCTTTGAGCAAAATGGTCATTGCGTCTTGTGCATGCAAATCGCGTGCATAAACCGGTTCGCCGTCAAGATTTAATCCGATTAGAATATTGCCGAGTTTTTCTTTGAGTTCTTTTAAATTGTTAGCTAAACACAAAATTGCCATAACTTCGGAAGCCGGTGTAATGTTAAAACCGTCTTCGCGTGGCACACCATTGTTTTTGCCGCCTAAACCAACTACCAAATGTCGTAGGGCACGGTCATTCATGTCCATGACCCGTTTCCAAAATATTTGTCTTACATCGAGTTTTAAACGGTTGCCGTGATGCAGGTGGTTGT
>JAMONO010000157.1 GCA_027065715.1 Flavobacteriales bacterium
GCAAATTGTTGGCTTTTTCGACAGCCGAAAAATCGCCCGTAAAATGCAGATTTATATCTTCCATGGGTATAACTTGTGCATATCCGCCACCGGCAGCCCCTCCTTTAATGCCGAAAACAGGACCCAATGAAGGTTCACGCAATACAACGGTGGCTTGTTTGCCTATTTGATTTAAACCGTCTGTCAGTCCTACACTAACAGTAGTTTTTCCTTCGCCGGCAGGTGTAGGTGTAAGCGCCGTTACCAATATCAAATGGTTATTTTTAATTTTTTCTTCGTCTATTAAATATAGAGGTAATTTGGCTTTGTATTTGCCGTAAGCTTCCATATCATCGGAAGAAACTCCAAGCTTTTGAGCTATTTTTTTGATTTTTAAGGGTTTGATACTTTGGGCAATTTCAATATCCGATAAAAATGTTTCTTTCATTGATAAATTGATTTTCAATAGTAAGCGGTAAATATGCAAAAAAAATACGGAACCACACATGATATTTTTTATAACAATTCCTTAACACGAATTACCTGCTTTTTTACTTATTTTTGCTTGCAAATTATTAATATTTTGTCATATAAATAAATGTATAAAAAATAGAGAGATGAAAAAATACGGAATATTAACGGGAATTATTCTCGTGTTGTCGGTTTCGTGTGGCGAACAAAAACCGACCCAAAAAAACAAAGAAAACTTACCTGATGAAATTATAGGATTAAATTTGAAAAATATGGATAAAAATATAAGACCACAAGACGATTTTTACGGTTTTGTAAACGGAGAATGGATGAAAAAAACCGAAATACCGGCAGATAGAAGTCGTTGGGGAAGTTTTGATGAATTGCGAAAAAAAACCGACCAAAATACTTTAAAAATTTTGAAGGAAGCCCGCGAAAGCCAACAATACAAAAAAGGAACCGACCAACGTAAAGCCATTGATTATTTTGCTACCATTATGGATACTGTAGGGCGTAACAAAGTCGGTATAAAGCCTTTGCAAACTTTTTTGAAAAAAATAGATGAAATAAAAGACCTAACCGGTGTTGAAAACTATATGATTGAAGTTGAACCCGTTTTGGCATCTCCATTTTTTAGCATTGGAGTTTCCGCCGATATGAAAAACAGCAATATAAACGTATTGTATGTCGGTCCTGCCGGAGCGGGTTTGCCCGAACGCGATTATTATGTTGCCGATGACCAAGACAGCAAAAAAATTAGAGAACGATATAAAGCTCATATCGGTAAGATGCTTCGTTTTTTAGGTAAAAATGACGAAGAAATTGAGCGGGCACAAAAAAATATTTTGGAAATTGAAACCGGTTTGGCAAAAGCCAAATTGACCAAAGAAGAAAGAAGAAAACCCGAAAATACTTACAATCCCATGACGGTGGAACAATGGCAAAAATTGATGCCGCACTTTGATGTAAAAAAATATTTGACCAATTTGGGAGTGCATGTCGAAAAGCTTATCATAACTCAACCCAAATATATGAAAAAGGTTGATAAAGTGCTTCAAAATCAATCGGTTGATGCTATTAAAGATTATCTGACTTGGAATACTTTCAGAGGAGCCGCAGGCGAATTATCAACCGAAATATCCGATGCCAATTGGGAATTTTACGGTAAAACCCTCGACGGACAAAAAAAACGCAAACCTTTGGATGAAAGAGCCCTTTCGACCGTGAATTGGACTATCGGTGAAGCTGTCGGTAAATTGTATGTCGATAAAATGTTTCCGCCCGAAGCCAAAACCAAAGCCAAAGAAATGATAAGTTATTTGCAAAAAGCTTATCAAAAACGAATAAGCGAACTGCCTTGGATGAGTGAAGAAACCAAAAAGAAAGCCATACACAAAGTCAAAAGTTTGCAAATAAAAATAGGTTATCCGGATAAATGGAAAGATTATAGTGCACTACAAATAAAAGCTCCCGAAGAAGGCGGCACATATTTTGACAATAGCATGGCGGTAGCCAAATGGAATTTTGATGAAGATATATCCAAACTCAACAAACCCGTTGATAAAACAGAATGGGGTATGGCACCGCAAATAGTCAATGCTTACTATAATCCCATGTATAACGAAATTGTTTTTCCGGCGGCTATTTTACAACCTCCTTTTTACGATTACCGAGCCGACGAAGCCGTAAATTACGGAGGAATGGGAGCTGTTATAGGTCATGAAATTTCACACGGATTTGATGATCAAGGTGCCAAATTTAACGCCGAAGGAAATTTTGAAAATTGGTGGACAGAAAAAGACTTTGAACAATTTAATACCTTGGTAAAAAAATTAGCTGAACAATACGATAAAATAGAAGTATTGCCCGGTGTGTTTGTAAACGGCACTTTTACTTCGGGCGAAAATATAGGAGATTTGGGCGGTGTTAATGCTGCTTTAACGGCTTTACGGTTGTATTACAGCGACCACCAAAAGCCCGGAAAAATACAAGGTTTTACACCCGAACAACGCTTTTTTATGTCGTGGGCAACCATTTGGCGCACCAAATCGAGAGAAGAAGCTCTGAAAAAACAAATTAAAACCGACCCGCATGCCCCCGGCAAAGTAAGAGCCGTGCAACCTTTGCGAAATATAGATGCTTTTTATAAAGCTTTTGATATTAAAAAAGGTGATAAGATGTATATGCAACCCGATGAACGAGTGAAAATTTGGTAGCTTCCGGTTGATAGTAATTGTTTGTGTTTGTACATTTGGCATGATTTTTTTTCATGCCAAATTTTTTTACGTCTTTTTTTATATGGCAATTGTCATGAAAGAAAAACGTATATTTGTAAGAATATTTGATGTTTTTTAATAAAACGAGATTATATTTAGACTTAGAAAAAGGAAGTATGCATTTAAAAAAATTGAGTTTATATAATTTTAAAAATTTTGAAGAAAAACAATTTGATTTTGACCAAAAGATCAATTGCTTTGTGGGTAATAACGGAGTAGGAAAAACCAATGTTTTAGATGCTATCTTTTTTTTGGCTTTCGGCAAGTCGTATTTTAACAATAATATCAGGCAAATAGTCCGTTTTGAACAATCGGGTTTTAGTATAAAAGGAATTTTTAGTATTGCAGAAAAACAAGAAGAGATACTTGTCAGTTATCAAACGGACAAAAAAAAAATAATTAAACGCAACAATAAAACATACGAACGTTTGGCTGACCATATCGGTCTAATACCTTTGGTGATGATTTCGCCTTATGACAGAGATTTGATTTCGGAACACAGCGATACGCGTCGTAAGTTTATCGATCGTATTATTTCGCAAGCCGATTCGTTTTATCTCGGTCATTTAATGGCTTATCAAAAAGTTTTGTTGCAGCGCAACAAATTACTCAAATATTTTGCAGCCAATCACCGTTTTGATGCCGATACCATTAATATATATAACGAACAATTACATCAATACGGAACAGCTATTTATGAAAAAAGAAAAAAATTTATAGAAGTTTTCGGTCGTTTTTTACAGCAAAAGTATGCTTTGCTCTCGGGAGGTAAAGAGCAAGTGGACATCAACTATTCTTCCGGACTTTCTAGTAAAACGTTGTTTGATTTGTTGCAGGAAAATATACAAAGAGACCGTATGTTACAACATACTTCCAAAGGTGTTCACCGCGATGATTTTTTGTTTAAAATCAATGGAAAGCCCATTAAAAAGTTTGGAAGTCAAGGGCAACAAAAATCATATTTGATAGCTTTGAAATTAGCCGAATTTGAATTTTTAAAAAATAAATCCGCCAAAACACCTGTATTGTTGTTTGATGATATTTTTGATAAATTGGACGAAAACCGTGTTACCAAAATAGTTGAAATGGTCAATGACAAAACTTTCGGTCAAATTTTTATTTCGGATACTCATGCCCGACGCACCGAAAATTTGGTAAAAAATATTCATCAAAGTTTTAAGATTTTTGAGTTGTAAATAAAATTATATCTTTAGACTAACAAAATTCAAACTTGCCGAATAGAAATTATTAAATTGACAATTGATTGTATAAAAAAGGCTGTCGCAATAGACAGCCTTTTTTGATAAATTGTGTTTGGGTTCTTAATCTACACAATGTAATTTTTTGTATTTTTCCATCAACTCGTCGGCTGATTCTTCGTGGTTAGGATCTTTATCAATAGCATCAACGGGACAAACAGCCACACATTGAGGCTCATCAAAGAAACCTACACATTCGGTACACTTGTTAGGTACAATATAGTAGAATTCGTCAGAGATGGGGTCTTGTGCAGAATCATCTTCCATACAAGTTCCATCTGCCATATTCCACTCTTCACCGGGCTCATAAATAGCTGTATTGGGACACTCAGCTAAACAAGCACCACAATTGATACAATCTTCGTTAATAAATAATGCCATAGTTTTTAATTTTTAGGTATTAATAGTTTAATTTTGCAGACAAATATAATACCATTTTTGATAATGACCATACAAGAAAGAAAAAAATCTTTGAAAAGTTTAGGTAAATTTTTATCACAATTTAAAACCGGTGGCATTGTGCGTAGCGATGACGTGCTTCATAACGAACCTTTTTTTGAAGTGTTGGCACAACTAATTGAGAGGGCTCATGAAACTAATCCGTGGTTTACAAAATTTAATGTTTTGTATGCTTTCGAAGCATGGGCAAGTGCTTTACAACCCGATAAGATTGATCGTTGGTTTGATACCTACAATTTGCCGGATAAGTTTCATGCCAAAACCGTGGGAGTGGTTATGGCGGGTAATATTCCTTTGGTAGGTTTTCACGACTTTTTGAGTGTATTGGCTGCGGGGCAACGTATTCAAGTCAAATTATCGTCCAACGACAAATTACTATTGCCGGTATTGGCTAAATATTTGATTGCCGTTGCTCCGGCGTATAAGGACAAAATTAATTTTGCAGAAGGAATACTTAACAATATTGATGCGGTAATTGCAACCGGAAGTAACAATACCGCCCGATATTTTGAATATTATTTTGGCAAATATCCGCATATTATTCGCAAAAATCGTAATTCGATTGCCGTACTTACAGGTAACGAAACAAAAGAACAATTAGAAGGATTAGCCGATGATATTATGTTGTATTTCGGTTTGGGCTGTCGCAATGTATCCAAGCTTTTTGTACCGCACGATTATGATTTTAATCCGGTTTTTGAAGCTTTATTGAAATACAAGGATTTGATTAATTATAAAAAATATGCCAACAATTATGATTATAATAAAGCGGTGTATTTGATGTCAGTTGATAAAGATGATAGAAACAGTTTGATAGATAACGGATTGGTTTTATTTAAAAAAGATGTGCACTATGCTTCACCCATCGGAACTGTTTTTTATGAATATTACAATGATTTGGAAGAAGTAAAGCGTATAATCGACAAAGATACAGATAAGATTCAAGCAGTAGTAAGTAACGCAACCATGTTGGAGCTATCTATTCCTTTTGGCACGACCCAACAACCTCAATTGTGGGATTATGCCGATGGAGTGGACACGATGCGATTTTTGTCGAATTTGTAATTAATACCAAAACGATTTGGTATAAAATCGAAAAGTCGCCTACAAGTGTAAGCGACTTTTCATTTGTGTTGTTAACCTAAAATATAATTATGAAAAACTAACTATACTTTCTCTTTTACGTCTGATTCATCTACCAAACGAAAACCGGCTCCGTGTATATTAACGATTTTAACAGCAGGGTCACGTTGTAGTAGTTTTCTCAGTTTTGCAATATAGACGTCCATACTCCGCGATGTAAAGTAATTGTCGTCTTGCCATATTTTTGTTAAGGCTTTTTCTCTTGGCATCAAATCGTTTTTGTGTACAGCCAACATTTTAAGCAATTTGCTTTCTTTGGGAGACAGTTTTACGGGTTTTTCATCTTTGTAAAACAGTTGTCTCAGTTTGGAATCAAATTTAAAATTACCGATTTTAAAATGAACCGCTTCGGGTTTTTCTTCTTGGACGGGGGCTACTCGGCGGTTAAGCAAAGCTTTGATTTTGTATAACAAGACTTCCGAATCGAAAGGTTTGTTTACATAATCGTCTGCGCCGAGTTGATATCCTCTAACCATATCTTCTTTGAGGGTTTTGGCGGTCAAAAATATCAACGGCACTTGTTTGTTGCGTGCCCTTATTTCTTTTGCCAATGTAAACCCGTCTTTATAGGGCATCATTACGTCCAAAATGATTAGGTCGAAATAATCTTTTTTAAATTTTTCAAAACCTTCCATCCCGTTGCGCGCCAAAGTTACATCAAAATCGTTTAATCTCAAATAATCTCTGAGAATAATTCCGAAATTAATGTCATCCTCTACCAATAAGATTTTCTTTTTTGTTTGTGTCATGTCTGTAATGTTTGTGTTTATGTTTGTGTATTTTTTTTTACTATCGGAAAATTAAGTATAAAAGTTGCTCCTTCTCCTTTGGCACTTTTAACGTTTATTTTTCCGTTGAGCGACTGAACTACTTTTAATACGTATGACAATCCGAGTCCGTGTCCTTTGACGTTGTGTATGTTACCGGTGGTTTCTCTATAAAACTTTTTAAATATTTTCTTTTGCACCGATTTGCTCATACCTATTCCGTTATCACTTATTTCGACAATCAAGTTTCCTTTTTTGTCGTTATAAGTTCGCACTTCAATTTCGGGGTGGTCTTTGGCATATTTAACCGCATTGTCCAATATATTAACAAATACATTGGTCAATAAGGTTTCATCGCCCATTATTACAGTTTCTTGTGCTTTGAAATCGGTTTTTAAAAAGCCTCTTTTGTCTTGTATCAACAAACTGACATGTTGTATGGCGGTATCCAATATTTCGTGCACATCAACCGGATGTTTGTCGAGTTTGTGGTCTATTTTGTCCAAAACCGACAGGCTCAAAACACTTTCCACCTGATTGAGCATACGTTTGTTTTCTTGTTTAAGCATGTTTAAGTAAGCTTTTAGCTGGCTTTCGTCGTGTATTACACGTGGCGATTTCATGGCATCAACAATCAAATTGATAGTAGCTATGGGTGTTTTAAACTCATGTGTCATATTGTTGATAAAATCAGTCTTCATTTGCGATATACGTTTTTGTCTGATGATAAAATATATGGTCGATACATATATAATTAGTATAACCAACATCAATAAATCGGACAAAAACTGTATGCGCATACTTTCATGCTTAAACAATTCGTTTTTATTAAATGCAAGAACTAATTCGTATTTGGTCAATCCCGATTTATCCGGAAATATTCGGAATTTGTAATATTTAAATTTCGGATCGCCCGGACGAAAATGTTTGGAATGCACTTTGGTTAATATACCGTCGTTTAATATTCCGAATTCATATTTGTAATCGATACCCCGTTTGATCAATTCCTCTTTTATCCAACTTTGCAAACTGTCAATCGATACTCTTTTGTAAATGGGTTCAATTACCGAAATATCTTTAAAAGTGCTTTCCAAATACCGGTTGTCAATGTTCAATAACTCAGCTTTGTTCAATTCGTTTTTTTGCTGAATTTTTCTATTTCTGTAAAATTTCGATTTGGTTTTGGAAATACTTAATTTACCAAAAACCGAATCGAATTGTTGTTCTGATATGGTAAATTTTAGATTGATGCCTTTTTCCAACACCAAGTGTTTATAAGCGAAAACTTCATTGGTATTTTTGTTTTCTTTTTTGTAAACAAACTCATAAACATTATTTTTTCCTTCTTCATTTTTGGCATCTCTAAACTTTTTGTAATATTTGTCAAACTCATAATTTTGTGCCTTGGATGTAACGGCATACAAAATTTGGTTCATCAAATAATAAAAACGCTGGTTGCGTAATTTGATGTCATTTTCCCTCAGTTGCACCTGCATCATTCTTATGCCAATGACCGAAATAGTCATAAAAATGACTAAAAGTATGATACTTTTCCTTTTCATCAAGCAAAATTATGTTAAAAAAATAAAACTATCATTACAATTCTGTAATAATTAACGTTTTTTTAACTTAAAATTAACATTTTCAAAGATTCGTTCGATTTTTTGTCGCAAATTTTCCATTGAAAAATTATTTTCAATCACAAAATCGGATTTTTTTAACAATTCGGTTTGTTTTTCTTGATTTTGCATGCGTTTTTTAACAGCTTCGGGGCTGGTTTTATCTCTTTTTACCACTCTTTGTTGGCGAATTTCGTCATTTGCCGTAACCAATATTACATAATCCATTTCTTTATCCATTCCGGATTTGTGCAAAATAGCATTTTCCATGATTACAAAAGCTGATTTTTGACGTTTTGCCCAAGACAAAAAATCTTGTAAGACCGCAGGGTGAACAATTTGTTCGAGGGCGGTTAATTTTTCGGGTTTTTCAAAGACGATTTCACTTATGTATTTGGTGTTTAACCGGTTGTTTTGATAAGCTTTTTCGCCCAACAATTGTTTGATACGGGTTATTAATTTGCTGTCGGTTTGCATCAATTCTTTGGCACGGTTGTCTGCGTAATATACCGGTATGCCCTTTTGTTCGAACATTTTGGCAAGTGTTGTTTTGCCACTTCCTATTCCGCCGGTTAATCCTATTTTAATCATAATTGTTGTATTAAAAAGACTATTTTGTCGGGTTTGATTTGTACGTCAAAAACTTCTTTGGGTTTTTGTAATATTTTAGGTATCAATATGGTATCTTGTTTTGTATCATTAATATTTTCAAAATTGATGCCAACTTTAAATTGGTTTTTGTTCACTTTGTCAAATTGTTGCATGAAAGTCTTGTATTGCACGACGACACGGTCAGGAAAAACAATTATTTTTTTGCCTATTTGTTTGATTTTTAGTTTGATATGCAAGGTGTCTTCAATGATTTGATCAACGGGGACATGCAATTGCACTTCCGATATTTTGGTTTTGATTGTTGCAGGTACTTTTAGTTTTAATTTTTGATTTATTGTGCTGTTGATTTGATCAAATCGATATTTTTCGGTAGTTATACAAGTTAAACCGTTCAAGACAGTTGAGTCGCCAAATACCCATATTTGTGCGGGAGTTAGTTGTGGTTTGCTTGTGTTTTTATATCCCTGTTGGTAGTGTATGCTCAGATCGGCGCATACAGGTAATTTTTTTTTGTAATAAATTTCCGGTTTCAAATACAGGGTATCGGGGCTAATTGTCAAAATTTTGTTTTCGGCACCGAGCATGTGGGTTAGTTCGGTTGTCAATTCATCGGCAAGTTTGTATTTTTTTTGATTTTGATTTCTTCGGTTAAAATTGACTTGCAATACAGGACGGCTGATTTTTAGTTTTAACAATTGATATCCCGATGTTTTTAGTTTTACAATCAAAGTATCGTTGTTTGATGTGTCATAATAAGTATGTGCCGGCAAGTGGGTATATACAACCGGAATTTTGAACGTGTAGATATAATTTTTGGATAATTGTGAGAAAAACCAAAGCAATATGGAAATAATCAAAAAGAACAAAAAGGTTCGCAACTTGTTATTTTTGAGCAAAAAGTTAAAAAATCGGTTTAATCGGTTGTTCATGTTTTATCAATGGAAATTTACAAGTATCTTTGTGCAAAGATACTGAAATTTAAAGCAACTCTATGGAATACCTTTCGTTAATAGGTTTAATTTTTGTTATTCATCTTTTGGCGGTCATGAGTCCCGGACCCGATTTTGTCATGGTGTTGAAAAATGCTATGCAATATGACCGAAAAACGGGAGTTTATACCGCTTTTGGGATTAGTTTGGGTATCGGGGTGCATATTTTATATTCAATTTCCGGTGTTGCTTATATGATGCAACACAATGTTTTTGTCTTTAAAATGGTTAAAATTGCCGGTGCTTTATACATTATATATATAGGTATGCAAACTATCAATGAGAATCAACCGAAAATTGAAATGGAAAAACAAGCACACCCAAAGGTTCCTGATGTTTGGCAAGCTGTCAAAACGGGTTTTTTAACCAATGTTTTAAATCCCAAAGCATCATTGTTTTTTTTAAGTATTTTTAGTTTGGTTATACCTCCCGATGTCCCTACACAGGTGTTGTTGGTAATTAGTTTTATGCTTATAGCCGTTACTTTTTTATGGTTTGTTTTTGTTTCGTTTGTTTTTACCGGTCGGGCGATGAGAAAAATTTATGAAAAGTATGAAAATTTGGTGATAAAAATTTTCGGACTGTTGTTAATGGGATTGGGTGCGGTCATTATTTTTGAATTGTGAATTTTGAATTAAAAAAATCTTTTTGCACTAAACTTGTTCAATTTTCGTTTATATTTGAAATCAAAAAATAAGTTGCATGAAAATAAATACCCGTTTTATTGTTTATTACTTAATGTTCGGTTTGGGTTTAGGTTTCGGGCGGGCTCAAAACAACCGTTGGGTTGATATGTTTTCATATTTACGGGTAGAACATGTTCAGCCGGTTGATACCAAAATTTACGCGCAAAGTGAAAATGCCATTTTTATATATGATACTCAAAATGATGAAATTGAAAAAATATCGAGTGTCGATGGTTTATCGGGTGATAAAATTTCAAATATTTATTATCATAAAGCTTTAAAAAAGTTGTTTATATTTCATAAAGGCGGATTGATTGAAGTATTAGACGAACAAAAAAACATTACTTTAACTCCCGATTTGGCTTACAACTCGTTTATTCCCGCCGATCGCAAAAAACTTAACGATATTTATGTTCGTAACAATACGCTTTATCTGGCAACCCGATACGGTATCAGCACTTATAATTTGGAACGTAATGAATTCGGCGATACTTATTATACCGGAACAGGTGCCGGTTTGGAACAAGTAAATGCCGTTGAAATTATTGATAATCAGATATATATAGCTACCGAACACGGGTTAAAAAAAGCGGACATAAACGACAATCTCATAGACTATAATGTATGGCAAACCGTTGATAATCGCAATTGGGACAAAATGGCTCAAAATAACGGTAACCCTGTAGTTGTGTCCGATACCAAACTGTTTGAATATGACAATGGGGTTTTTCAAGAAAAAATAAGTTTACCCGTTCGCATCAAGCAAATTCAAATAAACGATTATATAGTTCTCACCACGGGACATAAAATTTATGTCTATACGCTTGATTATATTTTGCAAAATAGTTTTGACGACAGCAGTTTGTCTAACGAATATTTGCTCGATGCAACCGACAGCAACGGTTTTGTTTATATCGGTTCGCGCAAGCACGGTTTGGTAAAAACACCGGTCGATAGATTTCAGTTTGCTCAATTACACCCCGATTCGCCTTTGAGTAATCATGCTTTTGCGGTCGATGCACACGACAAGCACTGTTGGGTAGTCTATGGCGACCACCGTCAATTTAATCCTTACCGTTCTTATCGCGAAGGAGTCAGTTCATATCAAAACGGACAATGGATCAATATCCCTTACGAGACTTTTAATGTGCCCAATTTGTCTTTTGTAAAAATAAATCCGACCAATATAAACGAAGTTTATATAGCTTCGGCAAAAAACGGTTTGTTTCGTTTAAAAGACAACCAAATTGATAAATATTTTGATCAAAATAACAGTTTATTGCAATCTTTTTCGGGTGACGGAGTACGGGTTTTTGCCATGAATTTTGACAGTCAAAATAATTTATGGGTAACCCAACGTGCTCGTCCGGCACTCTTAAAACTAAAACCCGACGATACTTGGGAAGGAATAAGTTTGCAATCGGTTTTTCCCGATATAGCCGACTATCACGGTTTTAGCGAGCTGGTTATCGATGACGAAGACAATATATGGTTAGGGACCGAATACAGAGGAGTGGTGGGATACAATCCCGATACCGGTCAAATTGTTTCAAATAAAAAAGGCATAGATCCGTCGGATTTTACATACGTTAAAGGCTTGGATATCGACAAAGACAATATTATGTGGGAAGGCAATATCAACGGATTGCGGATTATGCCCAATCCCCAAAAAATGTTTGATGATCCCAATGTGGCGTTCAAACCTGTTAAAATTATATATGAAAACACCGTTCAATTGCTTATGGAAGGACAAGATATAACCGATATATGTGTGGACGGTTCCAATAACAAATGGATTGCAACATTGGGAAGCGGAGTTTATTATGTAAACGAAGACGGTACACAAACCATTTATCATTTTACCAAAGAAAACAGTCCCTTGCCCTCCAACGATATTTACGATATGGCTGTGGACGGTGTTTCGGGTATGGTTTATTTTGCTACTTTAAACGGTATGGTGGCTTTTAAGGGGAATGCCACCGAAGCAGGCGAAAATATGAATGACGTATATGCCTTTCCCAATCCGGTCAATCAACAACAACACGATTTTGTTACCATACGCGGTTTGATTGAAGGGGTGAGTGTCAAAATAGTTGATGTGGCAGGCGACTTGGTTTATGAAACCATTTCAAAAGGCGGAAGCATAACTTGGGATTTAACAGCCTTTGGAAAATACAAAGTAGCTTCGGGTGTGTATATAGCTTTGATTACCAACGAAGACGGCACGCAAACCCAAACCGCCAAAATACTAATCGTCAAGTAAATATGAATATCAGCACCAAGGCAATTGTTCTTTCGGTAATAAAATATAACGAACAAGATGCGGTTGTAAAAACTTATACCGAACAGACCGGATTTACCGCATATTTTATCCGTAATTTTTTTAAAAAAAACAAAAGCCGCCTCAAAAAAGCTTATTTTCAGCCAGCAAATTTGTTGGAACTTGTTGCAACCCACAAAAATAAAGGACAACTCGAATATATCAAAGAAGCCCGTATTTATTATCATTACAAAAATATTCACCTCAATTTTGATAAACTCAATGTAGCAACTTTCATACGCGAAGTATTACTCGAAAGTTTAAAAAACGAACAAGCAGATACCGATTTGTTTCGTTTCATCGAACATGCTTTTATGCAACTTGACAACGAAATTTTTAATCCCGATTTTCATGTACTGTTTTTATTACAACTCAGTCGTCTTTTAGGTTTCTTTCCCGATAATCAAACACAAGGAGACTATTTTGATTTATACAACGGGCAATTTACCGACCGCATACCACCCTATAAATACCTTTCGCCTGCCGACAGCCTTATTTTAAAAGCTTATTTAGGTATGATTTTTGATACAAAAAATACCGAAAAAATGACATCGGCGGATAGAAAAAGAGCCCTTGATTTTTTAATGGATTATTATGAATTACACATTGCTCAATTTATCACACCCAAATCGGTCAAAATTTTGCACCGTATATACGAATAAATTGTAACTTTGTGGCAATCTCAGATGCGTATGAAAAACAAACTACCTCTTATTCTTTGGCTTTCCTTATTTTTGTGGCAACATATATCGGCTCAAAATATAGTGGTGCTTGACATGGAAACAACTTTTCCGATACAAAACGTAACGGTAAGAAGCACCGACAACAAATATATTTTTCATACCAATGCCGAAGGCATCATCAATATTAGAAATTTTAAGAAAAAAGATACCATTATTTTTGAACACCCCGGTTATGAAACTTTCAAAATAACCAAGCGCGAAATTTTAAAAAATAAATATTCGGTTGAATTGATACGGCATAATCAAAAACTTGACAACGTGATTTTGTCGGTTTCCAGAACCCGTAACAAAAGAAAATCCATAGCCCGTCAAGTAAAAGTTATCGATCGTGCCGAAACCATGAAAATTGTTCCTTCAACAGCCGCCGATTTGCTCGAAAAAGCCGGAAATATTGTTGTACAAAAGACTCAAGGAGGAGCAGGAAGTCCCATTATACGAGGTTTGGAAGCCAACAGAGTGCTATTGGTGATAGACGGTATCAGGCTCAACAATGCCATATCTCGCACCGGACATTTGCATACGGCTGTTACAGTTAATCCTTTGCTGTTGGACCGAACCGAAATTATTTACGGACCGTCGTCAATTTACGGTTCCGATGCGCTCGGAGGTGTGATAAATTTTTATACCAAAACCCCGATAATTAACAATTACAAAAAACTTTCGGGCAGTGCAATTGCCCGCTATGCAAGTGCTACCAACAGCACTTCTTATCACTTCAATACAGAAGTCAGTTTTTTAAAGTGGGCTACAAGTTTTGCTTTTTCTTACAACGATTTCGGAAATATTCGTATGGGAAAAAAACGATGGCACGGCTATGACCGGTGGGGAATCGTTCGCTATTATTCAATCAATACCGAAAACTACTATACCGACCAACCTACCGAAAACGGCGATACCTTGGTGCAGCCCAATACCGGTTTTAAACAAAAAGATTTTTTTAACAAAACCGTTATTTCATTAGGCAAAAAAAACGAATTGATATTTGATACCCAGCTTAATTTCAACTCCGAAATAGATCGTTTTGATAAATTAACCCAATTAAAAAACGGAAAATTAAAATATGCCGAATGGCGCTACGGACCTTCCAAAAGATTTTTGTTTTCGCCACAACTTTTGTTGCACACGGATAAAAAGTGGCTTAAAAAAGCCACGATTATTTTAGCATATCAAGACTTGGAAGAAAGTCGTATATCTCGAAAATTTACCAGCGAAACACGCAAATACCAAGAAGAACACGTTAAAGTATATTCGTTAAATGCCGATTTTAACACCCGATTTAACAAAAACAAAATATTTTCATACGGATTAGAAGTAACATATAACGAAGTTAATTCCAAAGCATACAGCAAAAAACTCATAACACAAGGCAATCAAATAACAGGCTACACCGAAGGGCCACCCGTGCAAACGCGATATCCCGACGGCGGTAGTAATTATTCAAGTTTTGCAGCTTATTCCAATTATCGTTACAATTTGAACAAAAAACACAGTTTTAACGGAGGCTTGCGATTTACTCAAACTTATGTAAGTGTACGTTGGCAAGACAATACTTTTATAACTTTGCCGTATAATATTAACGAATTGGCTAACTTTGCTTTTACCGGAAATTTGAGTTATATTTTTTCACCCGACAATTGGAAATTTAACTTTATTCTTTCTTCCGGTTTTCGTTCGCCCAATGTAGACGATATAGGTAAGATACGCGAAAAAAAAGGCAAAGTAACCGTTCCGAACATATATTTAAAACCCGAGTATGCTTACAATGGCGAACTGGGAATTACCCGATTTTTCAATCGAAGCAAATTCCGTATATCATTTGACGGTTTTTATTCATTACTACATAATTACATAGCCCGCGACCGTTTTGAACTGCAACCCGGAGTACCTACCACGCTCTACGACGGCGAACGAGTCGAAACCTATGCCAATGTTAATGTAGGTGATGCCAAACTTTATGGTGGCTCGTTGGTAATTGACGGAAAAATAACCCCAAGACTTACCTTAGAAGGCGGTGTTTTTTATACCAAAGGCGAAATGATTGATAAACAACGACCTCTGCCGTCCATACCACCGGTTTACGGCAATACCAAGCTAACCTATAAATTTGAAAATCTGATAACCGCTTTACAATACAAATTTATGCTCGAAAAACCTTTGAACGAGTATGATGTAATCGGTGGTATTGACAATTTGGACGAATCACCCATCGATCCCGAAACCGGTGCATACGTAGGTTTTCCGCAATGGCATATTCTCAATTGGTACGGTACTTATCATATCAACAAAAATTTTAGTTTGAATGTAGCGGTTGAAAACATTTTTGACGTGCATTATAAAGAATTTGCATCGGCTGTCAGTGCACCCGGACGCAACATCAAAATACAAATCAGCACCCGATTTTAAACCAATCATTTTATACAAATGAAACAACATATTACATTAGGCGAATTTATTATTGACCGGCAAGCTCATTTTCCTTATTCGACCGGTGAACTCAGCAGTTTGCTCAATTCCATTCGTTTGGCGGCAAAAGTAGTCAATCACGAAGTAAACAAAGCCGGTTTAGTCGATATTATCGGTGCTGCCAATAATAAAAACGTGCAAGGCGAACAACAACAAAAACTCGACGTATTTGCCAATAAAGTATTTATTCAAGCACTGATTAACCGCGAAATTGTTTGTGGCATTGCTTCCGAAGAAGAAGACAGCTATATTAATATCGTCGGTAAAGACAAAAAAAACAATAACAAATATATTGTATTAATGGACCCTTTGGACGGTTCTTCCAACATTGACGTCAATGTTTCGGTCGGAACTATTTTTTCCATATACCGACGTATCAGTCCGATTGGCAAACCCGTAACCGAAGAAGATTTTTTACAACCCGGTGTTAATCAAATTGCCGCAGGTTATGTTATTTATGGTACTTCTACCATGTTGGTTTATACAACGGGACACGGCGTAAACGGTTTTACGCTCAATCCCGCACTGGGTGTTTTTTATCTTTCACACCCCGACATGCAGTTTCCCGATCAAGGCAAAATATATTCTATCAATGAAGGTAATTACCGGCACTTTCCAAAAGGTATCAAAAAATATATCAAATATTGTCAGGAAGAAGAAGGAGACCGTCCTTATACTTCGCGCTATATAGGTTCGTTAGTCTCTGATTTTCATCGGAATATGATCAAAGGGGGTGTGTATTTGTATCCCAATTCGAGCCGGTATCCTAACGGAAAGTTACGTTTGTTATATGAATGTAATCCCATAGCTTTCTTAGCCGAGCAAGCCGGAGGAAAGGCTTCGGACGGCAAACGGCGTATTATGGAAATAAAACCTCGCGAGTTACACCAACGTGTGCCGTTTTATGTCGGAAATAAATGTATGGTCGAAAAAATTGAAAAAATGATTAAAAAACACGGCGATGAAAGAGACTAAAAAAGAAATAAAAGAATTGCACGAAATTTTTTTGAAACATCCGGTAATCAAACGAGACAATCGCGAAGTGCAACCGGGTGATATTTTTTGGGCACTCAAAGGCGAAAAACACGACGGAAACCGTTTTGCCGTCGATGCACTTAAACGAGGCGCACATATAGCCGTAGTCGATGATAAAAAACTTAATTTAATTAAAGAAAAACGTTTTTTTTGGGTTGAAAACACCTTGCAAGCCTTACAAGACTTAGCTCATTTGCATCGCGATTATGTGGGTATGCCTCTCATTGGTATAACAGGTAGTAACGGTAAAACAACTACCAAAGAATTGGTGCATGCCGTATTGTCGCAAAAATACAATACTTCGGCAACCAAAGGCAATTACAACAACCATATAGGCGTGCCGCTTACCTTGCTTGATATTCCCGAAGATACCGACATTGCCGTGGTCGAAATGGGAAGCAATCATTTTGGCGAAATAAAAAAATTAAGCCAAATTGCCAATCCCGATTTCGGTATCATTACAAGTATAGGCAAGGCACACTTGGAATTTTTTAAAGATGAAAAAGGAGTTTTTAATGAAAAAAAAGCTCTTTTTGAACATATAAAAAATAACAACGGATTTGTTTTTGTCAATGCCGATGATCCGTGGATACAAAAAGCAGCCGAAGGTTTGCAAACTTATTCTTTCAGTTATCAAAATAATCCGGCTCAGGTGCAGTTACAAAATATATCAGATAGTGCACAACTTAAAATCAAATTGAATGATACGATTATTCAAACCCGATTAACCGGTTTGTATAATTTGTCAAATATCGGATATGCCATAACTGTCGGTAAATTTTTTAATATCTCAGACCAACAAATAAAAAGTGCACTGGAAAACTATGTGCCGCAAAATATGCGTTCGCAAATTATTGAAAAAAAAGGTAATCTTATTATTTTGGATACATACAATGCCAATCCGACCAGTATGAAAGCCGCACTTCA